>WGAO01000120.1 GCA_015489065.1 Thermotogaceae bacterium | reverse complement strand
GAGAGATCTGGCTGTGAAAAGGTCTCTCTGTTTGTTTATGAGAAAGAGAGAAAGATTCTCAGACTTGTCGGATCTACAGACAAGGATCTTAAGGAGAACATAGGAATACTCAAGATAAAGGATACGGATTTCTTGAAAGATATACCACCGATGAAACCTCATCCTGTGCCTGAGGATATCGGGATTGAAGGTTACAAGATGATGATAAAACTCTCCAGAGGTGATGAAATAATTGGCATCGTTTTGCTTGGAGGGGAGGTAGACGAGAAAAAGATAGAGGCTCTCTCAAGAGATGTCACAATGGCATTGAGATTTCTCGTAAAGTACAGACAGCTTGAGGATTCTTTGAAGAAGTACTCGCTGTTGGGAAAGTTCACAGATCTTTTTGAAAAAACGAAGGAGGAAGAGGAGTTAATAGACGGCGTCATAGATATAGCCATAGCGGTATTGGAAGCGGAAGGGGCTTTCATTTTGGAGAGAGAAGAGGAAAACTATGTTGTGAGAAAATCCAAAAATGTCGAGTTCAAGTATGATGTAATAGAGAGAAGTCATCCTTTGATAGTGAAGCTTGAGGATAGGGAATCAGTGCTTTTAACTAGAAAGGAACTAGAAAAGCTCTCGATAGATGAGATATTCAAAACAAAGATAAAATCCATGATAGCAGTGCATTACGATGTTGAGAACAGAAGGAAAGGGATTTTGGCTCTTGTCAACAAGAAAAAAAGCGTTGGTTACAAGCCTGTGAAGCACTTCGATGAGTTGGATCTTTCCGTTTTGAAGGAAATATCGAGAAGATACGCCCTTGCAAGTGGAAGAATTCTATACTACACGGCTATAAAAAAAGAAGTTGAGAAGCTAGAGGAGCTCAGAAAAAGACATGAAGAGCTCATTTCCATGCTCAGAGATCATATAAGAAAATTGGGAGCAGTCTATGTGATAAGCCAGGCGATGAGATCAAGTTACAATTTGAATAATGTTTACAAAATCCTTCTTTTGGGTGTTACCACGCCAAGAGGACTTGATTTTGATAGAGCACTTCTTTTGGTAAAGGATAACAAAAGGCAAGTTCTGATCGGAAAGATGTGGGCGGGATTTGAGTCCAAAGAAGAACTGGAAAACTACAAGAGGAAGACTTCTCAAAGAGCTCTTAGATACGGAGACGCTGTTCAGTACTTCAGAGAAGAAGCTTTGACTGTGGATTTCTCAGGGGGCCTTACTAAAGAGATAGAAGATAGGATATTTCACTACAGAGGCCATCCGATACTTGAAAGGGTTGTCCTTAGAAAAAGGGTTTTTCATGTGACGCCGAACTTGGTGAAGAAATCGCGTAGCGAGATATACGATTTGGTGGAGCTCGTGAAGACTGATGATTTCGTCATAATGCCGCTTGTAGGAAGATGGGATACAATAGGTGTCGTGATAATGGACAACAAGATAACGAAGCGTCCTATAAACGACATGGATGTTGAGGTCCTCAAGCTCATTGCAGAGAGCGCCGGGCTTGCCATAGAAAATGTTATGAACTATGAAGAGCTAAAAAGCAAAACACTTTCTCTAGAGCGTCAGAAAAATTTGATAGATTATTTGAGAAAGTTTTCAGAGAGTATCCTCCAGAACTTGGATATAGCTGTTATGGTTATAGATCCTTCAGGAAAAGTGCTTGAGTGGAATAGAAAAGCTGAGCAGATATTCGGCAGACCAAGAGAGAGGATGGTTGGCACTCAGATATCTTGGCTCAGTCCAGAATTTGAAGATATTTGGGCGGTTGCTGGAAGGGTCTTTGAAGCTAGGGAAGTTCTCTATCTTTCTAACTATCCCTTCAACATAAGTGGTGAGGAAAGGTATTTCGATATAAAGTTCTCACCGCTTTGGAGTCCAGATGGAAGGAAAATGGATGGTGTGATAATAACATTCGAAGATGTTACAGAGAGATACATACTAGAGCTTGAAAGAAAAAGGCAGGAAAAGCTGGCGGCGCTTGGTGAAATGGCTGCAAGAGTGGCTCACGAGCTGAGAAATCCCATATCTGTCATAGGTGGATTTTTGAGAAGACTTCAAAAACATGCGGATAATCCAGAGCTCAGAAATAAGTATATGGAGATACTCATTGATGAGGTGAAGAGGTTAGAAGAGATAGTTGGAGAGATACTGGAGTTCAGTAGGGATACGAGAAAGCTGGATTTCAGTGAATTTGACATAGTAGAACTCATAAGAGAGGTCTATCTTCTTCATGAAGAGAAATTCGAGGAGAAAAATGTGGAGTTTGCTTTGATAAGTGATAAGAGCGAGGTCGAGGTTTTTGCAGACAGGAGCAGAATAAAGCAGGTGCTGATAAACTTGATGCAAAATGCCTTAGATGCTACACCGGAAGGTGGTAAGATAAGAGTTACGGTGGAGGATTTCGGAGACAAAGTTAGAGTTGAGTTTTGGAACAAGGGCGATCCAATTCCGCCTGATGTTAAAGAAAAGATTTTTACCCCGTTCTTCACAACTAAGATTCATGGAACGGGGCTTGGACTTCCGATATCCAAAAAGATAATAGAAGACGAACACAGGGGTAAAATATGGGTTGAGAGTCCTTCAGGTGATGGGACCGCTTTTATATTCGAAATACCCAAGGAGAAGGGGGATTGAAAATGGGAAAGAGAGTTTTAGTTGTGGATGATGAACCAAACCTCAGACTCTTGATAAGCGAGGAGCTCAGAGATATGGGATTGGAAGTTGATGAAGCATCAAACGGAGAAGAGGCTATAGAGAAGTTTCAGAAAGGAAACTACGATCTTGTTACTATAGACATAGAGATGCCTGGTATGAATGGATTGGAAGTTGCCGGGAAACTCAGAGAGATAAAAAAGGATGTTAAGATAATACTTCTAACTGCATACTCACATTACAAGAGCGATCTCGCATCATGGGCAGCAGACGCTTATGTGGTAAAATCGATGGACTTCACCGAACTCAAAGAGGAGATAAGAAAGCTTCTAAAACTCTAAGGAGAGGGTGAAAGAGCTTGAACAAGTTTTTCTCCCTTGCAATAGTCATGGCTATATTCAGCCAAGTTTTTTCGTATTTTCTGATGCACTACTATGTCCAGCCTGGAGATACTCTCTTCTCCATATCAAAATCTCTTGATGTATCTATGTCAACGATACTTGATTGGAACGATTTAAAAGACCCAAAGAGGTTGAGAGTAGGAGAAGAAATAGTGTTTCCAATACCTGATGGGATAATCTACACAGTCAGAGAAGGAGATACGCTAGAAAGCATAGCTATGAGATTTTTCACCACCGTAAACCTGTTGAAGGCAGCCAATTCTCTCCTTTCAGATGTCATATACGAAGGGGAAAAACTCTTCGTTCCAACAGAGATAATGGGAATGGCGTTTAACGAATCCTCTAAGTTCATATGGCCAGCTTACGGGTTGATAACCTCGAAATACGGTTGGAGGATACATCCGATAACGAAGAGATGGTCTTTTCACACAGGAGTTGACATAGCAGCGCCTCTTGGAAGCCCGGTCTTTGCTGCGGATGATGGAGTTGTAAAATTTGTAGGAAAGAATGGCGGATATGGGAACATGATACTCATAGACCATGGAAAGTATCAGACCGTCTATGGACACCTTTCAAAAATAGATGTTTTCGTTGGTGAATATGTGAAAAAGGGGCAGCTCATAGGAAGAGTTGGGAGTACCGGAATAAGTACAGGTCCACATGTTCACTTTGAAGTTCGAATATACGGAAAGCACACGAATCCCCTTGCCTTCCTGCCATCGTCAAATAGAATGTATGTCTTGAAGGAAGAAGAAAAGTGGATGGGCGGAGAGTGATAATGGTAAGTGCCTGTCTTTTGGGACTCCCAACAAGATACGATGGGAAAGCCAAGGGTGCTGAGAAAGTCATATCACTCTCGGAAGATTTTGTACTGGTTCCATTTTGCCCGGAACAACTTGGGGGCCTTCCCACACCAAGGCCAAGATCTGAGATAAGAGATGATAAGGTGATAAATGAATTGGGAGAAGATGTCACGGAAAATTTCCATCGCGGTGCGAAGATGAGCTTGGATATAGCCAGAATAGTCAAGCCTTGTGCAATCATACTGAAATCCAGAAGCCCATCATGCGGATTGAGAAAGGTATACGATGGAACATTCAGTGGAAAACTCGTAAGTGGTGTTGGTGTTGCAGCAGCTCTTTTAAGAGAACATGGATATCGACTCATAACTGAAGAAGATCTATTAAGCGACCTACCACTGTGTGAAGATTTGCTCCAATAAGCCGTCCTCCAAATCTTTTGAAATCTTTTTCCAGAATTTTAAGAACCCTGAACAGAGGCTGAATCATTTTCTTCTCAGCGTAAATCCATACTCCCCAATCGAACTCTCCAGCAACTATATTGCATCCAAGTGCATACATGAATGTATCACAGAAAAATAGAAAGTGGTCCTCATTTGAGAATCTCCCAAAACACACGGATTTTTCCCTTTTGATGCCATTTAGATCTTTCAGAAAATCTTCCATTTTTACAGAACCTTCGAATATAACTTTGAAAACATCCTCAAGCTTTCTACCTTTAAGAAACTTTGAAAGATATATCAACTCCTCCGATGAAGCTGTTCTCAGAATTGCCGTGTCAGTGACAAGCGCGACTGCGAAGGCAAACAACACTTTTTCTGAGAGATTCAATCCTTCTGATATATCGTAGAGATTCATCGATAGAGAAGCCCTAGGCCTCCACACGAGTTTGGCGTTTTTAAAGGAGTTTTTTGGATGATGATCTACGACAACCAGTTTCTCTGCTTGAGTTATTGGAAGCTTCTCTGGCGAGCTCACATCGTACGCGAAGACTCTTTTAAAATTCCAGCAGATATTCTCTCGAAAACTCACATACTCCATGAGATTTCTAACTATCCTTGATGGGTTGTGAACTAGTGAACAACCTCCAAAGATATTCACTCCCCACAGAACGCCGGCGAAAGAATCCGGATCGGCGTTTTTGTGTGTTGTATGAAGTATGGGCTTTAAAAAGTTGTTACTATCGCAACTGAAAGAGCTGCAGATATAATCAGAGTCCATTCTTTGATCCCCCAAGAGTAAACTCTGTATCTACTTCTTGGATTTCCAGGTTTGAACCTCCTAACTTCCATTGCTAAAGCGATCTCTTCGGATTTTCTCACCGCTGATGCCATGAGAGGGACGGTTATAGATATGAGGGATTTCATTCTATCCCATAATTTCCCGGAGTCTATTTTGGCACCACGAGCCATCTGGGATTTTGTTATTCTGTCAACTTCCTCAAGCATAACGGGTGCGAATCTTATCGCTATCATCATTATCATTGAGAGTTCCTGTCTTGTCTTTAAAGGCGTTCCGAATATCTTTAGGATATCTTCAAGGGAATGAGCTAAGTCAATTGGTCGTGTGGTGAAAGTTAAGATTTCAGCGAACAGGAGTATGAGAACAATTCTAACGGTTGATTCTACGGCTGGCATAATGCCGGAATATATAAGCTGAATGATAACGGCAAACGCTATCAAAAACATTATGTTTTTCAAACCTTTCAAGTATAAGGAAATCTTTATTTTTGAGAGCAAGAGAATAACTATTAGTATGATGGATAAGAGCAAATAATCGCGGTAATTAGAAGATAGTATGACACCTATTGTAAGAATGAGAACTGAGAGTATCTTGGAGACCGGTGAAGATCTGTGAATGATGGAATTTCCCGGAATAAACCTTCCGACTACGAGTCTCATCTTCTTCTTTTACCCTCCAAGTACTCCCTAGCTTCCCTGAGTTTGTCGCAGACCATCCTGTTTACCGTGCCTTTTCTGTAATTTCCTTTCTTTGAGAGTTTTCCAGCTTTCTTCTTCATGACAATTTCTATAGCCTGATCCACATCTTCGACTGTCCATATGTGAAACTTCCCATTTCTAACAGCTTCGATAACTTCCCTGTTCAGAACAAGCTCATCGACATTTGATTTTGGTAAAACTACTCCTTGATTCCCCGTTAATCCTTTTTGCTTGCAAACTCTGAAAAATCCCTCTACTTTCTCCGTGACTCCTCCGACAGCCTGAACCTCACCGCTCTGATTTATAGACCCTGTCACAGCTATTCCCTGATCTATTGGCACTTCAGATATAGCGGAGATTATAGCCAGAACTTCCGCTAGAGAGGCACTATCGCCCTCAAGTGTTGAATAAACCTGCTCGAAACTCAGAGAAACGGCGAGTGAGATGGGAAATTTTCTCGCGTATCTCGATCCGAAAAATCCCTCAAGCGTCAGAACGGCTTTCGAATGTATCTTCCCGGAAAGATCTGCTTCTCTGTGGATGTCTATCACACCGCTTTTTCCAAGAAATGTCTTCGCTGTTATTTTAACCGGAAGGCCGAATGTGTAATCTCCTAAATCCAGTACTGTGAGACCGTTAATCTGGCCGATTTTAAACCCTTCTACTTCTAAAAGAAGCTTGTTCTCCCTTATCATATCATCATATTTCTCTTGATATAAATTAACCCTTTCTTCCATTTCCTCGATCGCTTTTAAAACGTCTTCTGAGTCCACATAGGCTTTTCCAGATATCTTCGATACATAAGCGGACTCTCTGAGTAGATCTCCTATCTTTCCCAGCCTTGCCGAAAGCTTTTTTCTGCTTCCCGCGAGTTTGTTCGAATACCAGAGCATTTCTTTGACAGCATCGAAGGATACTTCAGGAAGATCGCAACTTTTTCTTACGCTTTCCAGAAAACTCACAAAAGCCCTGGCGGTTCTTCTGCTGTATTCCATCACGGGATCGAATTCTGATTTTACTTTGAAGAGTTTTGAAAAGTCGTCGTCCAAGTTGTACAGAAGCGAGTATATGTAGTTCGTTCCGATCATGATTACTTTAACATTGAGTGGGATTGGTTCCGGTTTTAGGGTTATTGTATTTGAGAATCCCAAGAAACTCTCCATGTTTTCTATATTCAATATGCCGTTCACAAGAGCTCTTTTTAAACCTTCCCAAGAGTGAGGATTTTTCAGAATGGCCTCTGCGTCAACTATTAGAAATCCTCCGTTAGCTCTATGGAGTGCTCCCGGCCTTATCATCGTGAAATCGGTGACGAGCATTCCGAGTCTTGTTGTGTACTCGATTTTTCCGAATAGATTTGAATATGTTGGATTGGGTTCGTAAACAACGGGAGCTCCTTTGAGATTTGAGTTGTCAACCAATAGATTCACGCTGTATCTCACCTTATAGTAAGGAATCTTTTCACTAGAAGATCTCATATCGTCCAGATTTTCCAGTATATCAGACTTGACATTTTCTAGATATTCCACTACCTGATTGAACTCTTGATATTTTGATTTGAGATATTCAAAGAGCCTGCCGATCGAAAAGAGTGCGGTATCTCTGCTGAGCTCCTTTAGCTTCTCGTTCATCTCTCTATCCAAGACGCTCGATCTGTGAAGAGCTCCTTCAATCAAGTGTTTTACTTTCATCGAGTTTTCATCTATTTCTCTCTTTTTCTCATCTGGAAGGAGGTCATACATCTCAGGAGTTACAGGTTTTCCATTCATCACTGGCATACTAACGACTCCAGTGGCATTTATCTGGACTGAGAATCCCAATTCTTTGGCGGCTTCTACGACTTTGTTCCATATCTCGTTCTTCTTTCTCGCGTATTCGTCTTCTATCTCCGCTCTTTTCCTTGAGAATTCCTCACTTTCAAAAGACTTTTGTATTCTTGCCAAAACTTCATCCACTAATTTCTCCATATCTTTCTTGAGTTTCTTTCCCATACCGGCCCTAAGCCTGAGAGATAGAGGAAATAAAGGATTTTCGAAGTTAAAAACATAGACCCAATCATCCGGTACCGGGAGATTTTTTGAGAAATCCCTTAAGAATTTTTTTGAGAATGTTCTTCTGCCAGTTCCTACCGGGCCAACGACGAATATGTTGTATCCTCTCTCTTTTATAGACAGTCCAAAAAGCATTGCTTTTCTCGCTCTTTCTTGGCCTATGAACTCATCAGTCTCCTTAATATCACTAGTCTTTTTAAACTTAGGAAGGAGGTAGTATTTCGGCCTCAAATCTCTCTCTCTGAGTTTTCTCAAAACATCTCCTCCTCAGACATTGAATCTTATGTAAACAATGTCTCCATCCTGGACTATGTGATCTTTTCCAACAACTCTTATCAGACCTTTTTCCTTAAGAGCTTTCTCGGATCCTTCTCTATCTATATCATCGAAAGAGAATATCTCAGCTCTTATAAATCCGCGAGCTATATCACTGTGTATTGTTCCGGCAACATCGAGTGCTGTAGAGCCTCTCTTGACTTCCCAGGCGTGGACTTCTTTTTCCCCTGCAGTGTAGAAGACCATGAGATTTGATACCTTCATTATCTCTTTCATCAGCGGTTCTATATCTATCTCATTGACCTTGTACTCTTCCATGAATACCTTTCTATCTTCTTCATCAAGCTCTAAAAGCTCTGCGGCAATTCCTATTGGTAGCTCCGTATATCCCATCTCTTCTCTTTTAACTATCTTGAGCACTTCTTCTTTGCCTTCATAATCTTCGTTTTCTCCTTTGTTTATCAATACCACCTTTGGTTTCATCGACATTAATGAGTACCCTGTTATCATCTTCCTTTCGTCGCTTTTCATCTCAAAGCCTATGAAGTTTTTGTTCTCCTTTAAATAAGCGAGTGCTTTTTCTAAGAATGAAAGTTCTATCTCTTCGATGTTTGATAGCTTTCTTTTAGCATTCTTAAGCCTGTCTATCCTTCCTTCGAGAAGTTTCAAGTCTCTTTCTAAAAATATGTCTAAGACTCCTTTTAACTGATCTACTGGCTTTTCATACCCCTCGACAAATGGTACAGCTTCGCTCTCAAAAGCTCTAATGACTATTACAACAGAGTCAACTTCTTGGAGTTTCGAAAAGGTTCGTGTGGTTACCTTGTCTTCAGTTGGGTCTATTGATCCAGCATCCATGAATTCCATCTCCATGGGTGTGATCTTCTTGGGGTTATATATCTCGACAAGTCTTTCCAGCCTGCTATCTGGAACTTTGACGATTATTCTCTCTTCAATCCTATCAAGGCCTGTGTATCTTGCGACCAGCTCCATAAGCTTTGTTTTTCCAACAAAAGGGAGTCCGGTGACTCCGACTGTTATCATTAGAATCTCCTCCTCAAGCCGTGTTTCTTCTCTATCTCACTAACAATCTTCTCAAACAGCTCGTTGACTTCTTCATCTTTTAGGGTTCTGTCTTTACTTCTGAAAGTTATCGAGAATGTGACGCTCACCATACCCTCAGGTACTCCTTTTCCGATGTAGACATCTATTATTCTCACATCTTCAACGATTTCTCCGCCTAAGGAATAGATATCCTCTATGACTTTTGAGGACTTGATGTTCTTTCCCATCAAGAATGCGACATCACGCTTTACGCTTGGGAAGATCGGAGAAGGTCTATATTTGGGTATCTTTTCCGATGCTTCGTAAAGGTCCTTAAGAGAAATCTCAAAATAGTAGACTTCGCTCTTTACATCGAAACTCTTTAAAATATCCGGGTCGATCATCCCCAAAAATCCCAGAGTCTTGTCCTTTATCTTTATTTGAGCTGTTCTTGTGGGAACGAACCCTTCAAGTTCAACTCTCTCGTATTCTGCATTGACCCCAAATCTTGAGAGGAGCTCATCAACACTTCCCTTGAATGTGTAGAAAGATACCGTTCTTTTGTCAGTGTAATCCATTTCGTTCTCCAATCCAGTCGCTATCGCTCCTAAAACTTCGTTTTCTTTAACATCTTCCTCTTTCCAAAATATCTTTCCTATTTCGTAGAATTTCACATTTCTGACTTGGTGTGTGTAGTTGTAGGAGAGAGCTTGGACAAGTGTGTAGACGAGAGAAGGCCTCATCGCATCTAAGTCATCGGTTATTGGATTGAGCGGCTCAAGAATCTCAACAGATTTGAAATTCCAATTTTTCACGATCTTTGAAGAGATGAACGAAAAAGTGACGACCTCATCGAATCCAAGTGCTCTCATGATCTCTCCGACTCTCCTCCTGAATTTCTGGTAATCATTTAAACCTCCGAGGCCAGACCACACCTTCGTTCTTTTCTCTTCTATCTTCCCGTACCCGTAGATTCTTCCAACTTCTTCGATGAGATCTATCTCTCTGTAGATGTCATGTATTCTGAAAGACGGCACTTCAACCTTCCAGCCGTAGTAAGTTCTGTCCAAATTAAAGCCAAGTCTTTTCAGAATATCTTCTATTTCCCACTCAGGAATTTTGATTCCGAGCACTTCTTCAACTTTCTCTTTCCTGAGATCTATTGTTTCAGTCTTGAAATCCTTCAGTTTAACATCCAAGATTCCCTTGGAAGGTGTTCCTCCAGCAAGATTTGTCACGATCTCCACGACTCTCTTCATCACGAGCTCGTTATCTTCAGGATCAACTCCTCTTTCAAATCTATAAGACGCGTCGGTGGATATCCCCAGCCCCTTCGCTGTTCTTCTTATTCTCACAGGATCGAAGTACGCTACCTCTATCAGAATGGATGTCGTGTTGTCGTTAACACCGCTGTTTTCAGCTCCCATGACACCCCCAACCGCTATTATTTCTTCACCACCATCAGTTATCAGGGTCTCTCCACCGTTAAGTACATACTCTTTTCCATCGAGAAGGACTACAGTTTCACCCTCTTTTGCACTTCTGACAACAACTCTTTTTGACTTTACTAGATTCAGATCGAATGCGTGTATCGGATGGCCAAGCTCTAACATCACATAATTCGTAGCGTCGACTATGTTGTTTATCGGTCTTATTCCGCTCGCCATCAATCTCCTTTTAAGCCATACAGGGCTCTCTTTCACTCTAACTCCTTCAACTACCATAACTGAGTACCTAGGGCATCCTTCAGAATCTTTTATCTCAACTGAGACGATGTCTTCTGTTTTTTTCTCGCCTTCTTTGACTTTTGGATTGGGAACTTTCAAATCCTTTTTCATTCTTGCAGCGACATCTCTTGCTATTCCCAGATAAGATAGCGCATCTCCACGGTTTGGAGTTATTTCAACATCGAGTACTGTGTCGTTGAGATTCAGGATGTCTAGAACATTTTGCCCTTCGGTGACATCAAAGTCGAATTTGTATACTCCAGTTGATTCCTGCTCTATACCGAGCTCTTCGAGTGAGCACATCATACCCTCGCTGGGAATTCCCCTCATTTCGACTGCTTCCACAACATTCCCGTTAGCTAGTTTTGTCCCAGGAAGGGCTACGGGAACATAATCGCCTGCTTTAACATTTTTGTCAGCAGTTATCAATGTCAAATATGTGCCTCCAATGTTTACCCTGCACACATTAAGTCTCTCGGCACTTGGGTGCTGGTAGACATCTTCGACCTTCCCGACGACAACCTCTCCCTCAACATGTGGTTTTATCACCTCGTCAACATTCAAGCCAACATCTGTCAGCGCATCGATAACCTCATTTTCAGAGCCATATTCCACGAAATCTTTCAGCCACTCAAGAGATATTTTCATATTCTTCCCTCCCGCCGAGCTTTTCCTTTGTCGATCTATTTTACTTCAAATATGCAAAAAAATATAAGCCCCAGGCGGGGCTCCAAGAGTCATTGTGCTTTCTCCTTTCAGACTATTTCAACCGTGTATGTGAAGTTCTCAACCGAACTCTTTACCATGGCAGATGCTGAGCAGTACTTGCTCTGAGATAAACTTGCCGCCTTTTCAACGCTCTCTTTCGGGATGTCTCCTTTTATCAGATAGCGTACCTTTACCCATTTGTAGATCTTGGGATAATCTTCTTTTCTCTCATACTCTAAAATTACCCTGAAATCTTTCAACTTGTCTAGAAGTTTCATCTTTCTGAGTATCATAAGGACATCCATAGCCGTACATCCAGCTATGGCAAATGCGAAAAGTTCCATAGGACGTGCTGCTGAATCCTTGCCTCCTACATTCTCTGAAGCGTCCATAATAACATCGTGACCCGACGGGGACTTCCCGTAGAGCATCATGTTTCCGGTCCATCTAATCTCTATCTTTTCCACAGCTCCCCCTCCTTTTTTAAAAAACTTCTACTACATATTGGGGAGAGCATTCAACAGATGACTTTGGCATATAAGAACCACGCTCAGATAAGCTCACCTTCAGCGAAAGCGTGGAGAGCCAGAGTCGGCATTATTCTGATAGCTTCCGCATATTCACATCCGGCATTTTTACCATGGAAATTCTCCTTTCTGCTTAAATACCAAAGGAGCGTCTCCATTCCGCCGCCCATCTGGCTCTCGTGTTTTTGTATTGCTTCTATCTTTTTATCTCTGAATTCGTCAATGCACACGAAGGTATTGGGTTTGGGTGTGAAGAAGTATCCTATAGCTTGTATGGTTTCTTCAACTGCTCTTGGCTTTGGAGATTCAAAATGCGGAAATTGATAGAAAAGAACTGCTTCAGAAGCGGCTTTCCCAACCTTTATGTGATCTGGATGGAATTCGTATCTGAGCGTTGGATCGGTTGTCATAACTAATTGTGGTTTGTAATCCCTTATGATATTGACAAGGTAGCTTCTTACCTTCTCATGTGCGTAGTCTCCTCCGTCTTCGAATCCAAGCCATATCATTTCTTTAACTCCAAGAACTTCCGCAGCTTTTGACTGCTCTTCTTTTCTTCTCAGCGCCAGGGCTTCTCTTGGAAGATCAGGATCTCTTGTTCCCAAAGATCCATCGGTCGCTATAACATATACGATTTCAGCTCCTGAATCTGAAAGCTTTGCTACAGTACCTCCAATTGCTATCTCTGCATCATCTGGATGGGGAGATATCACCATCACCTTTTTAAAATCTTCGATTTTCGGGATTTGGAGATTTTCAAATATCTCCTCCAAAAATTCCATAATCTCACCTAGCTCAGTAAGATTTGAGCACTTTTTCTATTCTCTCCATTGCCCAGTCTATCTCCTCTCTCTTTATTACAAGAGGCGGTGCGAATCTCATGACATAATCGTGAGCATAATATGAAAGAACCCCATAATCTTTGAGCTTTTCACAAATCTCCCGTGCGTGAACTTTAACTTGTACACCTATCATGAGTCCCTTTCCACGAACTTCTTCAACTATCGGAGAATTGATTTTTCTAAGCTCGTTCATGAAGTACTCACCCATAACTCTTGCGTTCTCAGGAAGGTTCTCATCTATTATCACATCCAAGGAAGCCATTGCAATCGCAGCTCCAAGAGGGTTGCCTCCGAAAGTCGATCCATGATCTCCTGGGGTTATTACCTCCATTATGCTATCGCTCGTTAAAACTGCGGATACTGGATAAACTCCCCCACCAAGGGCTTTTCCAAGTATCAAAATATCTGGTCTTGCGTCTTCCCATTCGTAAGCAAAGAGTTTTCCAGTTCTTCCAAGGCCAGTCTGTATTTCGTCAAGCATTAGGAGAATTCCCTTTTCTCTTGTCAGCTCTCTGACTTCCTTTAGATATCCGTCTGGAGGAACGATTATTCCACCCTCGCCTTGAAGAGGTTCCATCAGTACTGCTATTGTCTTTTCGTTTATCGCTTTTTCGATTTCTGAGATATCCCCATACTTTACAACTTTGAATCCGGGGGTATAGGGTCCAAATCCATCTCTGTACTGCTCGGTTGTCGAGAAAGTTATCACGGTTATCGTTCTCCCGTGGAAATTGTTCTCCATGACTATTATCTCGCCATCGTTCTTAGGAACACCTTTTTTGTAATACCCCCATTTTCTCGCTATCTTTAAAGCTGTCTCAACAGCTTCAACACCAGAATTCATCGGGAGCGTTTTATCATATCCAGTGATCTCGTTCATCTTCTTGAAAAATCTTCCGAGCACATCGTTATAGAAAGCTCTCGATGTAAGAGTGAGTCTTTGAGACTGTTCAAAAAGTGCTCTCATTATTCTTGGATGTCTGTGCCCTTGATTGAGAGCGGAGTACGAAGAAAGCATGTCTATGTATTTTCTACCTTCAACATCCCAAACCCAGACTCCTTCTCCTCTTTCAATTACTACAGGTATGGGTTTGTAGTTGTGAGCTCCATATTTCTCGGTCATCTCTATGTGTGCTCTACTTAAAAAATCCAAAACGATCCCCTCCCTTTTAAAATTCGTCTCCAAGACGAATATTAGCATTCGGTTGAGAAGAAGACAAAAGTCTTTTAACCTTTTCTGTGTAATGAGAGTCTAAATCACATCGGGAAAAACTCCACGATTTCTGGTAGAATTTTTAAGGTAATACCCGGAGGTGGTATATATGTTTGACAAGTTTTCAGAAAAAGCAGCGCAGGTTTTTGTAACCGCTCAGGAAGAAGCGAAAGAGCTCGGTCATTCTTATGTTGGGACCGAGCACATACTCCTTGGACTCTTGAAGGTTGGGAATAACCCGGCGAGTGATGTTCTCGCCACTATGGGTATGACATACAGCAGGGCCAAGAGTGAGATCATATCGATGGTTGGAATGGGTATGAGGGGTTTTATAACATCGCCCCAGATGACTCCAAGAGCCAAGAGAGTAACGGAGCTTGCCTATGAAGAGGCAAAGCTTCTTGGTAGTGAGCGTATAAAACCGGAGCATCTTCTCCTTGGAATAATAAGAGAAGGTGAAGGAATAGCTATCCATGTTCTTAGAAAATTTGGAATAGATCTCCAGGTACTCAGGAAAGAGATCTTGGATGCCGTGTCAGATTCAAGTGTGATGCCTGATAAAAAAGCTCCCTTCCAGTCGAATTCTGTAAAGCAGCTTGAAGGATTCGGAGTCGATCTGACAGAGCTCGCTGCAAGGGGACTTCTCGATCCTGTAATAGGAAGAGATGAAGAGATAAACAGAATAATGCAAATACTCGTCAGGCGAAAGAAGAACAACCCGGTTCTTATAGGAGAACCTGGAGTTGGAAAGACCGCAATTGTTGAAGGGCTCGCTCAGAGGATAGTATCAGGAGAAGTTCCAGAACCCTTGAGAAACAAAGTGATATTCTCTCTTGATGTCGCTTCGCTTGTTGCCGGAACGAAATACAGAGGAGAATTTGAAAAGAGGATGAAGAAGCTCCTTCAGGTTGTTACCAAGGACAAAAGCATAATACTCTTCATAGACGAGCTCCACACAATAGTGGGAGCTGGATCTGCTGAGGGAGCTGTTGATGCGGCAAACATACTCAAGCCTTCTCTTGCAAGGGGCGAGATAAGGTGTATAGGCGCAACTACACCGGATGAGTACAGAAAGTACATAGAAAAGGATGCGGCTCTTGAGAGGAGATTTCAGAAGATCTATGTCAGAGAGCCGTCTGAGGATGAAGCGATAGAAATTCTCTACGGTTTGAGAAACAGGTATGAGAGGCATCACAAGGTTCGCTACTTAGATGAGGCTTTAAAAGCTGCAGTCAATCTCTCGAAAAGATACATAATCGATCACTTCTTGCCGGACAAAGCGATAGATCTCATAGATGAAGCAGGAGCTAAGGCAAGGCTCAAAATATTCACCGTTCCATCTGAGATAAAGCTTCTGAAGATTCAACTTGATGATGTGAGAAAAGAAAAAGAGGAAGCCGTCAGGATGCAGGATTATGAAAGAGCTGCTAAGCTTAAAGAAGATGAGAGAACTCTGGAAAGAGAATATAGAAAGAGATACAACGAGTGGAAGAAAGAAGTCGACGATGTTGTTGTTACTGTGACGGAAGAAGACATAGCTGAGATAGTTTCAAGCTGGACTGGAATACCTTTGAGAAAGTTAGAGGAGACCGAATCAGAGAAGCTTCTCAATCTTGAGGAAGCTCTTCACAGAAGAATAGTCGGTCAGGATGACGCTATAAAAGCTGTTTCAAAAGCTATAAGAAGGGCAAGATCTGGCTTGAAAGATCCAAGAAGACCGATAGGAACATTTTTGTTCCTCGGACCGACTGGTGTTGGAAAAACAGAGCTTGCAAAAGCCTTGGCAGAGCATTTGTTTGGTGATGAAAACGCTCTGATAAGGTTTGATATGAGTGAGTATATGGAGAAGTTCGCGATGTCAAGACTCATAGGAGCTCCTCCAGGTTATGTTGGATACGAAGAAGGAGGTTCCTTGACGGAAAAGATAAGGAGGAGACCGTTCTCGGTAATACTCTTTGACGAGATAGAGAAAGCACATCCTGATATATTCAATTTGCTCCTACAAATAATGGACGAAGGAAGATTGACGGACAGTCAAGGAAGAGAAGTCGACTTCAGAAACACTATAGTTATAATGACTAGCAACCTTGGAGGAGAATTCATAAACAGGAGCAAGAGGTCCTTGGGATTTGCAGCACACGAAGACGAAAAAGCCCAGTATGAAGAGATAAAGAATCTTGTTATGGGCGAAGTCAAGAAGACTTTCAGGCCTGAATTTTTGAACAGGTTGGATGAAATCGTGGTCTTCCATCCGCTTGGAAGAAAACATGTTCTGAAGATAATAGATATACTCCTTCAAGATCTCAGAAAGAGGCTCGCTGAGAAGAACATGGAGCTCAAGTTGACTAAGGAAGCAAAAGAATTCTTATTAGAGCATGGATATGACCCTGTATATGGAGCTCGTCCGATGAGAAGAACGATACAGAGGTATATAGAAGATCCACTCTCAGAGGATCTGCTCAAAGGAAGGTTCAAAGAAGGAGATATCATAGTTGTCAGAAGAAGTGGAGATGGACTCAAGTTTTCCAAAGATAGAAAGAAGGTGGGGGCAAAAAGTTGAAAGAAAGAGTAGTTTATGTCTGTGACAGATGTGGATATGAGTCTCCGAAGTGGTTTGGAAGATGTCCATCATGTGGAGCTTGGAACAGTGCGGTTGAAGTGAAAAAGTCAGAAAAGAGGGGGAAGTCATCCCCCTCTTCTTTAATGAAGCTTTCTCAGATAAGTGTTGAAAGTGACGACAGACTTAGGGTGGGAGATAGTGTAATCGACTCAATACTGGGAGGAGGATTCGTAAAAGGGCAAGTTGTATTGCTTGGCGGAGAGCCCGGAATAGGAAAAAGCACTCTTGCACTGCAGATAGCCAACCATCTCGTTGAAAATGGGAAACGAGTACTCTATGCGTCAGGTGAGGAGTCAGCAAAGCAGATAAAAATCAGGGCGTCGAGAATAAATGTAAGCGGAGATATACTCGTTACAAACGATCAGGATATAGATTCTGTTCTGAAAAGCGTGAACGGAATGGATTTTTTGGTAATTGATTCTGTACAAACTTTCTACGATAGTGATGTAGGTTCCATACCTGGTGGAATCGCTCAAATCAGATCGGTGACTTCTAAAGTGGTCGAATTTTCTAAGAAAAGTTCCGTTGTTTCACTGATAATAGGTCATATAACCAAGAGTGGCGATATAGCTGGCCCTAAAATAATAGAGCACATTGTCGATACCGTTCTCTATTTCGAAGGGGAGCGAACGACTGACTATCGACTCCTCAGGGTTTACAAAAACAGATTCGGGCCTTCTGGAGAGGTAGGCATATTTGAGATGAGGGAGGAAGGGCTTCTCGGAATAGAGAATCCCGTCTTTGTTGGAGAGGATCTTCCGTTTGGAAATGCTGTGGCATGTGTTGTGGAAGGATCTCATCCTTTGATAGTTCAGATCCAGGCTCTTGTCTCAAAGTCGAGAGTTCCTTCACCGAGGAGAAATTCAGTTGGTGTAGATCACAACAGGGTTTCAGCTATAATCGCAACGATGAGCAAGATACTCAAGCTCCCGCTCGATTTTCACGATGTTTATGTGAAGGTCCTTGGAGGATTGAGAATAACCGATCCGGCTGTGGATTTGGCAATATCCGCCGCTGTCTTCTCGTCATTGATCGAGATGGACATAGGAAGAACAGTTTTCATGGGTGAGGTAGGACTCGATGGTATGGTAAGGCCGCCCTATTCTTTGAGAAGAAGACTTGAAACTTTGAAAAAGAGCGGTTTTGATGAATTAGCCGGAAATTTCGAAGAAGCCACGATGAGAGTCAGGAGTCTCTCCAATCTCTCGGAGGTGATAAAGTGACCAGAGAGCTTCTGGAAAAGATAAAGCTCATTGCTCCGGGGACCCCGCTTAGGAAAGCCCTAGACGATATACTGAGAGCCAAAATGGGGGCACTCGTGGTTATGCTGGACGATCTTGAAAAGTATTCCGATGCCGTCCAAGGAGGTTTTAGACTTAACATATCATTTGAGCCTGAGTACCTATATGAGCTTGCTAAGATGGATGGCGCGATAGCAATATCTGAAGATGCTTCCAAGATATACGCTGCGAATGTTCAGCTCGTTCCGGATCCTTTCATATCTACTCAAGAGACTGGAACAAGGCACAGAACTGCCGAGAGATTTGCAAAGCAATTCGAAAAGGTGACCATAGCGGTTTCGAGGAGAAGAAATGTTATAACAATTTATTACAAAAACTACAGGTATGTAGTGAATGATATAAACTTCGTTATATCGAAGGTCAATCAGGCGATAAATACTTTGGAAAAATACAGAAAGAACTTTGACAGGCTTCTTGTAGAGCTCGACATAACAGAGCTTGAGAACAGAACGAGTTTGTCTGATGTTTCCCGGGTTATAGAGAAAGGGATAATGGTGCTGAAAATATCCGAAGAGTTAAGACCGTATTTGGTGGAACTTGGGGATGAGGGAAGACTTGCGAAGATGCAAATAGAAGAGCTGACTGAAAATGTCGATGATCTGGTAAAGCTCCTGGCTATGGATTATTCAAAAGATGAGATAGAGTATCCGGAGGCTTCTAAAATCGTTGAGAATTTAGTTAAAGATCCAAGCATAGACCTTGTGAAGATAGCAAGATCACTAGGATACAGCATTCAGAATCTTTCACAGCTTGACGATGTGAGTGTTGAAGCACGTGGGTACAGGCTTCTTAAGTACCTCGCAAAGATACCGATGAGTGTCATTAAAAAGGCTGTTGAGAAGTTCCATGGGATATTTGAAATAAGCCATGCGTCTCAAGAAGATCTGAAGAAAGTCGAAGGGATAGGTGAGAAAAGAGCGAAAGCAATAGTCGAGAGCATAAATTCTTTGAGGACTAGGAAGAATCTCCTGGTTGAAGGTGAAGAAGGGTGAAGATAAGAAGAGAGGGAAAGTACGTCTGGCGAATAGAAAAAGAGGGGAAGATGAGAGTCGATGCTGTAGTTCTAACTGACAAGGAGACGATTGATGATCCACAGTTCAGAGAAGCGATAAAGCAACTAGTCAATGTCGCCTCGCTTCCAGGAGTTGTTAAGGAAGTTTACGGTATGCCTGATATACACTGGGGATACGGATTCCCCATAGGCGGTGTTGCTGCATTCGATTCAAAAAGTGGAATAATATCGCCTGGTGCTGTTGGTTTTGACATAAATTGTGGTGTCAGATTGATGAAAACCGATCTTTTAGTAGAGAAAGTGAAAGATGATATTAAAAAATTGGTTGAGGAGATATACAAAACTGTTCCTGTTGGCGTTGGAAGTAGAGGAGATTTAAAAGTCGGAAAAAAGGGCTTGAAGAAGATATGTCAAGAAGGGGCTCTTTTTGCGGTGAAATCCGGATATGGAACTGAAGACGATCTCAAATTCATAGAAGATGGTGGGAAACTCCCGGTTGCGGATCCTGATGTTGTCTCACAGAAAGCCTACGAGAGGGGAAGAGATGAGCTAGGGACTCTCGGAGGAGGAAATCATTTTATAGAAGTTCAGAGAGTTTTTGAGGTGTACGACGAAGATACTGCGGAGGTTTTCGGACTCTACGAAGGACAATTGGTTGTGAGCATCCACACAGGAAGCAGAGGATTTGGCCATCAGATAGCCACGGATTATATAAAGATCATGAGGGATAAGCTAAAAAAACACAACTCAGATCTTCCGGATAAGCAGCTCATAAACGCTCCTTTTGAGCATGAACTTGGTCAGGATTATTTCTCGGCTATGGCATGCGCGGCGAATTACGCCTTTGCAAACCGCGAGATCATAGGACATTTGGTGAGAAAGGCGTTGCGAAAGATCTTCGGAAAATCCACCAAGGTGGAACTTCTTTACGATCTTGCTCACAACATAGCAAAGCTGGAGAGATATGAAGTCAACGGAAAGAAGAAGTGGCTGGTCGTTCATAGAAAAGGGGCAACTCGGTCTTTTGGACCGGGAAATCCAAATATCCCAGAGATTTACAGATCTTATGGGCAACCTGTGATAATACCAGGGGATATGGGAAGCGAATCCTATATCATGGTTGGGACAAAAAGGGCGGAAGAGTGGACATTTGGATCTTCTGCACATGGAGCGGGGAGGGTTTTGGGAAGAAGAGAGGCTTTAAGAAGATTGGAGCTTTCCAAGATATTGGAGGATCTTGAGAGGAAGGGAATAGCCGTGATGAGTCGGGGTAAAAAAACACTTGTGGAGGAAGCACCGCAGGTTTACAAGGATGTTAGCAGGGTTGTTGATATAATAGATATCCTTGGGATAGCGAAGAAAGTTGCTAGACTCGTTCCAGTAGGTGTTGTTAAAGGCTGAGAGGAGTGAGCTTATGGCCACCAGAAAGGCTCGTGAAACTTTAGAAGGATACCTCTTTCTATTGCCATCTATGATAGTTTTGGGAATATTTGTCTTCTGGCCTATAGGGTTCTCTTTCGTTCTGAGCTTTTTTAAATGGGATTTCAGGAATATGAGGCATCCTACATTTGCTGGCATTGCAAACTATCTTGAGATATTCGATTTCACGGCAAAGCCCAAGTATCCGTTTATGCCTTCTCTATTTGCAAGTTTGTTAGCAATCGTAGCGGCTATAGGGGTTGTCTATATGTTTTTAGTGATCGGCAAAAAGAGAGATATGTACATAGCGCTCTTTGTATCTGCTATATCTGTTGTATCGTTCTCTGTGTTTTCAAATTCGATAATTCTTGGGTTGATAAACATAGTACTTTGGCCGTTTCTTATAAAGATCATGGTGGAATATTCGGCGGAAGCTTTGAGGAGATTTTGGACGGTTCTCTTTATCGGAATAGCTCTTTTCATCGTGATCAATCAATTTGTCCCCCATAGGTATGACATAATCAAATGGTTTTTCGATGCCAAGGAGAAAAACGATTTTCTAAAAGCCCTTTACAACACGACTTATTATGTCATACTCAGTGTTCCGATTACGATAGCTTTGTCGCTGATGATAGCGCTCCTTTTGAATTCCAATATAAAGTTCAACGCGATTTACAGAACATCTTATTTCATACCATTTGTCACATCTGTAGTCGCGATATCTCTGGTGTGGCAGTGGATATTCAACGATGATTATGGGCTATTAAACTACATATTGAGCTGGTTCGGTGTGGAGAGAATAGCTTGGCTCAAGGATGAAAGATGGACTATTCCCACTGTTGCCATAGTTTCGATTTGGAAAACAGTGGGATATGATGCGGTCATATTTTTGGCAGGGCTTCAGAACATTGATAAATTTTATTACGAAGCAGCAGAAGTTGATGGTGCGAATTCGTTTCAAAAGTTCTATTACATCACTTGGCCATTGCTTTCACCGACGACTTTCTTTCTCACAATAGTTTCATTCATAGGGGCTTTCAAAGTGTTCACTGAGATATTCGTTCTCTATCAGGGGCTTCCAGGACCTTACAACAATTCCGGTCTAACAATGGTCTACTATGTTTTTGACCTGTTCTACAATCAACAAAGAATGGGTATAGCCTGTGCGGCGGCGTATCTCCTTTTTGGGATAATACTCATATTCACTATGGTCCAGTTTAGACTGGGAAGGAAAATGGTGGAGTATGTCTCATGAGAACACTGATAGTTATTTTGTTACCAGCTATCATTTTCTCACTGAAGGTCGATATAACTATATACCATTCTATATGGCTAGATGTTGGCAGATTCGTAGGTGATGGAACACCTGTAGATTTTGGATTTGATGTATCCGTGAGTACAGAGACGGTTTATGTGAAAGATGATTTCCTAAGCCTTTTGAAAAAAGGAAAAGATGGTTGCAACATAATAACAATTCCGGGACTGGATCCGTTTGAATATCAGAAGAAAGACGTATACTATGAAGAGTTCAAAGATGTAATGATCAAAGCTTGGGAGAAATCTAGAAGCAAATGTTCGCTTTATGTATTCAAATACCCCTCACATTTTGAAAGCTACTGGGATTCTGGAAGAAAACTTGCCGAGTTTGCCAGAAACTTGAAAAGCATAAAGATCATAGCGCATAGCAAAGGTGGACTCGTAACAAGGTGCGCTCTAACGAACGAATCTTTTAGAGCAAATGTGAAAGATGTATATTTTTTGGGGACTCCTCATCTTGGAAGTCCCTTTGCAAATGTTTTCTGGATAGATCCAAAGGATTTTGAGAAAGTTTTTAAGGTGGATGAAATCACTGCAGATGCAATGAGACTTACACTCGCTATGAGCTACACGATAGGATATGTCTCGTCCGTGGGATCTAAAGAACTCTCTTGGATGAATAAAAATCTGCCTCCGCTGAAAAGCTACCCTTCCGTTCGTTTTCACCTTATAGCTGGAATGCTATCACCGGATGATGTGGAAGCATCGTTCAAGGCCATAAAATTGGCGTTTGAGAAAAGAGCGGTAAAATTCAGTTCACAGCTCATGTACATGGCGGCTCTGGGTGAACTCATAGGAAAAGGAAACGATGAATTTGTTCCAACGGATGGAATGGTTCCTGTAAAAAGTGCACTCGCGCTTGGAAAGCTTTCAGGAGAAAAGGTAGTCCTCTATGGGTACACACATGCGACGCTTTATAAAGATGTAAATCTCATCACAAAAATAATGGGGAGCTCTCGGCTCCCCTTGGTGGAGGCGATGGGATTCGAACCCACGGCTTCTACCTTGCGAAGGTAGCGCTCTCCCAGCTGAGCTACGCCCCCACACCGGCGGATATTGTACTTCACCAAAAAATTCTTTTCAACAACCATTATCAGCTTATCTTTTTATGCGCTTTGATGGTATTACGAAATCAGTAAAAATTTGAACCTTTTTTGATATTAGCAGTCTATTATAGCGAGTGCTAAAATAAAAGCTGGAGGTGATAAAATGATGAGGAATTTAAACGACAAGATGATGGAAATAATGCAGAGGGCTTCTGAAAACCTCAGGATGAGAAGGCAGAATCTCCTGAGGCCAGAACATGTTCTCATATCTATTATTGAAGATGGCGAAAATGAGGTTGTGAAGATATTAAAAGAACTCAAGGTTGACACCGCTCTTTTAATTTCAGAACTTGAAGCTGCTACGAGAGGATATCACGGAGTATACTACGGAGATTCCGATGAGATATACATTTCAAGAGAATTGGCAAGGGTTTTAGAATCCGCTAGGAAGGAATCGTTGAAATTTGGTGAAAAGAAAGTTGGACCAATTCACTTTCTACTTGCTCTCCTTTTGGAGACGGGAACACCAGTATACAACATACTAAGAAGATTTGGGCTCGATTACGAGAAAGTTCTGAGTAAGATCAGGGAAATGCAAGACAATGGAGAGCTCGGAGAAGAGAGCGCTCTTGCTAAATACACGGTGGATCTGACCAAGCTGGCAAAAGAAGGAAAACTCATGCCAGTTATCGGCAGAGAAAAAGAGCTTCAGAGAGTTATTGAGATACTTTCAAGGAAGACGAAGAACAATCCAGTCTTGGTTGGAGATCCTGGAGTTGGAAAGACTGCAATTGTTGAAGGGCTTGCTCAGAAGATAGTCAAGGGAGAGGTTCCAGAAGAGCTTAAAGGGAAACGCGTCCTTATGCTCGATATGGGTCGGCTTCTTGCTGGATCGAAGTTCAGAGGAGAATTTGAAGAAAGGCTTAAAGCGGTTATAGACGAAATAAAAAAGCTTGGAGATAAAGTAATACTCTTCATCGATGAGCTCCATACAATAGTCGGAGCTGGAGCGGCAGAAGGAGCTATGGATGCAGCGAACCTTTTGAAACCAGCACTTGCAAGAGGAGAACTCAGAGCCATAGGGGCTACGACAGTTGAGGAATACAGAAAATACATAGAAAAAGACAAAGCACTTGCAAGAAGATTTCAGCCGGTCTATGTTGGTGAGCCTTCGGTAGAGGAGACAATAGAGATACTCAAGGGATTAAGGCCAGTTTACGAGGATCACCACAAAGTCAAGATAACCGATGAAGCAATAGAAGCTGCTGCAAAGCTTTCGGCGAGATATATAACCGATAGGTTCTTGCCGGATAAAGCAATAGATTTGATAGATGAAGCCGCTTCCAAGACGAGACTCTCTGGTCAGCTAAAAGATCCGAGAGTCGCGGAGATGGAGAAGAAAATGAAGGAGCTCGAAGAAGAAATAGACGATCTCACGATAAAAGGTCAGTACAAAGAAGCTGCTGAGAAGAAGCAAGAGCTTATAAAGTTGAGAAAGGATTATGAGGCTGTGGTTAAAGAACTCGGAGTGAAGAATGACAACACCGTAGATGAAGATGCTATAGCCAAAGTAGTTGAGAGCTGGACGGGAATACCAGCAAGCAAGATGGTTCAATCTGAAAGAGAGAAGCTCTTGAAGCTTGAAGAGCTTATTCATCAGAGAATAGTTGACCAAGAAGAAGCTGTCAAGGTAATAGCGGACGTCGTTAGAAAGGCTAGAGCAGGTATAAAGGATCCAAAGAGGCCAATAGGAACATTCCTATTCCTCGGACCGACTGGTGTTGGAAAAACTGAGCTTGCGAAAGCCCTGGCTGAGGTGCTCTTTGGAAGTGAGGATGCTATGATAAGAATCGACATGAGTGAGTACATGGAAAAGCATAGCGTCTCAAGACTCATAGGAGCTCCTCCGGGATATGTCGGGTACGAAGAAGGTGGTCAGCTTACAGAAGCCGTTAGAAGAAGACCTTATAGCGTGGTGCTATTGGATGAGATAGAAAAAGCGCATCCGGAAGTGTTCAATGTTCTTCTTCAGGTCTTTGACGATGGAAGACTGACAGATGGAAAAGGAAACACCGTAGATTTCAGGAATACGATAATAATCATGACGAGTAACATAGCAAGTGATACGATACTCAGAAATCTTGAAAGAGGAAAAGATTTCGAAGAGATAGAGCAGCTTGTTAGAGAAGAGCTCAAGAGATACTTTAGACCGGAATTCATCAACAGAATAGATTCTGTGGTGATATTCAAGCCACTTAAGAAGGAACATGTCAAGCAAATAGTCGATCTGATGATAAAGAAACTTGAGAAGAGATTGAAAGATAAGAACTTGAAGCTACAGATATCTGATAGTGCGAAAGAATACCTGGCAAATAAAGGGTACGATCCAGCGTTTGGTGCAAGACCTCTTAGAAGGGTTATAGAAAGAGAAGTCGAGACACCTTTGGCGATGAAACTCATATCCGGAGAGATCGAAGAAGGAGACACGGTCATAATCGATGTAAAAGACGGAAAGATAGATATAAGAAAAGCGGACAAAAATTCGATGGTGCAGAAAGCGTCATAAAAAAGGCTCCCAAGCGGGAGCCTTTTTCTTTTTAATCTATTTTGAATCGATCTATGGCATCCTTGAGCTTTCCAAAAGCTTCTTTCAAGTTATCACTTGACTGCTGAATCTCTTCAGATATGTTGAGGAGGCTCTCAGATATGCTTACTATATCATCGATGTTTCTTATCATCTCGTTGACGCGACTTTCAGCGTTTTTCATAGCTTCAGATATTTCCCTCGTTGATGCGCTCTGCTCCTCAGCTGCAGCAGATGTGGCTTCGATGAGATGACCGATTGCTTCGACCTCTCCTATGACGTTGTTCAGTTCCTCTTCGACTTCCCTTCCGCTTTGCGCTGTCTCATCTATTATGTCATTCATCCCTCCGAGCTCTTCACTGACCTTTGCAGTGTTTTCCCTTATGTCTCCAAGTATTTGAGAAATTTCCTCTGTGGATTTCCTAGATTCTTCAGCGAGCTTTCTTATCTCATCTGCAACAACCGCAAAACCTTTTCCTGCTTCTCCAGCTCTTGCTGCTTCAATAGCCGCGTTAAGAGCCAAGAGATTAGTCTGCTCGGCTATCGAGTTTATCGTGTTGACGATCTCTTCTATATTCTTCGTAGCATCGGAGAGCTTCTGCGCTTCTTTTCCAACTTCTTGGGATTTCTCCACAGCTCTTTGTATGGTGTTCATCATCTTTTCCAAAGAGTCTTTACTTCTGCTTGCAAGATCGAATATGTTGTTTGCCTTCTCAGAGAGCCCTTCTGCCGAATCTGCAACGCTCTGAGCCGCTCTTGCTATTTCATCAGCGCTTGCACTTGTTTCCTCTATAACCGCTGCAACATCGTTAGAACTTCTCTTTATGTCATCAACGGCTGTTTTCAGATTTTCCCCTGCTTCTTTCAATTCGTCTGAAAGGTTTCCGAGATCCTCAGTTGTCTTTTCAACCCTTTCGGATGTTCCAGATATACCTTCTATCATTCCTCTAAGAGACTCCAGAGCTTCATTGAGAGCTTGTGCCATCTTTCCTATTTCGTCACTTCCCATGTCTTGGAGTTGAACTGTGAGATCTCCTTTTGAAAGCATTTCAAGGGCTTTGACCATCTTTGAGACTCGGCTTGATATGAGTCTTGAGAATACAAGAGCAAAAACAAGAGCAATTACTCCAACAACTATGAAGACAACTACAACAGTAACCATGGCAGTCTTCTTCTCACGTTCCATCCCGCTCTTCACGGAATTTATGGAGTCGTTAACAGATTTCTGAATGGTTTCACTGACCCTGTCGATATTCTTGGAGATCTCTCCTATCTCTTTGTTAAGAGACGACATAATTCCGTTGGTCTCTTCTTTCATTTTCTTCTGAACAGAACTGGAGACATTCTTAAGTACATTTGATACAACTTTGTCTATGTTCGATTTGAAATCATCAACATTGACCTCTATGTATATAGTTACTGGTACTGGAAGGTTAGCAACTATTCCACCTTTTACCTTATCACCTTCAAGTTTCACCGTCTTCAAAATCCTGCTAGGCCTCTTTCCTCCGACTGGTAGTATTACATCACCATTTTCATCCAGAACATATATTTTTGAGCTCTTTGTTATCTTTGTCGGTACATTACTCGAAATAAAATCTGTGAGGTTAATCTGAGCAACGAGGACACCTTTAAGCCTTGAATCTTTTATTGGAACATAGATATTAAAGGTGTAATTACCCATGTCTTCCTTCAAGTCGCCATAGTATATGTCCTTTACATTTGAAGCTTCTTTTAATATTTCATCCAGAACTGAATCTTGATATTCCTCACCCGTATCGTAGTAAACATCATCCGATATCTCTATGAGAACCATCTTGTCTGTCCCAACGACATACACAGACTCTATTGGATACAGATCCATAAGCTTCATAACATAATCACCAATTCCATATGAGATACTCTCAGCAGATACCGGGTCGAATTCATATGTGTTCATAAAGTCAGACAGTGATGGAAGAAGAGCCAGTGTTTTTATTTGGCTTACCACGATGTTGAAAGAATCTTCTACCTTTCGATCGATTTTTGCCAGCTTATCTTTAACGGCTCTCACAGCGTCTTCACGAGCTATCTCTTCAACTGACTTTACTACCTCGTTTTCCACATCACCAAGACTTCCTTGGAACATTTCCCCAACTCTCTTGAAAGAATCTTCTATCTTTCCTTTGAGTTTATCGAAGTTCTGAGTGGAGGAAATTTTCAAGTTCTCAATTTGAGAGGATATGGATGTTCTCATGTTGTTGAGCTCATCTGAAACGGTTTTGTTCAATTTAGAGGCGACTGAAGCGTTAACTACAATCGCCGCCACCAGAAGGGCGGCGACCACAGCGGCGACTATTGTGAATACTTTACCTCCTATTCCCATCTTCATCACCTACCCTCTATCACCTCGTTGATAATACTGTCGCAGACCACATCGTTATAAGACACCATTTTTCTTATTAGTTTGTTGTCATACATGAGTTTTATCATGGTCTCCCACTGTTCTTTGTTAAAGCTTCCAAAGTACTTCTTGTCTTTCAGCCTAGCGGTAACAAGTTTAATAGTCTGATCTGCTTCGTATTCAAGATGTTTTTTGGTGAGATTTTGAGTGTTGTATTTGTCGAGAATTATCTGAATAGCTTCTTCGGGATGTTCTATGGCGTAAAGCCATCCTTTGTAGGAAGCCCTGACAAATCTCTTAACGAGGTCTCTGTTGTTTTTCAAAAGATCACTCTTTACAAAGAGAACATCTCCAACGAAGTGGATGCCGTAGTTTTCAGGGTAGAAGAGTCTAACTTCATATCCCATGCTTCTTACGATATCAGGTTCATTTGTTCTGTAAGCTGGGACTACATCATAATTTCCGCTGACAAATCCTTTGAGATCGAATGTCCATCTGACTTTTCTGATATCTCTAATGCTCAAACCAGCTTTCTTGAGTATGAGCTTAAGCTCTATATAAGTGTAGTCGTTGAGTATTCCAACGGTCTTTCCTTTAAAGTCTTTTGGACTCTTTATACCGGACTTTTCAAGGGTCATCAAACAGGTGGGACTCTGCTGGAAAACAGTCATTATGGCTTTTACAGGGACTCTCTTAGAGACATACTGGATTATGTCCGGTCCTGCTATGGCAAACTGTGCTCTTCCCTCTAGTATCTCTTTGAGGGGGCTTACCGTGGGCCCACCCTGTTTTATGATGACATTCAACCCTTCCTCAGAGTAAAATCCTTTCTCCTTTGCAACATAGAATCCGGCGAACTGGAACTGGTTGAACCACTTGAGTTGAAGGGTGACCGTCTCTGCAAGCGCGAGGACGACAACAAACACAACGAGAATAGCTAAAAGCTTTCTCATATGAACACCTCCTCATCCGAGTTTTTTCTTAAGCCTCTGGTGGTTTTATTTTACCACCTTTGGTGTG
Source organism: Thermotogaceae bacterium (assembly GCA_015489065.1). GTDB lineage: Bacteria > Thermotogota > Thermotogae > Thermotogales > Thermotogaceae > WGAO01. The sequence continues at coordinate 66,532 of WGAO01000120.1, read as the reverse complement.
GGAAATCACAAATGAGACCTTCTCTACGGGGGATTACTACGAGGAGATATCATGGTTTTCTATTATCTCTTTCTATTTATGAAAAACCTGAAAAGCTCTGAGTTGTAGTAATCCAAAGAATATATTACTTTTCTTCCCATCGAGTCAACTACAACTTGCTTTAATAGCAAAAACAATATTCCTGGTTTTATTCCCAGCTTTCTGGACATATTTTCATCAAATACAAAGGGACTTATCTCCGCTATCGCAGCATTTACTTTTATCTTCAGGTGATTTTCAAAGTAATCTATCATCGATTCATTTTCAAAGCATTTTGGTATTCCATCAACAAATAGAGATGCTGGAGAAGAACTTACAGAATATACTGCAAATTTATCGTTGGCAAATCTTTTTCTATAGAAAGTCACAACCATCTCTTCTTCAGATAATTCCAACATATCTTTGATTTCTTCATTTGGTGCTCCAACTTCTATTTTTATCACTTCAGTCCTTGGTTTGTAATTGAATGATCTTATTACTTCTGTAACCCCTTCGAACTTTTCGAGCCCACTTCTCAAAAAATTAGCTCTTTCCATAACAAATGTTCCCTTTCCTTGCTTTTTGTATATGTATCCTTCTCTCGATAATTCAGCAAGGGCTTCTCTGAGAGTAGATCTGCTCACCCCCACGATTCGTGAAAGCTCTATCTCGGAAGCCAATTTATCTCCAGGCTTTAGATTGTTAGATGATATATATTTCAGCACTCCTTCTTTTGCAAGACTCACTAAGCTTTTCCTGTATCTCTCGGTTTTCATGTGCATCTCCTCACTATTTTTGAGAGAGTCTTGAGATAGCTAGTGACAACAGAAGAATTATCCCTTTGAATATGTCTTGAGTTGTATAGGAAACTCCCAACATACTTAGTCCATTGACCATTATACCCATTAGAGCAGCTCCTATGAAGGTTCCAAAAGCGTTGGGTTTTCCTTGTCCGAGAAAAGAGAATCCGATGTAACTCGCAGCGACGCAGTCAAGAAGGAGTGCTTGGGATTCCGCTATCTGAGCACTGCCAAGTCTAGCTACAAGAAGTATTCCGGCAAAGGCTGCCAGAATTCCAGACAGGGAATAAGCGAATATCTTGTATCCGTTGACCGGTATACCGGCTAGATATGCAGCTTCGGGATTTGATCCAACAGAGTATATGTTTCTACCCCATTTCGTATTGTTTAGAAATATATGAACTAAAACGATAACTATGAACATTATTATAACGGGCATTGGTATGACTCCGACCATTCCCTGTCCCATGAATATAAATCCATCTGAGATTCGTCCAGGAGCCGTTGTGAACCCTCCTCCGGGCGATGGTTTTATCATGTTTGAATATATATTCAAACCACCTGTATAAGTAAGCGTCATGCCTTGGGCTATGTACATTGCGCCTAAACTTGCAAGAAGATCATCTACCCTGAAATATATGACGAAAAGTCCTATTGCCGCTCCCATAAGCATCCCCACGATGAGAGCAATTACGGAAGAAGTTATAGCACTGAGTTGATTCCATACCATTAAACCTGCTGATAAGGCTCCTGCAAAACCTGCAATACCTGTTACTGCCAAATTGAATGCTCCTGCAGCTAATGCCACTGTTAGGCCGAGTGATAAAACTGTGATAACTGATATCGATCTCAATATGTTTGTAAAGTTTCCAACACTCATGAAATTTGGAGTAATGATTCCAAATAAGGCTATAACGATTCCAAGAGCTATAACGACACCATATTTAGCCACTATGATTCTCAGAAGATCACCTTTGTTGATATTGGATTGGCCCATACTGACCCTCCTTAGATAGAGAAATGTTGAAGAACCCCTGCCCGCAGGGGGCAGGGATGCGTTAGTTTTTCACTATTTCATGTCTTCCGGCAGCCAGAGAAAGTATCTTCTCTTCTGAGAAATCTTTCCTTTCTATTTCTGCTATGAATTTGTTATCCCTCATTACAACTATTCTGTCTGCTACTTTTAAAACTTCGTCTATGTCAGAAGATGAGAATATCACTCCTATTCCAGACTCAGCTACAGTTCTGACAATGTTGTATATCTCCTCTTTTGCTCCAACATCTATTCCTACGGTAGGTTCGTCAAAGAGTATTACACGAGCACCCTTCAGTTCATTTTTAATGAGCCATCTAGCTATTATCAGTTTCTGCTGATTACCACCGCTCAGGCTTTCCACTCTTTGTCTAAGATCTGCAAACTTAACGCGAAGCTTCTCTGCAAATCTTTTTGAAACCTGAGCTGCCTCTTTGTCTTTCATAAATCCAAGAGCGTTTGCAAAATCTCCAAAGCTTGGAAGAAGCATATTCCATATGAGATTTTCCTTTATGAGAAGACCCTCTTTTCTCCTTTCTTCAGGCAAGAAATATATTCCCATCTTGACCGCATCTGTTGAGGTTTTTATCCTGACCTCTTTTCCGTCTAAGGCTACTTTTAAATCCTTACTTCCTGTGTATATTTCCTTTAATAACTCGGTCTTTCCAGCTCCAACCAATCCTGTAAGCCCTAGAACTTCTCCCTTGTAAAGGACAAGTTTCTGACTTTCGTCGCTCTTTCTATGAATTTCCAATATAGGGGTATTTGACATTTCTTTGGAAGATATCTCTATCTTCTGGCTGCTTTTCCCTATCATGTATCTTATGATATCGTCTGGAGTAACTTCATCTCTTGGAAATGTCCCTATTTTTCTTCCATCCCTGAAGACAGTTATTTTGTCAGATATTGTGAATATCTCTGGCATTCTGTGTGATATGTACAGGACTGCTATTCCCCGTTCTTTTAACGAATGGATGATTTCAAAAAGTTGCTCGACTTCCACGGGACCAAGAGAGGATGTTGGTTCATCGAATATTATCAACCGACTGTTGTGTATCAGTGATTTGAATATCAAAAGGAGCTGTTTTTGTGATACTGAAAGCTCGCTCACTCTTGTGTTCAGATCAAATGGGAGCTTCAATCCCAAAGACTTTAGCTTTTCTTTAGCTATTTTCACTAACTTTTTTTGAGACACAAAACTCCCGTATTGTGTTACCGAACTCATGAGAAGATTCTCCGCGACTGTAAAATAGTGAATCAGAGCACTGTCAACTTCTTGATAAACGACACTTATTCCATATTGAAAGGATTTTTGCGGTGTATCCAAAACGACTTTTTCACCATTTATGAATATCTCTCCTTCATAATCCTTATAGACCCCTGATATTATCTTTGCAAATGTACTCTTTCCCGCACCATTTGCACCAACCAGAGAGTGGATCTCTCCTCCACGGATTTCCATGTCTATATCTTTTAAAGCTTGAACGCCTGGAAATCTCTTAGATAATTTCTTAGTTACTAGAACGAATCTGTCCATACCGTCAATCCCTCATTTTCCTCCCAATTTCCCTTCTACCATTTTTCTCATTTCATCAGTCCATGCGAATCCGCTATCTCCCCATTCTGGAACAAGTTTTTTGGTTATGTACTCTCCAGCTTTGAGGTTTATTTTTCTTGCCATTTCTTGGGTTATCAGGGCAGCTGGGATTATTACATACCTTGGTATTTTATCTTTTTGCCCAGTGGCAGCAAGGTAGGCTATCCTCATAGCAACTCTACCGATCTCAGAAGGATCACATGCTGCAGTTGCTTTCCAATTGCTTCCAGGTCTCGCCATAAGAGTGAGGTCATAAGGACTGACATCAACACTGTAAACGGGGATTTTAAGTCCGTTTTGGTTGACAGCTTGGAGAGCGCCTATTGCAAGCTGATCATATGGAGCCCATATTGCGGCTATATCTTTTCCCTTGGCTTTCAGGACAGCATCCACCAAAGCTGTGGTTTGAGTTATAACTGCAGAGCCGAATTCTGGCGCAAGTGTCTGAGCAACTTTTATCTTTGGAAATCTGTCGAGTATGAGCTGGACTATCTTCATTCTTCTTTCAAGTGGAGCTATACCGGATAGGGTAACTATAACTATGTTTCCTTTTCCATTTATATCGAGTGCGAGTTTCAACAAGCTTTTGTATCCAAGCATGTAATCATCCTGTGAGATGTCAGATGTAACTTCTGCATCCGTTATGACATCAAATATTATCACGGGAATTCCCATTTTCATTGCTCTGACTATTCCAGGCTTCAACGCATTTCCATCTCCATGATCTATGAATATGGCATCTGGTTTCATAGATATAGCGTTTTCCAAGTTCTGAACTTGCTTACTGTTTGACATTTGTGAATCTAAGACCGTCAAATCCATTCCCAGAGCCTTTGCCATTTGTCTTGCACCTGATACAAGCTGTACCCAGTGGTCTCCATAGTTTCCAAGGGCAACATGAACAACCTTTATGGGTTTTGCTACCATCAGAACTGCCAATGCCAACACCACTACCAAAAGTACCCTCTTGATCATACTAACCCCTCCTTCAAAATTTTGAGAAAATCCAAAAAACCGCCTTCACCCCCAAAGTCAGAGATCAAGATCTCTCTCAGGAACTTTTATAACTCCTTTTTCGGTAACTATTGCTGTTATCAATTCATTAGGGGTAACATCGAAGGCGGGATTGAAGACATTAATGCCTTCGGGAGCTATCTGAATCCCAAACCATTTGGTGATCTCTTCAGGATTCCTCTCTTCAATTGGTATTTCACTTCCATCCTTGCAGTTCATATCTATCGTAGATGTGGGAGCTGCCACATAGAACGGAATACCAAATCTGTTAGCTAGAACTGCTAAGCTCATAGTACCAATTTTATTTGCAACATCACCATTCCTTGCTATTCTGTCAGCTCCGACTATTATTTTATCTATCATCTTATTTTTCATAACCCAACCTGCCATGTTGTCACAGATAAGCGTAACATCTATGCCAGCTTGGAAGAGTTCGAAAGTTGTTAGTCTCGCTCCTTGAAGGTAAGGCCTTGTCTCATCGGCAAAGACTTTTATATTCCATCCTTTTTCCTTTGCTAGATACATCGGTGATGTTGCCGTTCCGTACTTCGAAGTTGCCAAAGCCCCAGCATTGCAGTGAGTGAGTATCACGTCGCCATCCTTCACCAGACCGTTCTCTATGAAATTCTCTCCAATTTTTCTGTTAGATGTTATATCCTCCTCGTGTATAGCTTTCGCTTCTTTTTCGAGCTCGTCTAGCATTTCAGACACACTCATACCAGATTTGCTTATTTCCATAGCCTTCTTCTTCATTCTATCCAGAGCCCAGAACAGATTGACAGCTGTTGGCCTGGATTTTTTAAGTTTCTCAACACCTAATTCTACTTTTTTTAAAAAGTCGTTGGCATCTTTCGCATATTTTGCAGCTATTACAATTCCGTAAGCAGCTACGACACCTATGAGAGGAGCACCTCTGACTTCCATGTTCTTTATAGTCCAGAAAACATCATCGACGGTGTTCTTCTCGAGATATTCTATTTCCGTAGGAAGTTTCCTCTGATTCAGAACTTTCAATTTCTTCTCTTTTTCGATCCAAACCATCGAATCTAACATAATAGAGCCCTCCTTCTCTAGTTGACGGAGTTCAGAGAACACCCTTCTTCAATATGACGCATGCATAATGCATAGTGTCGGATGTTGCTACAACAGCAAAAGCTTTCTTTGCCCTCTCGTAAAATTCCATCCTGTCTAAAGCGACTTGCCCGACTTCTTCATCTGATCTGGAAAGAACCTCTCTGTACTTGTTCCAAACTTCTGGAATGTGATCATCTGTGGGTTTCATCAGGAAAATATTGTTCTTTGAGAAAGTGTCCAGTGGAAGGAATTCCAAGACGGCTTTAAGAAGTGTGGGAGTGTCTACTCCATCGACTCTTATAACTTTACTATTGACAGAATATGCCGGAAAATTCCCATCAACTATGACTATTTCATCGCCATGTCCCATTTCCATTAAAACTTTCATTAGTTCCGGCGGAAAGAACTTTGGAATTTTTTTAAGCATTTCAGACTCTCCTTTCGTTTAGAAGATAAAACTCTTTACATATTCGGTGACTTCTTTTATGTCCTTCCAGTGTTTTCTTGTCATCATTATGTTTGTTGCCATATCTAAAATTAGCTTCTGAACCTCGCTCCTAACTTTTAAATCTTCGATCTCATCAACATCTATATTGTGAGCCAAGCCATGCATTCTTCTTATCATCACAACTGACGCGTATCCAAGCATATCCTCGAAGTATTTCTCTAAGTAGTAATCCAAAAAGCATTCGTCTTTAAAGCTTATGTCATTGACTTTTTTCCAAAGCTTTCTGAGTTTCTTTGAGAATTTTTCATAGATTTCCTCAATCATTGTGAGTATGAATTGCCTGTAATCCTGAACTTTATCTTTTGGGAAGTCTTTTCCCTCAAATGAAATGTAGTTTATGAGTATGTTTCCAAGGAGGAGCCCTTGATCAAAAGCTGCCGGACCGAAATATGCAAACTCTGCATCGAATACCTTTGTCTCATTTTCATTTGCAAATATAGAGCCCGTATGAAGGTCGCCATGTACCAGAGATTCTGCCTCTGTGAGGAATTTGTATTTCATCTTCGAAGCTTCTCTCCAAAGGTATCTTCTTTTCCAAAATTTGTTTTTTAGATAAGATAAAAGTTCAGGATTTATGTTATTTCTTGGAGCGTCATAGTATGGATCCGTGAAGATTAGATCCTCTGTTATTTTGCACAGATGAGGATTTATAAATTCTTTAACCAACTCTTTTTTCTTTATAGGATCCATAAAGAAATCACTTGTGTAAAAGAAAGTTTTCGCCAAGTAGGAAGAAATATGTTCTGAAAACTTGGGATATTTCTTCATTCGTATCATTCCAAGACGCATGACTTCCATGTTTGATAGATCTTCCATAACCATTAAATAATATTCTTCATCTACATACAGAACTTTCACAACATGCTTTCGGCAGTATTTGCCATGTATTTTCAGTGCCTTTGCTTCTATAGTGTTTCTCTCTAGGGGAAGAGGCCAGCTGTCTCCAACTATTTTCACATAAGGAAGTGCCTGTTTAATAATGATAGATTCTCCTTGTTCATTGACCACTCTGTAGACATTGTTTAGGTTTCCATCTCCGACTTGTTTGACGGAAAATTCTTTCCCGTTTAAAAGTTTCTTACTTTTGACATAATCTACTACATCTTCTTCTTTCAGAATCTTATAGCCCATTCAACCACCCCCAGGAGATATGTTGTATAACAACAATGGTAAGATGTCATACATATGGATGTTACATCCATGATATCCAAACAACCAAATTCTTAAAATGCTGTTTTTGAGATTTATTTGGGATTACAAGTAATTAGGACTAAAATTCTTCTTTTTTCTATGTTATTTGTTTTTACACTGTAAACTTGTGAACTCAAAAGATACGGTTTTGTGATAACATAACTCGATGAGAGGTGTTTCATGAAAGGGGTGGTCTTGTGGCGAGAGTCATAGTCGTCACCTCAGGAAAAGGCGGGGTTGGTAAAACAACTGTAACTGCGAACTTGGGGTGCACACTGGCAAAGATGGGAGAAAAAGTGGCGCTAATAGATGCTGACATAGGCCTTAAGAATTTGGATGTTGTTCTTGGACTTGAGAACAGGATCGTTTATACGCTTTTAGATGTGGTTCAAGGGAGAGCAAAACCGCAGGAGGCACTCGTCAGACATAAAGTTTTGAGGAACATGTACCTGCTCGCCGCATCGCAGATAGCCACCAAAGAGATGGTTTCTCCAGAGGATATGAAGAATCTTGTAAAAGAACTTGAGAGAGATTTTGACTACATAATCATAGATTCACCAGCTGGTATTGAAAGGGGATTTAGAAACGCTGTTTCCCCTGCACATATGGCACTTGTTGTGACCACCCCGGAGCTCCCAGCGATATCTGATGCAGATAGGGTGATAGGGCTCTTGGAGAACTTTGGATTTGATGACGAGAGCATTAAGCTCATAATAAATCGTGTTAAGCCGAAGATGATAAAGAGTGGAGATATGCTCACGAAAGACGATATAAAGAATGCCCTCGCTCTTGATGTCATAGGGATAATACCGGATTCTGAAGATGTGATAATAGCCACCAACAAAGGTGTTCCTGTTGTTCTCGATGGTGTTCCTCTTGCCTCTACATTTGAAAACATAGCAAGAAGACTTCAGGGGGAGATGATCCCTGTTGAAGAAGATTTGAAGATATCAGAGAGTAGAGGATTTCTGGATTTCCTCAGGCGCCTCTTCGGAAGAAGGGGTGATAAGAGATGAGATTTTGGTTCTTCAGAAGGAAGAAAAAAGGAAGCAGAGAGGATGCGAAAAAGAGGCTCAACACGATGATAAGTACAACTAGGCGAGAGAGTTTGAGTATGCAAAACATGGTGATACCCAAAGAAGAGTTTGAGAAGAATTCTGAAGTCATTAAAGAGAGGATAGCTTCTTGGGTTTCAGAAACTTTCAATGTGGATAAGAGCAAAGTGAAAGTGGAGTTTGAAGAAAGAGAGGGGCACATAATAATAATAACAAATGTTCTATTCCATTGATGATAAGGAGGGGAAGCCGTGCTTGAGAGCTTTAATGTGACTACTTCAAGGAGAAACGAGATAATAGATGTGACTTCCAAAGTTAGAGAAATAGTGAAGAAGTCAAAAGTCAAAAGTGGCATATGTGTCGTTTACACGCCACATACAACGGCTGCGATAACTGTGAATGAGCATGCAGATCCCGCGGTTGCAACAGATCTGGAGAACGCTTTGAACAAACTAGTTCCACCGAATGCTGGTTACAGGCATCTTGAGGGGAACTCGGACTCTCATATAAAGACAACGCTTGTCAGCCCATCGATGACCCTGATCGTGGAAAACGGAGAACCTCTTTTGGGAACTTGGCAAGGGATATTCTTCTGCGAATTCGATGGTCCCCGTACCAGAAAGGTTTTTGTGAAGGTGATCGAGGGGTGATCCCCCTCGATTTTTATAAGGAGGGGATCTGATTGAAAATAATCATTGACTGTTCATTTGATCCGAAGTTCTGGCCAATATCAAGAGAGCTTTACCCGTATTTCTTCCAGAAACTGGGGAGATTTTCTCCTTTCCAGATAACCCTCAAAACCTTTTCAAAGATCTCAAGTTCATTGGGCGTGAAAGTTGATAAGAGGATATTCTTTATGGCGGAAAGACAGGCTGAGGAGGTAGGAGTTCCAATAGAAGAAGATATAGAATTTCCAGCGCTCGTTGTAAAACCAATTCTCTTGGAAGAGATAGAAGAAAAAATCTTAGAAAATTTGAGAGAAGATGAAGGAGTAGTTATGAACAAAAATGGTGAGATCATAGCTTTTTACTCAGGCAGTTTTGAGGTTCCAAAGAGTGGGTATTTTTTAAGCGTGGATGCGCGGGTAGTGAAGCTCGACGACCTCCCAGGAGTTGTAAATGGAAAGGGGAAGGTTGATACGGATTACTATAAAGTTATCTCTGATTTAGGCAATGTAAAGGTTGTTGTAAGTGATGATGTAGTGGTCGTTACCAACAAAGAGGACTTGACTGGGATATTTAAAAAATATGCGGAAGGTGAGATAAGGAAAGTTCATAAAACCGCTTACAGACCTTGGGGGAGCTACACAGTTATTGAGGATAAGCCAAATCATAAGGTTAAGAGAATAACCGTTCTTCCGAAGAAAAGACTCAGCCTGCAACTTCACAGAAGGCGCTCTGAAAGATGGACGGTGATCAAGGGGACCGCACGAGTTACTCTTGGAGATAAGATAATGGATTTGAGCGTAGGAGAGAGCGTGTTTATACCGGTTGAAACTCCTCATAGGCTGGAGAATCCATCTGAAAACGAAATAGTTGAGGTGATAGAAGTTCAAGTCGGGGATTATTTCGGAGAGGATGACATAATAAGGATTCAAGATGACTTCGGTAGAGGGAATGAGGTGTGAGATATGGGGTATGCAGATACCCATGCGCACATACACTTTCCTAAGTTTAGAAACGATGTTGACGATGTTGTCAAAAGGTTTAAAGAAACCGGTGGGAGATTTTTATTAAATATAGGAGTGAATGTGGAGGATTCCAAGACGGCTCTTAGATACGCTAAAAGATATGGTTTTAAAGCGGCGGTGGGGATACATCCACATGATTCAAAAAATTCCGGAGAGCATTTCCTTGAAGAGCTCCAGAGACTCATTGAGGACGAGGATGTTGTTGCCCTTGGTGAGTGTGGACTTGACTACTACAGAAACATATCTCCAAAAGATATTCAGAGAGATATATTTCAATCACAGATAGATTTGGCCGCAATGTTTAACATTCCTCTTGTTGTTCATATAAGAGATGCCTACGAGGATGCATATGAGATTCTTTCAAAATCTCAGCTTCCCGATCCACCTGGGGTCATACACGCTTTTTCTGCTGATAAAGAGTGGGCTTTGAAGTTCGTTAAACTGGGTTTTTTCTTGGGGATAGGAGGTCCTGTAACTTATCCGAAAAATTCCTACCTAAGAGAAGCGGTGAAAACTGTTGGATTGAAAAATATTCTCACCGAGACTGATAGCCCCTATCTCCCGCCACAGAGATTCAGAGGGAGAAGAAATGAACCGTCCTATGTGAGATTTGTCATCGAAAAGTTAGCAGAGCTCTTTGGAATGACTTATGAGGAAGTTTCGAATATCACGTTAGAAAATGCTCTGGAGGTGTTCGGAGGATGATGATATTCGCCCACCGCGGATATTCTTCGAAGTATCCAGAAAACACCTTGACAGCTTTCAAAAAGGCTTTTGAAATGGGTGCAGACGGCATAGAACTCGACGTGAGACTCTCGAAGGATGGAAAGCTCTATGTTTTCCACGATGAAGATATGCTACGGATATTTGGGGTTAACAAAAGAGGAAAAGATCTGTCTTCTGAAGAGATCAGGAGTTTCAGATATAGGGGAGAAAGAGTTCCGAACCTTGAAGAAGTTTTGGATTTGGTTCCAGAAGGGAAATGGGTCATAGTGGAAATAAAGGAGTTCGATGCTGGTGAGATGGCTGTTCAACTTGTTATAGAAAAGGGTTTAAAGAATCGCGCAATATTCTCGTCTTTCGATCACGATCTCATAAGGGAGCTTAAATATCATCATCCAAACATGAATTTTGCTTTTCTTCTTGATGAAGAGCACAAAGACATAGATCCTCAGGTGTTGATTGGTTACATAATCAAAACTCATCCGCATTCTGTTCATATACCAAAGGATGCATTCGATATTGTACCTGATCTGACTATGAGATTTATAAGTATAATGAAGGAGAATTGTATAGACATATTTTTATGGAACACAAACGATTTGGAGTTCGTTAAAAAACATGCACAACTTTTCGATGCAATTATAGTTGATGATGTGGAAAAATTCGTTTCTTGGAAAAGAGGGGTGAGAGTGTGAATACGAACAAGGAAAGAGTCGTAATGATATCGGTTTCTGGAGAGGTATCCCATCCAGTCGTTCGTATGCCGAGATTAGATGGAGAGGGAAATGTGTACTATGTTCCAAGTGTTGGAGGAATAACTTATAACTTTTCTCTCGGTGATCTTGCATTTAAGCCATATGCCGATCATGTAGAACCTGATGTTTCCATAAAAAATAAAGACAAGTCTGAGAACGAAGCCTTGATGGCTTTGGCGTCAATAGGAAATGAAGCAGTTGTAATATCCGGGGATGGTAAAGGAATGAAGGGGTTTGTCATAGGAAAGCATGGTGGTATCAACCATGTGATAGTTCATTTTCCCGACAAGGAAAAACTCTCTGTAGGTGATAGGATACTTATAAAAGCCTGGGGACAGGGTTTGAGACTCTTAGATTATCCAGAGCTTGCGGTTTACAATATAGATCCAGAGCTCTTCGATAAGATATTTGAAGAGAGAGATGGAAAAGTCCTCGCGCCTATAACCACCATAGTACCGGGTTTTATGATGGGTTCCGGTATAGGTTCGACGAATCCGGCTGCTACAGATTACGATATAAACACAAGGGATGAACATCTCGTTAAAGAGTACGGTATAGACAAGCTGAGAATAGGAGACTTGGTGGCTATAGACAACCATGACTGCAAGTATGGAGTTGGAGGGTACAAGGAAGGATACATATCGATAGGGGTTGTTGTTCATTCTAATTGTGTGACAACTGGTCATGGCCCAGGAGTTGTGGTTATAATGACAGGGCCAAAGGATCATATAGAGATTGAAAGAAAAGATGATGCGAACATAAAGAATTACATGGGTTGGTGATATATCTGAAAAAGATAGAGAATTTCATAAAGAATTCATCTGGTGTATCAATAGCTCTTACTGGAAGAGATTCAGGATATTTAAGAGATAAGACGGTAGAGATTGTAAAAGATCTTGAGGGGATTCTTTTCAATTCCCCAGATATTATGTTGATAGATCCGGAAGGAACAGAGATAGGCATAAGCGAGATTAGGGAAATACGGAATTTCTTGACATATTCTCCTGAGCATATATCAAAGAAATATGTTTTTGTGTATGACGCCGATAGGGCAAATCAGCAAGCGGCAAATGCTCTTCTAAAGACCCTTGAGGAGCCTCCCAGATACGCTGTTATAATCCTCACCACGACAAGATGGCATCTTCTTCTTCCAACGATAAGAAGCAGACTCGTGAAATTCGTTTTGAATCCCCCACCATTTGAAGGGAAAATTCACCCTTGGGTGGATAAAATAGCGGAGAAGTTGTGGAGAGTACGGAGTGAAGTGAAAAATGTTCGGGAATTCATTCAACATGTGAAATCTTCTGAAAATGAAAAGCTAGTGAAGATACTTTCAGAAGATACTTTAAAGTCTTACCTCTCGGCTTTTGAGATTTTGGAAAGGATTTCCAACTCTGATGAGAAAGTTTTTCTGGAAATAGTAGATTTTGTAAACTCTAATTATTCTGGAAAAGAGCTTTTCAAGATAAACGTGCTTCTTGCAAAATCCGCTTTGTGGCTTATGGAGATCGAAGGAATCTATGATATGGAAGGTATAGGGTTTTTCGATGCAATTTCTAGAGCAAGGTTGGCAAATTTCAACAATCTTTTGACACTTTACAACATCGCGATAAGATACAGGGAGATCAGGAGGAGGGATGAAGCTTGGAGCTCACAGCAGTTGTATACGGTGTAGAGTTTTTTCCGGTGGGACGGATAAGGTACTATGCCGATAATGGAGAAGATATAAAGAAAGGAGATCTTGTCCTCGTAATAGGGGACTTCGGTCTTGAGGTAGCGAAAGTGGTCGTCGGGAAAAGGGAGATGAGCATAGAGGAGCTTAGATACGAGCTTAAGGCGATAGTGAGGAAACTAACAGATGAAGATATGGAGATCCATAAAAAGAACGAAGAAGATGCAAAAGAAGCAAAGGAATTTTTCAAAAAAACCGTGAGAGAGATGAATCTCCCAATGAAACCGATACTCGCCAAATATACTTTCGACAGATCGAAGCTCATATTTTTCTTCTCCTCGGAGGAAAGAGTAGACTTCAGAGATCTTGTAAAGGAACTTGCAAAACATTTCAAAACCCGGATAGAGCTAAAGCAACTCGGCGTTAGAGACGAGATGAAACTAATGGGAGGGCTGGGGCTTTGTGGGAGGCCAGCGTGCTGCACGGTTTTCTTAAGAGAATTTCAGTCAGTAACATTGAAACATGCGAGAAAGCAGCAAATGATGATAAACCCGGCGAAGATATCTGGCACTTGTAGAAGACTTCTGTGTTGTCTTACATATGAACATGAATTTTATGAAGAAGCGCTGGAAGGTGTCCCAGATGAGGGAAGTTCTGTGGAATACGAAGGAAAAAGGTGCAGAGTAATAAATGTGAATGTGTTTCTGAACGAGATAACTTTAATGTGCGAGGGAAGAAAGATAGTTAAGGTTGAGCTTAGGTACTTCAAATATGCAGCTCAGAAGAGCTAATCATCTTCCTTATTTTTTTCTTTACTATTTGAGAGTTTGGAGGCGATCTTGTACTCTTCCATAGCGTCTTCCAATCTTCCAATTCTCTCATAGAGTTCTGCCAGTCTTATATGGAGATCTGGGTTGAGCGGATCTTTCTCTATTTTTCGCTTTATCCTTTTAACATTGTGTCTTGAATCTAAAAGCAATAGAATAATGAAGAACGCCGCAGCTGAGACAACCGTCACAGCTATGTATGTGATTATAGGCTTTCCAGTAGGAGGATTTGTTCTCTGTGGTTTCTCAGGAGAATATATCATTTTCTTCAGATTCTCCATCTTTTTCTCAAGATAGCTTTTCTCCACTTTTAAATTGTTAAGGCGGTTCATCAGCTTGTCATATTCTTCTGTTGAGACACCACTTCTCAAAGCTTCATCTATGTCCATAGATAGATTGGAGTACTCTTTCAGATCTTTCAGGTGGGGGAAATCAACATTCAGAATCTCAGCGAGTGTCCAGATTTTCAGGTAATATTTTTCTCCTTCTTTGAATTTTTCCTCAAGCGCTGTTGATAACGCTTTTTTCATTTCATTTTTATCAATGCATGCTAGGTTAAGATAGGGCTTTGGATCGAATTTTAGCGGGTTCTTTACATATTCTTCCACGATTTTTTTAGCTACTCCGCTGCAGCTCACTTTGATATATCTTCCAACCATGTTGCACACCTTGAGCGCGTTTTCATCTAGGTTGCTCAATCTCTTTTCAAGTTCATCTTTGAAATTGAAAATCACTTTAAGATCGTCAAATAGTTCTTTGCTAATACTTCCCTTTTCGACGAGGCCTTTGAGAAGAGCATCAAAATTTTCTTTAACGACCGCCTCGCCTATAAAAGGATCTGAAGAGAGTTTCTTTTTGACGAAGACTATTTTTCCTATATCCTCCACATTTTCATCGGGGTGCTGGGCGATATAAATCTTGAGGAGCTTCACAGCCCTTTCAATATCTTCTCTTGAAGTTTTCAGTATATCTTCTTTTGTTATAGAAAAGGATAAAACTGATATCACAATAAGAGCTATTAAGAGCTTTTTCAAATCATTTCCTCCCCCTCATAACGAGGTCTTATGAAATACTTCCAGAATGTGTTTATGAATATTGTCAGCGGTACTGCTATGAATATTCCCATCAGTCCATATAGTTTCCAAAGAAGGAGAATAAAGAACAGCATCTCCACCGGGCTGATGTTTGAGTATCCCTTCATCATGTGTATGAATGTTACGAAAGATACTGTGTGTATCGCCAGAGTTATCAGTGTCATGATTATAACCCCTTTGAAACCGAGCGAAAGCGAAAATAATAAAACCGGTATGTATTCAAAGAGCACACCAACTATCGGCATGAAATTTGTCACGAATGCCCAAACGCCTATGGTTATACTGTATTTTAGGCCCATTATCTCAAAGGATAGGAAGAAAAGAATTCCGGTGAGCATCGCCGTGACAAAAACGGCCTGTACGAATCTCATGAGATTTGCGAATAGTTCGTTGGAGAATGGCAAGACAATAGAATGAAGTTTTCTTGGATAGAGAACCTTTGGAAGATTTCTCAGATGATCGAAATAGATGAGTGAGTATATCGTACCGAGGATTACGAAGAATATCTGCATACCAAATTTAGGAGTAGATGTTGCTAATGTTGTGAGCGCTGTATTGACATAATCATTTATCCGGGGTTTCATGTAGTCTATAATCTTTTGGAAAAGGTCTAAAATCCTATCGTTTTCAAAGAATTTCTTCCAGCTCTTTAGGTTGACATCTCCCATCATTAGCTTGTAAAAACTTCCGAATTCTTTAACAACAGCCGGGACTATTAACCAAATGGTGAAAGCTAGAAATAAGAAATAGATCGAGATCGATATTAACACCCTAAGGGAGTTACTCCTTAAAATCCTCTCTAGAGCGTCATTCAACGCTTTCAACACGGAAACCGATATGAAGATGAGTACAAGAACAACTGCTACATCCTTTATCATGAAAACGAATACTATAAATAGAAAGAAGAGTAAGGTAATTAGAGTAGCAAGATTCAATTTTTTTAGATCGATATTTCCCCACCTGCCCTTGAGGTCTCAAAATACTTCCTTATCTTATCCCTATCTTCTGTCTTTCCCAAAACCACCATTAACTTTATCCTGGCTTTCTGAGATGAAACTTCCTGTCCAAGTATAACCCCTCTTTTTACTAGATCAGCTCCTCCCCCTTTGTATCCATAAACATCCAGAACTCTTCCCTTAAAGCATCTCGATGTTAGAACTACCACAACTTTGTCTATGACATCTGACACAGCATCTGCAACTTTCGGTGGCACATTTCCCCTTCCAAATCCTTCCAGCACTATTCCCTTGTACCCCATATCAACAACTTTTCTAAGAATATCTCCGTTATCTCCTGTAAAGGTTTTTACAAGAGCTACCCTGCTCTCTATCCTGTCGGTATCTATATTCATTCTGAGAAGAGGCTTCCTGAAGAAGACCACTGCATCTTCATCAACTATTCCAAGTGGACCATATCCAGGTGATTCAAAGGTTGCAACATTGCTTGTGTAAGTTTTGGTCACTTCTCTTGCTGCATGTATTTCATCGTTCAAGCACACCATAACGCCCATGCCAAAGGCGCTGTCAGAAACAGCAACTCTCAGAGATGAAAGAACATTCCTAGGCCCATCGGTTCCGAGTTCGTTTATGTTTCTCATAGCTGCCGTGAGCACTATGGGTTTTTCAGTATTTACGGTCAGATCAAGAAAATATGAGGTCTCTTCGAGTGTGTCCGTGCCGTGTGTTATCACAACTCCATCAACTTCCTTATCGTTTACGATATCCTGAACCATTCTGGATAGTTTCCACATCATATCAGGCGTCATATAGGGGCTTGGAACATTTGAAAATTCGACATGATCTATTTCTGCCACATTTTCCAGTCCTGGGATCTGTGTGATCAAAGAGTTTCCCCCTGAGAAAGGAACAACGCCGTTATGAGTTTTTGTCATGGCTATAGTTCCGCCTGTGGTGATTATCACCACTCTCTTCACGCTATCTTCCCCAGCTTCTTTCCGCCTATCACATGAAAGTGTATGTGATCTACTTCTTGTCCTGCATCAGGACCGTTGTTTACAACTACCCTGTATCCACTCTCCAGAATTCCGCTCTTTTCTGCGACTTTGGCTATTAACTCAAAGACCTTAGAGAGCTTCTTTCTGTCCTCTTCTGAGAGCTGATGAATCTTTCCGACATGCTTTTTGTAAAGGACGAGCAAATGAACTGGCGCCACAGGGCGTATGTCTTTTATCACTAAAAAGTCTTCATCTTCGTAGACTTTCTCCGATGGTATCTCACCCTCTATTATTTTGCAGAAGACACAATCCATCGGGAGCACCTCCTTTAGTATCTATCTCTTTTTACTTTGTACCAATCCTCCTCTTTATCCTTTTTGCTCAAGTTCTTGTTTATCCTTTTTCCTATCCTATCCATTACCTCGTAGTATCTTTCCACAAAAAGAGATTTTAGCATGGCGGGGATCAGTACGGAGAGTTCGAAGACCATGACAAGTGCTGGTAGAATGAAAGTTGACAGGACACTTAATCTTCTATTGACATCCAAGAGTTGTGAGAAAGTAAAGAGTGAGTAAGCATAGACTATAAGGTAAAGCCCCAAAAATAGCCAGAAATTGCCGAAAAATATCCAGAGGATTGTAAACCATATGGGACTTGTAAAAAATGCGATTGAGAGTATGTAAAAAAGCAAGTATTTGAGATTTCCAGCTTTCATAAACTTGACTATTTCTCTGAATCCTCCGTAATACCATCTCATATGTTGCTTCCAAAGATCCTTTAGGGAGTTTGCGTACTGTATGTTTACCCAGGGGTAGATTGAAAAGACCTCTCTCACACCTATTTCTGATAGCTTTGAAGCTATCGTAAAATCATCTACTAAGGTGGTTGGATCTATTGGAACAACTTTGTCGAGTATCTCTCTCTTGAAGAAAACCCCGTTACCCATGAATATCATCTTCACAAATATGTTTGAATATATGACATCTTTTGCAAAAGAAAAGAAGAGTTCTTGAATTTTGTGGGAAAGATTTTTCGGTTTGTAGTTGTAAGGTTCGAAATCTGTGAATATCATATTTGCATTTGGGTGTGAGAAACATGCAACATGAGTTGAAATATATTCGGGAGATATTCTTGAATCCGCATCCAAAAACAGTATGATGTCTCCACGAGCCACTTCCATGGCTTCGTTTATAGATTGAGGCTTTCCTTTCCTTCCTTTCTTTTTGAGAACTATTAAGTTCGAGTATTCTTTTTCTAGATCTTTGAGTATTTCATAAGTTCCGTCTGTGGATCTATCATCCACGACTATTATTTCGAATTTCTCGTAAAAACTCTCTTCTACATTTCTGATGGTATTTTCTATAACATCTGCTTCGTTCCAGGTTGGTATGATCACGGAAACAAATGGTTTGAAATCCCTTTTCTTGCTGACATGGAGTCTTGTTGTTCTCATATAGTTTATGTATTTACCTATCAGAATTGTAAATATTCCCGCCGAAATTGATAGTGAAAAGAAAACCCAAACCAAGCTCATTTATTTCCCTCCAGACCGATCTTTCCAAACGCTCCCAGAAATATTATTCCAAGAAGGATTTGCAGGTAATAAGACACCACTCTCCAAGAGGTAACAGCTTTAAGAGCTATTCCACTGTTCATTGTTATTCCCGACAATACATATTGATATGTAAACTCTATTCCTCCAGATGCCCCAGGTGTTGGGATGAAGTATGCTAAAGCGTTAACGGCATTTATTGATCCGAAAACTAGCCAGAAATTCAGTTTGACATTTGAAAGAAAATTTAGAATGTAAAATAGAGAGTAAATTTGTATCACCAGAGTTGCGAACCATTCCAAAACATCAAGTATGACGAGATAGAAATTTTCTTTCCACATATAATTGATACTAAGCTCGAAATTTTCTCTCCATGTATTGAAAGATTCTACGAGATCTTTTTTGAAAATTCTTGAAGCAATTTTAACAAGTGGCATCAAGATCTTGGGCTTGAACATCGATATTACTATAGCTATAGATACAGACAAGCTTATGATTACTCCTCCAATTACCAGGTGACCATTTTTTAGAATCCATCCAAGGCTGGTGTTGAGCATTATTAAGGCTATAACTGCTCCACCAAGAGAGTTTTCTAGCATTCTTGCTCCCATTATACCAGTGGCATAGCTTGAATCCACACCGAGCTTCGACAGGTGGAACACCTGAAACGGCTGCCCTCCCATGGCAAATGGAGTCAGGAAAGAGAACAAATATCCTATGACTGTGTTGTAAATGGCACTGAAAAAGCCAATTTTGTATCCTCTATGTCTTACGAGATAGACTATTCTAAGAGCTTCTAGGAAATAAGAACTCGTAAATATTAGAAAAGCCATAAAATAAATATGAATAGGCAAAGTGCTCAAAAGATCAAGAAATCCCGCTCTGCCCCTATGAAAGAAGTTTAAGAATATTACAACTGTGAAACTCGATACGAACGCTATAAAAAGTGATAGTAGGATTTTTTTCATTCTCATGACAGCGTCATTATACCAGATTGGAGAACATCAGGATTTTGGAACTTTGTACCAGGTTTTTGGGATCCTTCCAAATATTACTCTGCAGAATGATCTGAATATTAGGGAGGTGTTTATCAACAACATCACTATTCCGAATATTCCATTTATAAACCTGTTGCAGTTTATCTCAAATTTCACTGAGTAGATAATTGAATGGAAGAATACACCAGTGAGCAATTCTATCATTAAAACCGAGTACCATCTAAAGCCAAGTAATGGCATAGTTACACCCAGAAATATCGTTGAGAAAACCAAGCTGGAATACAATCCGAATACCGTAGAGAGTGTCCGAGCTCCTTTTTTAAGAGTTTCTACCATACCAAGTGTGTACCACCTATCTCGTTGGTTTACAAAATCCCTGAATTTTTCTGTGGCATACTCTTTGAGAGCGGGTCCTGTGAAGTATCTGTATTTGAAATTTCCATGCTTCATAGCGACATTCATCATAGCGCCATCGTCTTTGCCTTTTATGTTTTTTTCGTGGAGAAACTCCAGTACTTTTTTTCTTATAAACATTCCTCTTCCCGTGAAGTTTGGGAATAGATTCATAAACCTTATAGAGCTCATCAAAGATATTTCAAGTGTATGAATTAAAGATGTGAAATTCTTGCAAGCATTGTATGAAGATAGTGGAGTTTCAAGAGCGTCTATATTTTCCATTCTCTTCACATAGTATTCGATATAGTTTTCTGGAAATTCGTTGTCTGCATCCACTATGACATATATGTCTGCATTTACTTCTTTGAAAACCCTCATTATAGAACTAAATTTTCCGAGATTTTCATAATTTCTCAGGTAGATCACATTTTCATATTCTTTTGCGTATCTTTCCATTAGTATTCCTGTATTGTCGGTTGAATTATCGTTCATAAGGACTATTAATCTGTTTTTGTAACTTTGCTTTATTGCAGATTCTACGGATTTTCTCAAAGAGTTTTCTTCATTGTAAGCAGGAATTATTATGCACACCAGATCTTCCACATCTTTTTTTCTTTTTGGAGGTATTCCCCTTATGTACAGGAATATTTCAAATATAATTCCCAAAAGCGCGGCGAATATCACGCTTATAAAATTCAGCCCAAAAAGCAGTATTATGAGAGATCCTAAAGTAAAACCTGTGAAAAAATATAGAAATAAAGAACCTTTCATTCAAATCACCTACTATATCAATTTCCTCACACGCCATATCATTATAAGACCTACCAGAATTGGTATGTAGTAACTGTAAACGCGCCATATAAGCAGTGCCACTGTAATTGATTCGTAGCTCACCATTCCAGATAAGGTTAAGTGGTATATTCCTTCAACTCCCCCGGTGGCTCCAGGGGTTGGTGTGTAGTAAGCAACAGTGTTGACGAGCGACAAAACGGCTAAAAGATGAAAAAATCCCATTTTAAACTGAGGATTAAAGTACTCAAAGATCATGTAAAACGGAAGTGCATGTATACTTATGTTGACAAACCACCAGATCATATCAAGTACTAGTGCGAGGGGTTTTTTTCTCCACACAGTTCTTACACTGTTTTTCAAACTCAAAAGCCAAGTTTCCAGGTCATCGCTCTTTCTCTTCATGATCTTGAAAACCGGTCTCATGAGAAAGTTAAAAATTCTTGGAAAGAACAAGAAAAGAAGTATCAAGACCGTCCAAAGAAATTGAAGCGAGAATCCGAGTTTTATGAGTGTTTCACCTACTTTACCAAAGTTCAGCTTTGTCATAGCATACCTGTATATAGAAAGATCCAAAATGAGCGTTGTTATAAAGGATTCAAAAAGTCTTGTCATGACAAAATTCGTTGCATCTCCGTTTTTAACGCCAATCTTTGATAAATGATGGATTTGGAATGGCTGTCCTCCTATATACATTGGAGTTATGTACGAAAAAAAGTTTCCAAAGAAGAAATTCTCCAGAGAGTTGAGAAAGCTGATTTTATATCCAAGAAACCACATGAAGAGTTTTGTACTGAGTCCCCCGAATATGTACAGGAATATAAATCCAAAAAGAGTGAGAAGATGTATCCTCAACGGAACATTTTCCAGAGTATCGAATCCACCGTTGAAGAATCCTATGAGAGCCATGGTACCAAGGCTTATTGAAACGGCTATTATTGCGCTTACTACGAACTTTTTCACGATTTGTTTTTCTCCTTTCTCGTTTTGCCAAAAAAGTTGTTTATTTCATCTTCGAACACTGTATATACAGTCATACCAGCAGTTGTAATGAGATAGCCTATTGACAGAACTATATAGCCGATTTTCACAAATCCAAAGATGGGAGCGAAGAAAAATTCAAGCATTTCAAGATCCATCCAAGTTATGAGCGGTGCGAATGAATACTCCTTTTTTGGTTTTTCGAATATGTTTTCTTTAAAAGATTCTTTTGCTTTTTGATAAATCCAGATCCCTGCTCCGAATGATACACCCCAGAGAAGAAAGAGTATCATCCAAAGAAAATTCTCCGTACCCTCGTACAGTTTCCAAGCCATGGAGAACGAAGACCCAATAAGTCTTGCCGAATCGAACCACACTTCAAGGGCTACTCCAAGACGGGTCTTTTTGTTCATAGCTCTTGCAGATGGTCCATCTGCGGAGTCAAGCAAAAACGATAGAAAGTAAAGGAAAGCTCCGGTTATGAAATTTCCTTTGAAAAACTCTAAGACCGTTAGAATGGCGAAAAACCCCGATAACATCGATAGGACATTTGGATGAATTTTTAAAAAGTTCACATTCATCCATACCAGAGGCGCCGCTATTCTATCCACGAAAAAGTATGAAACCATAGAAGCGGGAGATTCGAAATATCTGAATGTTTCCTTAAACTTCATCTTTGCCCTCCAGTACGCTTTTTATAGATTCAATCAGCTTTTTATTATCTTCTCTGTTTCTAATAGAGAGTCTAATGTACTTGGGCTTATCTATTCCCAACTTTCCGTAGCAGTCCTTTATAAATATGTCATTGGCCAAGAGTTTCAGAGCTATTTCTTGAGAGTTTTCTACTCTACATAAAACGAAGTTCGCTTGGGATGGATAAACTCTTATCCCTTCTACCTTGGACAATTCGTTTATCAGAAATTCTCTCTCTTTAGATATAAGATCACAAGCTAGTTTGTATTCATCTTTGTAGGGCTCCATCTTTTGGAGAAAATATTCTGCAAACGAGTTTATGTTCCATATTGGCATGTTCTCTTCTACCTTTCTCAGGAGGTTTGCATTGGAAGTAGCTACTACACCGAGTCTTATCCCAGGAACACCATAGCTTTTACTTATACTTTTCACGACAATCAAGTTAGGGTATTTCATCAGAACATCCTCAACTATCATAGTGAAGCGTTTATCAGGATTTGCGAAATCCACAAAAGATTCATCGAGAATCAAATTCTTTTCTGATCCTGAAATGCTGTCAAGAATATTTAGAATGCCTTCTCTGTTTATGAAGTTTCCACTTGGATTGTCTGGATTGATAAGAACGATGTTGTCGACATCCTCGAAAAACTCTATGACATCCTTCTCAGAGTATCTGAATCCATCGTTTTCTGGTTTCCTAGTGATGATGTTCTTTATTCTGTTTGGATATTCTTCAAAGGTTGGTATCATCATTCCGAAACTTCCTTTAATCACTTCTGAGAGAACTTTGATGATTTCAGAGGCACCGTTACCGGCTGTGATCATCTCGTGGCTAACGCCAAACATCTCCGAAAGGAGATGCTTTATTCTTTCTCTTCCGGATGGGTATGAAGTTATCAGGTTTTCAAAAATCTTTTTCATGCGAGATAAAAAGCTTTCACTTGGAAAGTACGGATTTACGAGATAGCAAAAGTCTTTAAGACTTGGAAATCTCCAGTACCCACCATACGATTTTTTTAGAAGCTCATATTTCTCGTCCAAATCGGAGAATATGACATTTGCGGACCACAGATCCTCTGGTGTGTCTATCTCGTACCATTTCAATCCATCTATTATCAGAGGTTTTATTTTTATATTTTTCAATCCGGCTATGAGTGAAAGAACTACCTCGTAGTAAGAAGAGTAGCCGTTCGATTCCACATATGCCTTTAAAAATGGGAAATAGTATTTTGAAAAGAATTCCTTGGAGAATTTGTAAATGTTAACTGTTTTGTAATAATTTGCGGAGTTTTCCCAAACTATGGCAGACTTATCCAGAAAAGACGCTATGTTCCCGTAGTCATCCAGGATAACCACGGTACCATCCATCCAGTCTTCAAATTTGTGAATCACGGCAACCGCTTCACCATCAGTTTTAACCAGGCGTTCTATGACTTCTCTTTCGAAAATCACATCACTTTCAAGGAGCAGTGTGTCGTCTTTTTTCATCTCCTCAGCCGCAAGCCATAGTGAGTATATGTTGTTTGTGGTTTCATAATGCGGGTTGTCTATATAAGATATCGTTAATCCCTTGTAAGAGTTTCCGAGAAATTCCTTCACCTTTTCGGCTTTGTATCCAACGACCAATATGACTCTGTCGACTTTTTCAACCAAGGAGTCTAAAGCATGTTCTAATAAAGTTTTTCCAACAACCCTGACCATACCCTTTGTCACTTCTTTTGTGTACTTGCCGAGTCTTTTCCCCATTCCGGCAGCCAATATAACAGCCTGCAATGATTCACCTCCTGCGAAGATGATTTTAATGGAAAACATCCTGTGTTGCAAAATTACTTGATGAAAAAACAGTCAAAGGGAAAAATCTATCTCAAAATGCATATCACGCTCAAGAGCACATTGGATTTTACTCAAGGTTTATCGAAAAACCATTAATATCCAAGGCCATGGTATAACTTTCAAAGCACAGCTTTTGTTTTATCACTGGATTTTGGATCTATCTTGTTGCAAAATGTCATCATTCTCTTTATAATTTGCCCATCTCTTTGGGAATTTTTCTTTTCCCAACTACTTTTCGATATAATTCAACCGCAAAAATCTCCGGGAGGGGAGAGCCGTGCATATATGGTGGATACTTGCAACATCTGTTGCTGCGCTTTTGTACGCACTTTCCAACTATATCTCTGTCAAGAAGAAGGATGAAGGTACGAAGGAGATGTCTGAGATCGCTTCCTTCATAAGAGAAGGAGCAAAAACTTTCTTGGCAGACGAGGCTAAGGCTGTTTTTAGAACAGCTGTGGTGGTCGCCGTGGTGTTGGCTGTAGTGACCGAGTGGTATGTGGGGATTTCGTTCATATTCGGAGCTATTATGAGCATGCTCGCTGGATACATCGGTATGAGAGCCGCGACCACTTCAAATGTGAGAGTTGCAAATGTGGCCAGAAAGACTAGGAATGTTTCAGATGCCCTGAAGGTCGCCTACGCTGGGGGAACAGTTATGGGTTTATCGGTCGCAGGACTCGCTGTCCTGGGGCTAGGAGTAGTCTATTTGATATTCGGGAAGATGTTTGGACAGGTTGTTAATATAAAGGTTGTTACAAATTGGCTTGGTATAAATTATATACCGTTCACAATGAGTATATCTGGATATGCACTTGGAAGCTCTCTTGTTGCCATGTTCAACAGAGTTGGCGGGGGGATATACACAAAAGCTGCTGATATGGCAGCTGATCTTGTTGGAAAGACGGAAGTAGGACTCCCAGAAGATGATCCTAGAAATCCTGCGACAATCGCTGATAATGTTGGAGACAATGTTGGAGATATAGCAGGTCTTGGTTCGGACCTTTTGGAATCTTTCGTCGGTTCGATAGTTGCATCAATGGTTTTGGCTACTTATATGTTTGCCATATACTACAACAGAGTTGACCATACTTTGATGAAGAACATGATCATATTCCCGCTCAGCCTTGCTGCAGTTGGACTCGTTTCATCCATGATAGGTATATCTTTCGTCTTGATGAAAAAAGGATCTGATGAACCCCAACACGATCTGGATATTGGCCTTTGGACATCGGCGATAATAACACTTTTATCCGGAACGCTTCTGAGCTATTTGCTATTTGGAAAGTTTCATAATTTAGAAGTAGTTGGATTCAAATATGGTTGGTATTCACCTTGGGGTGCGATGATAGTAGGGATAATAGTCGGAATGCTCATAGGATATTGGGCTGAGTACTATACGAGTGATAAGTACAAACCGACAAAGAGCTTGTGCCTTAAATCCAAGAGTGGAGTTGGGCTCGTAATGACGAGCGGGATATCACTCGGCATGAGAAGCACATTCTTGCCGATAGCTACGATAGTGATCGGTATTCTGCTTGCAAGCCACATAGCTGGGCTTTACGGAATAGCGATAGCCGCGCTTGGCATGCTTTCATTCGTTGCGGCTTCCGTGTCAGTTGACAGTTATGGTCCAATTGCTGATAACGCCGGTGGAATAAGCGAGATGGCGGGACTAGATGAAGGTGTTAGAAAAATTACAGATAAATTGGATGCTGTGGGAAACACTACAGCAGCTATAGGGAAAGGGTTTGCAATAGGTTCAGCAGTATTAGCAGCTCTTTCCTTGTTTGCTTCTTACATATTCTCACAGCTCAGTGCAGAAGCTATAAGTGAAATGGGACAAATGGCTGGAGCGAACCTTCTACATCTTTTGGGTGAAAAGACCAGGCTCTTCCTTACGGATGCAAAAACTATCAGTGGAGCTTTGATAGGAGGGGCTCTTCCATATTTGTTCGCAGCTATGATAACTGATTCCGTTACAGAAGCCGCTAAAGCTCTCATAGACGAAGTAAGAAGGCAATTCAAGGAGATTCCCGGTATAAAAGAGGGTAAGGCAAAACCTGATTACAACAGGTGTATAGCTATAAGCAACAGACAGGCATTGAAAGAGATGAAGCTTCCAAGCTTTCTAGCTCTCTTTACACCTATAATCGTTGGATTTCTCTTCGGTCCTGAATTCGTCGGAGGGCTTCTCATAGGAACCGTTGTCAGTGGGTCTCTTGTTGCTATAACCATGGCAAATGCTGGAGGTGCATGGGACAACGCCAAGAAACTCCTTGAAAGTGGTAAACTTGAATGTGGTACGAAAGGTGGAGATGAGCATAAAGCACTCGTAGTTGGAGACACAGTTGGAGATCCTTTGAAAGACGCAGCAGGTCCGTCTATAAATATACTTATAAAGATCATGTCCATAGTTTCGATACTTATGGCGTCACTCTTTGCAAAATACCATCTCTTCTAAAGGGGTGATGAAATGAGGGCAATAGGCAAGAAAGTCAGGAGAATAGACGCAATTGAGAAAGCGTTTGGAAAGGCAAAGTTTACAAACGATATGAACTTTCCAAAGATGCTCTACGCCTCTGTAGTTTATCCTGGAGTAGCGCATGGGATTTTGAGGTCGCTTAACGTGGAGAAAGCAAAAGAAGTCGAGGGTGTCGTAAAGATAGCTACCTATAAAGATGTTCCAAACAACGAGATGGGTATAGTGACAAAAGATATGCATGTGCTCGTTCCAGTCGGAGGGAAGATACGTTTTGAAGCCGACCCTATAGCTCTTATAGCTGCTGAGACAAAAGAGGCTGCCGAAGAAGCCGCTGAGCTTGTTGAATTTGAGGTGGAAGAGCTCAAACCTGTCCTTACTATCGACGAGGCTTTGAAAGATGATCCTATAGTTAACGGTGAGAGAAATGCAGCATTTCATAGGAAGATAAGAAGGGGTGACATAGAAAAAGCGTTTGAAGAAAGTGATCTTGTCATTGAGATGGATTTTGAAACTGGTTACCAAGAACATGCTTACCTTGAACCGCAGTCTGTAGTCGCATGGTGGGATGGAAATACTCTTACAGTATACGGATCTATGCAGTGTCCTTTTTATGTTCACAACGATGTTGCAGAGGTCTTAAAGCTTCCTCTCAACAAAGTCACGGTGGTT
This sequence comes from Thermotogaceae bacterium, assembly GCA_015489065.1. GTDB lineage: Bacteria > Thermotogota > Thermotogae > Thermotogales > Thermotogaceae > WGAO01. The sequence continues at coordinate 39,131 of WGAO01000120.1, read as the reverse complement.
CAGATGGAAACAGGTGGAGGTTTTGGAGGAAAGGAGGATGTTCCATCATACATAGCCGTGAAAGCTGCTCTTCTTTCTTACTTGACCAAAAGACCAGTAAAGCTCATCTATAGCAGGGATATGGATTTCAGGGAGACCAGCAAAAGGCATCCGTCAAAATCCCATTACAAAGTTGGATTTACGAAAGACGGAAAACTCAAAGCTGTCAAAGCCACTGTTTATCTGGACATGGGAGCTTACTCAACTCTCACTCCAATAGTAATGTACAGATCTGTAACACACGCTGCGAGTGCATATGATGTCAAAAATGTCTTTGTGGATGTCTACGGAGTATACACAAACAAGGTTCCAACAGGGGCTTTTAGGGGATTTGGATCTCCTCAGGTTCTCTTTGCAATGGAGAGGATCATGGACGAAGCCGCAAAAAAACTCGGAATTGATCCGTGGGAGATAAGGTATAAAAATGCTTTGGAAATAGGGAAAGAAACTGCCACAGGACATCTTCTTGAGGAATCTGTCGGAGCGAAAGAAACTCTGGAAATAGTCAAAGAGATATCAGATTACGATAACCTTAAAGAAGAAGTGAAGAAATTCAACGAGGGAAATAAATACAAAAAACGGGGGCTCGGATGGTCGCACATAATATACGGGGTTTCTCTTGGAGCAGCTGGTCAGTTTCTCGATGCTTCTTCTGGAGAGGTTCATGTGAAAATGGACGGATCTGTCCTTGTGATGATCGGCGGAACGGAGATGGGGCAAGGTGCTAAGACTGTTATGGCTCTGATTGTTTCAGAAATCCTTGGGGTAGATGTGGAAAATGTTCGAGTGATGCAGCCTAACACCTCAATAGTTCAGGATAGTGGACCGACAGTTGCTTCAAGGACGACAGTCTTTTCTGGAAACGCTGTGAGGATAGCAGCTGAAAGGATAAGAGATAACATTATCGATTATCTGAAATCCAGTGGTGCGGAAGATATAAAGGTGGAAAACGGTTATTGGATAGTTGACGGAAAGGAGATTCCATTCTCTGAGATTGCAAGAGAAGCAAACGCAGCCAATGTGAAATTGGCTGAAATGGGATGGTTCAGTACTCCTAGATTGAAATACGATTTTGAGACTGGAACTGGTGAGGCTTATGTGTCGTATACATTCTCCACGCAGCTATCACTTGTGGAAGTCGATCTCCTCACAGGAAGGGTAGAGCTGAAGGAAGCTTGGGTTAGTCATGATATAGGAAAAGTTCTCAATCCCGTAGGTGCGGAAGGACAAGTTGAAGGTGGAGTCGTTCAAGGTATGGGATACGCTATATCCGAGGAGATAAAACACGATGAGAAAGGGAGAATGATCGTTACGAACTTCAACAATTACATTGTTCCATCCATAAGAGATATACCAAAAGTCCATGTGAAATTTGTTGAGTCGCCGTTCTCAAAGGGGCCGTTCGGAGCGAAAGGATTAGGAGAGCCATCTTTGATGAGCAGTCCTCCGTCTATAGCAAATGCCGTATCCGACGCCCTTGGAATTCCAATGAACCGTCTTCCAATAACACCGGAGGAGGTTCTCCTCAGATTGTGAATAGCTTTGGGAAATTTCACCTTCCAATAGAGAGAATTATAGCCGTCCTCCCTGTGGAAGCTTCCATAGTGAAGAAAATCAGGGAGGCGGCTGATTTTGAGGGGAAGATTCTAGATCTCTCTTATGGAAAGAGAACAAGATCTGTCATATTGATGGACAGCGGGCATGTGGTACTATCTTCTCTAAGTCCAAAAAATGTGGTGGTGAAAATATGGGGAAAAAGTGGGTCTGGATAGTACTACTGGTTGTAGCGGTAATCTTGATCTGGATATTCCTTGCTAATGTTTTCTCTGGGAAGCTTATAGTGAGCAGATATATCTTCAAGTTTAAGCGTTTTGAGCTCAGGTGGTATTCAACACTGATAACCCTTGGAATATTGATAGATTATTTTCTCGCACGGTGGTTTTTCAAAAGGAAAGGTTGGAATATCGAACATCTGGATGAGGCACTCCTTTGGGGTGTGGTACTTGGGATAATATGTGCCAGGATCTACTATGTGGTGTTTGAGTGGAATTATTTCAGAGATCATCCCTCAGAGATACCCAAGATATGGCATGGTGGGATAGCGATACACGGTGGTTTTTTGGGGGCAATACTTGCAGTGTGGCTTTACACAAAGTTTAAGAAAGATGTGTCTTTCTCCTTCTTGGAAGGTTTGGATGTTATGAGCTGGTTATTTCCACTTGGCCAAGGAATAGGAAGGTGGGGAAACTTTTTCAACTACGAGGCTTTCGGAGTTCCTACAAATCTCCCTTGGAAAATGTTCGTACCGGAAGATCACAGACCTGTTCAATACATAAATTATGAGTATTTTCATCCAACATTCCTTTACGAATCCGTTTGGGATTTTATGGTGTTTGCGGTTCTTACATCTTATATGCTAAAGCACTACAGAAAGCCTGGTGAGATAGTATCCCTCTATATGGTTATGTACTCTATGGGGAGAATCATGACGGAAGCTTTAAGAACAGATAGCCTGTGGTTTGGACATATAAGAGCTGCTCAGCTTTTCAGTGCAGTGGCTATGCTTCTAGGTGCATTCTGGTATTTATCCCTGCAAAATAGGGAAACTTAACAGTGGTAAAATAACTTCGAGGTGGTAATGTGGATCTTTGGAACCGATTAAGCGAACATATGAAAAAATTTAAAGAATGGTGGAAGAGCCGATCTACTGCGCAAAAGTATTTGATCGGCGGGTCTGTTGTTGCGATATTGATAGCCGTCATAATAGGAGTTTATGTTGCTACTCATCCACCGTATACACTTTTAATAGGTGGATTGAGTGAAGAAGAAGCTGGAGCTGTCACGAGTAAACTAGAAGAGCTTGGAATTCCCTATAAGGTTGGAGCAGGGAACAGGATTTACATTCCTGTAAAGTACAATGTATACGAAGTGAGAATGAAACTCGCGTCAGCCGGTGTTCTGAGAGGTGATAAGGGATATGAGCTCATTGAACAGGGTGGATTAGGTGCGACGAGCTTTGACAAACAAGTCAGGTATCAAATAGCGCTTCAGGGAGAGCTCGAAAGGAGTATCAAGACGATAAGGGGTATAAGGGCTGCACGTGTTCACCTTGTTCTTCCAAAGTACACTTATTATGTAAGAGGTAACATGACGGAACCAAGAGCAGCAGTTTTGGTTGTCTTAGATCCTGGTGTGGAGCTTACAAGAGAACAGATAAAAGGGATAATGGAGCTAGTCGCTGGGGCGGTTGAGGGTTTAAAGCTTGAAAATGTTAAAGTTATCGATCAGTATTCGAGAGTCTTAAGTGATAGGGTTTTGGCCGATATGAACACGATGATGGCTACGAGTAAATTGGAGCTCAAGATGGAGCTTGAGAAATACTACAGGGAAAAGATTAAAAGTACCCTTGAGAAGGTTTTCGGATTGGGAAGAGTGGAGGTCATACCGGATATAAAGCTCAATTGGACTAAGATAGAGAAAGAAATAAAAAGATACGAAAAACCTGATAGAAAAGGTGGTTTGATAAGAAGCCAACAGACGGAGAGTGAGAAGGCGGTTAATATGCCGCCGAGCGGAGGTGCAGTTGGATCTGAGAGCAACATACCACCTGGATATCAATATATCACAGGTGAAGGCAGCGGAAGCTACGAGAGAAACAGCCAGGTTGTTAATTATGAGCTGAATGAAACTTACGAGAAGATAATTCAAAATGAAGAGGGAGAAATAAAAGAGATGTCCATATCTGTGGTTGTGGATGCTTCATCTTCTGTGATAAAAGGGCAGGCCACAAAATGGGCATCTGAGGTAAAAGACCTCGTTGAGAAAGGTATCGCAGCAAGCGCGAGTGTCACGGATCTCAAAGTGGCGGTGGCTTTCTTGCCATTTGATAGATCCTTAGAAAAGGAGCTCTATTCTGCAAAGTTGGAGGAGGAGAAGAGAACAAAATTCAGACTCTTTGCAACCGGAATTCTCCTACTCACAGTGATAATGTTCATGCTAGTCTACCTTCTCATGCTCCAAATAAAGAAGAAGAAGGCAAAGAAGATTATCGAAGAAAGAAAATCCATACTTGAGGAAGAACTCAGGAAGGCTTTGATGGAAGAAGAGGTAGAAGAAGAGATTTTGACAGAAGAATCGAAGGAAATGAAAGAGCTTACAGACAGATTGGAAAGAGCCTTTGGAAAAGACCCCGCCGATATAGCATATGTCATAAAGCTCTGGATAGGGAGCTCCTCCTGATGGAGGTGGTTTAAGATGGGAGAATTAAAGGCGAGTGATATACCCGGTAGAAGAAAAGCAGCGATACTCCTTGTTATTTTGGGACCTGAGAAGGCCGCGCAAGTTTTAAAACACCTCGATGATTCAGATGTTGAGATGCTCACAATAGAAATAGCCAACCTTGGTCAGGTTTCTGAGGAAGAAAAAAAGGTGGTTCTCCAGGAGTTTTCTAATATATTAAAAGCAAGGCAGATGCTGGCAACGGGAGGTATAGAGTACGCAAAGAAAGTTCTTGAGAAAGCTTTTGGTCCTGAGAAAGCAATGAAGATAATAGAAAGGCTTGTTTCAAATCTGCAAGTTAAACCCTTTGAATTTGTCAGAAAGACCGATCCCATCCAGCTGGTGAATTTCTTGCAGAATGAGCATCCACAAGTGATAGCACTCGTTCTGAGCTATCTAGAACCATCAATGGCAGCTCAAGTTCTGGGAGCGCTTCCAGAGGAGCTACAGGTTGAGGTCGTAAAGAGAATAGCTTTGCTTGAGAGAACGTCTCCAGAGATAGTTAGAGAGATAGAGAAAAGTCTTGAGAGAAAACTCTCAGGTGTTGTGAGTCAACAATTCAGCAAGGTCGGTGGAGTTGATACAGCCGCTGAAATAATGAACAACATAGACAGGCAAACGGAGAAAATGATAATGGAGAGATTATCGCAAGAAACCCCAGAGCTCGCTGAAGAGATCAGAAGGAGAATGTTTGTCTTTGAAGATATACTAAAACTTGATGACAGATCCATTCAGCTTGTTTTGAGAGAGGTGGATACGAGAGACCTCGCGGTTGCTCTAAAAGGAGCCTCAGAAGAAGTTAAGGAAAAGATATTCAAGAATATGTCGAAGAGGGCAGCTCAGCTATTGAGGGATGAACTCGAATTCATGGGGCCAGTCAGAGTGAAAGATGTCGAGGAGGCTCAGCAGAAGATCATAAACATCATAAGAAGACTTGAAGAAGCTGGTGAAATTGTTATAGCAAGAGGTGGTGGAGAAGAGCTTATATTGTGATAAGTTAGTAGTGAATCCTTTCTATATTCTTTAATCCTGCCGTAATAAATCCCAGCCTTTACGGCGTTTTTCTTTTTCTCGAATTTAGTTGTATATACAAGCATAAAAAATTTGGATTTTAAATATGCATAGAGTTATCATTTGATAATGTGAAGCATTCTATGAATTCTCTGATCTAGTTATTGTATATACAAGTAGAGAAAAGGCCTAAAGAAGGGGGGATAAGGTATGAGAAGGTTTGGTATCGCTACTTTTGCATTAGTACTAACCGTTATCTTGGGATTTGGTACTCTCTACGCTCAAAGGACTGTTGTAATATGGGAACCAGAGGGATATGGGTTGGAGGCAGTAAAAGGATTAGTAGAAGATCTAAGTGGTGTGAAGCTAGACATTCACGAATTCTCGTACGGAGATCTGAGATCGAAATTACAAACGACTTTGTTGGCTAGAGATCCTGAAGTTGCACCAGATGTAGTAATGATAGATTCCATTTGGCTTGGTGAATTTGTAGAAGGAGGATACTTAGCAGATCTGACCGATGTTGTAGCTCCAATAGCTAAAACTTGGTTCAAAGCGTTTAGAGAAGGATCCCAATGGCCTCCAAGCAGTGGTAGATACTATGGGCTATGGTACGACACAGATGTGCGTGCAACGTTTTACTGGCCAGATCTTTTGAAGAAAGCAGGAGTCAATCCAGGAAATCTCTTGTACTGGGATACCTTTATAAAAGCTTGTCAAAAGCTTAAGACTGAGCTATCAGACGAGGGAATAGGAGCTTGTTGGTTAGACATGGCTGGAAGCTGGGCACCCGATTTTGAATTTTTCCCATATTTGTGGCAAGAGGGTGGAAAGATCCTTGTGAAGAAGAACGGGAAGTTTTATCCAGCGTTTAACAGTGAAGCAGGAGTGAAGGCCTTGAAATTCTTAGTAGATAGAGTTAAGTCAGGGATAGATCCTCAGACGGAAACTTTCTGGGGAAATGATTTTGCAAAGAAAAAGTGGGCAGTTTATCCTCATGGAAACTGGGCATCCAGTGAAAGTAGATTCCCTGGTACAACTCCCGATGAGAGGGAGAAGATGATCGCAGTTCTTCCCCTTCCAGTGTCCGAGCCTGGAAAAGTTCCCGTAACGCTTGCTGGTGGATGGATAATGTCAATACCCGCCATTGTAAAAGATAAAGCTCCTGAACGCTTTAAAGAAGCGGTAAAGGTTATGAAAACCTTTTTGAGAGCTGATGTTATGACAAAATATTACGCCGCTTTGGCCCGTGTACCGGTCCGATCAGATGTGGATAAAGAGGAGCTATCGAAGTCCATAGAATTCTTTGATTTTTACATGAAGATGGCATCTGTAGCACGTACTAGACCAGCTATTCCGCAATGGTCGCAGGTTTCCGATGCGATATTCCAGGCCATGAGTGATGCGGTCTTCAAAGGTATAGATCCAAAGGTAGCACTTGATAGAGCAGCAGAAAAAGTTAAGAGAATACTGGGATGGTGATTTTAAAGAGATGATCAATAAAAAAAGTCAGAGGGGTTCCCATTTTGGGACCCCTCGTTTAAGCAGGAGTTTAATACCCTATGCATTCGTTTTTCCGACAGTAGCTGTTCTGTTATTTATTGAGGCGTTTCCATTCTTTTGGAACATCTGGATAAGTTTGAACGATGTACGAACAACCAATATTATGAGAGGATATCCATTTGTAGGGTTGAAAAATTATATGGAACTCTTTAAGGATCCCATGTTTTACCACTCGTTACACGTATCTCTATACTTCGTTTTGGGATCTATTGTAGGACAGTTCATGCTTGGATTGCTGATAGCTTTGATATTCAACAAGTATGAGGGATTGGCGAGATTTTTCAGACCAATATTTGTGATTCCCTGGCTTTTATCGGCGTTGATAATAGGTTACAGCTGGATATGGATGTATAACTACAACTTTGGACTTATAAACACCATTTTGAGAATGATCGGTTTAAAACCTATCAAATGGCTAAATGATGTAAAAATGGCCGTTTGGGCATTAGTTATAGCTAATGTGTGGAGAGGAACTCCTTTCACCATGTTGTTTCTGGAATCATCTCTTAAAAACATACCAAAAGAGCTCTATGAGGCTGCCAGAGTCGATGGAGCATCGGGTTGGCAGATATTTTTTTACATAACCTTGCAGCTTCTTAGGCCTGCTCTGACTATAAATTTCATCTTGGTTACCATGTGGACTTTTAATTTGTTTGACACGATCTTGGTCATGACACAAGGTGGTCCGGCTGATGCGACTATGACAACCGCCATGTACATGTATAACAACGCTTTTAAGTATGGGCTCTTCGGATATGGAGCTGCCATCACACTGGTAATGTTGATAATAAATGCAGCGCTCGCAGCTGTTTATTTCAAAACTATCGGGAGGGAAAATATCTCATGAGAAAGAGAGTAAAAAGATATCTAATAAACTCTATAGTTATTGCATTCTTAATAACTTACGCGTTATTCACACTCATACCTATATACTGGGTCTTCACGACATCTATAAAATCTTCTAAAGAACTCGTGTCGTTTCCTCCGTCTTTGATACCAAAGTCGATATCTTTTGAGCACTACAAATTCGTGTTTACTAGAACCAAACTTCTCAGGGGAATTATAAACAGTTTGATAATTTCAGGATTGGCTACATTTATATCCTTAGTGCTGTCTAGCTTGGCAGGATATGCTTTTTCGAGATTTAACTTTCAAGGAAAGAAAATTATCTTGGCAACTATTTTGGGTCTCTACTTGATACCTCCTTTAATAAATGTTATACCGCTCTTCTTAATGTTCAACAAATTGGGACTTCTCAACAGCAGGTTCGGTCTGGTGATAGCTTATCAAGCGATGACTCTTCCATTATCTACTTTTCTTCTTCGAAATTATTTTGATGGTATACCTGTAGAGATAGAAGAGGCGGCTTTGATGGATGGATGCACGCGATTAGAAGCACTCAGAAAAGTTGTCCTTCCGTTAGCTGTTCCGGGGCTGTCTGTAGCGGCTATTTTTTCATTTATAATATCCTGGAATGAATTCGTGTTGGCTTTGAATTTCCTATTCAGTGATAGCTTAAAGACTGTACAGCTCGTTATAATGGGATTTGTAAAGCTCTACAGGATAGATTGGGGTGCTCTAACGGCTGCAATGGTTATAGGTATGATACCAGTTCTGATTTTTTTGATAGTGGCTCAAAGATATCTGATATCCGGACTTCTGGGAGGATCCACTAAGTACTAACTAACTAGCGGAGGTGACATCAAGTTTGAAACCTCAATATCAGATAATCGAAGACTATCTGAGAAAAAAGATAATGGAAACCTATTCCCCGGGTGATAAGATTCCATCTGAAAACGAGCTCGCAAAGATGTTTGGTGTGAGTAGGTTAACAGCGCGTAAAGCCATTGAAAAGTTGGTGAACGAAGGACTTGTTGTCAGAATTCAAGGCTTAGGGACATTTGTAGCAGATGTATCGAGACATCTGGAAAGCAGAGTGAGATATGTGGGAATACTCATTCAAGACAAATTTGACGAGCGTGGATGGTCTCTCTTAGCTGGAATTGAGAGAACACTTGAGGAATTTAATCTTAAAGGTTTAGCAGTTGATTTAGATCTTACAAATTCGCGAAAAATTTCAGAGAGATTAAGATCGCTTTTGAGACAGGGAATAGTTGGACTTATTATTTCTCCAACAGATGCTCTTTTGAAGAGCCGAGTCTTTGAGGACCTTGTCAAAAGATCTTTTCCAATTGTCTTTGTTGATAGAAGAATCGAAGGATTGGAAGTTGTTACAGTGGAATCGAACAACTACCAAGGGGGTTTTTTGCTAGGAAAGCATTTGAGAAAAGATCATAAAATACATAAAGCCCTTTTTATAGCGGAAGAACCCATGAGCTTGTCCAGCGTGAGAGAAAGGTTTGAAGGATTCAAAAGAGGTTTAAGAGGAGAAGTAAAGAGTTTGATCTTAAAAAGCTTATATGAATTCAAGGAAGCGATACCTCTAATAAGAAAGGAGATAGAAGCTATATTCTTTTGTCATGATCTTCTTGCAGTCCATGGGATGACGATGTTAATGCACAAAGGTGTATTGATTCCAGAAGATTTAAAGGTAGTAAGCTTTGATGATAGGGAAGTAGCCAAGTATACCTTTCCTCCGTTAACGACGGTGAAGCAAGATTTTGAGGCTTTGGGAGAGGGAGCCGCTTTAATGATAGCTAAGATGTTGATGAAGGAGAAAGTTCCTGTGATAGAGCAAGTTCCAGTTCGACTAGTAGTCAGAAAATCGTGTGGATGTGATTAATAAAAATTGCACATCTTTCTAATCTTCAAGCAATACTCAAGAATCCTCTGAAAACAAAACTTGAGAAACTACAGACAGAGACCAACAGTGTATTATTGATTCGAAGTGTTAATTTTTCACTTTAAAGTTTGAAATCTAGGAATTGTATATCAATGCCTATCCTTGTTTTCTCTTCCGGCTCAAAGACACTCCCTAACTTTCGAGAACTATTTTTTCTGTTATTTCGAGAGCCATTGCAATGAACTTGAGAGAAATTCTGCTGTTTTATATTAGTGTTTTTCAAATGACCTTGACTTTTCCCCTTCAGATAGCGTTAAAATGCTACTGGAGGTGAGAAAATGTCGTCAATCGGCAGATACGATTTGGAGGAGATAAACCCGAACAACGAAGTCTTCTCAAGGTTGAGGAGTACGATAGAGACGGCCTTTTATAGAAACAATGTGGAGGTTGTAGATTCAAGGAGGGAAGCATACAAACTCGCCAAGAAATCACCAGGCACTATCGTCTTAGATTGGGAAGTCTGTTGCCCTATTGACCTCGATCTGGATGAGGGAACGAAGATGCTTCTTTTTAACGATGGTGCAGTGACCGGAAGATATGCGGCGGGCAGAAGAGTAATAGGTTGGATGAATGTAGATGAGGATTTCTATGCCTCCATAATAAGAGAAGCAATTTACAATTCCAGATACAAAAAGATGTATCACGCTATTTCTTACACAGGCCTACACGAAGACTTCATGATAAAGAACCACATACTCATTCCAGAAGGACATGAAAATTTACTTTATAACTGGCTTTTAAACTTTCAACATCCAACTCCATTCTACGAGAATATGTATTCTAGATCTAAACCGTACAGGGAAGGAGATGTGTTTATATTCACAGACCCTGATTGGAAACATCCAGATTTTCCAATGGGATTGGCTGTATTCGATCCTAAGCACAATGTCGGAGCTATTTTAGGAATGAGATACTTTGGAGAGTTCAAAAAGGGTACTCTGACTCTGGGATGGGGGACAGCTAACAGGAACGGCTTTGTGGCTTGTCATGGTGGTTTAAAGAGATTTGAGAAAAATGGGAAGAAGTTCGTCGCAGCTTTCTTTGGACTCTCTGGTTCTGGAAAAAGCACCCTGACACATGCAAAGCATGATGGAAAATATGACATAACGGTTCTTCATGATGACGCCTTCATTATAAATCTTGAAGAAGGTTACTCGATAGCTTTAGAACCTCAGTATTTTGACAAAACTGCGGACTATTCTGTGATTTCTCCGGACAATAAGTATTTGATAACGATACAGAATTGCGGAGCTACTATGACAAAAGATGGAAAAATAGTACCTGTTATGGAAGATATTAGAAATGGAAACGGAAGAGCTATAAAGTCAAGACTTTGGTCACCAAACAGAGTCGACAAGATAGAGGATCACATAGATGCGATTTTCTGGATAATGAAAGACCCGGCTATTCCGCCGATAATGAAAGTGAATGACCCCATACTTGCTTCTGTTTTCGGGGCTACGCTGTCAACAAAGCGAACTTCCGCTGAGGCGAATGTTGATACAACGAAAATAGTGATTGAACCTTATGCAAATCCGTTCAGAACATGGCCTCTTGTTGAAGATTATGAAAAGTTCAAATATCTCTTTGAAAAAGGTGTTAAAGCTTATGTCATAAACACGGGATTTTTTCTTGGAAAGAAAGTCACCAAAGAGCTCACACTTTCAATAATAGAATCAATTGTCGATGAAGAGGCAAAGTTTGAACAGTTTGTTCCTGGAATAGAGATAATGAAAATCTCTGGTTTTGATATAGATTCAAAGGAGTATCTGGATATATTCCTAGAAGACATAAACAGAAGGCTTGTATTTTTGAAGAGCAAGAAGGGCACGGTAGACGATCTTCCAGATGAGACGATTAGTTCTCTACTAGTTCTCAAGGAGCATGTATCTAGCAAAAAGGTTTAAAATACTGCCAATGTGAGTTAAAATACGGCAAAACGCATAAGGAGGGATAGGTCTTGAAAATAGTTGCCGTGATAATTCATGCGCTGATAGTTGTTGGTCTTATCTATTATGCTCTTAAGCAGATGAGCAAGACGGTTGAGCTTGGAGGGTCTTTTGGTGGAGGAGCTATGTACACACATTTCGGTAGGCAGAAGGGGCTCGATAAGGACGGGAAGATAACGGTTCTTCTTGGAATAGCTTTCTTTGTAAGCTCGATATTCATTTCTTGGCTCTTCAAGGGGTGATCAAATGGATGCTCTAAAGCAGCTTGAGATTTTAAAAGAGAACGCCGTCGATTTGGTTTCAGAAGAAGAGCTTTATGAGCGTCTAAAAGAAGGAAGACCTCTCAGGGTGAAACTTGGGGTTGATCCATCAAGGCCTGATCTTCATCTCGGACACATGGTTGTTTTAAGAAAGCTCAGGCAATTTCAAGATTTAGGGCATCATGTCATATTGATAATAGGTGACTTCACCGGGATGATAGGAGATCCTTCTGGTAGGAACGAAATGCGTCCTATGCTCACTGAAGAAGAGGTAAGAGAGAACGCTAAATCTTATGCAGAGCAGGCATTTAAGGTTTTGGATCCGGAGAAGACAGAGCTCCGTTATAACAGTGAATGGCTTGGAAAGATGAATTTTGCCGATGTCATAAAGCTGGTGTCTAAATACACGGTTGCAAGGATGCTGGAGCGAGACGACTTCTCAAGAAGATTCAAAGAAGGAATACCGATATCGATATCTGAGTTTCTATATCCCCTCGCTCAGGCGATGGACTCAGTTGCTATAAACGCCGATGTTGAACTTGGGGGAACCGATCAGCTTTTCAACCTTCTTGTAGGCAGAAAGATAATGGAGGAGTATGGACTTAAACCTCAGATAGTTATGACAATGCCGATAATTGAGGGAACTGATGGAAAGCAGAAGATGAGCAAATCGCTCGGAAATTACATAGCTTTCAATGATACGCCAAAGGACATGTTTGGAAAGATAATGTCCATACCGGACTATTTGATAACGAAATACATGAGACTTTTAACTGATGTCCCAAAAGAAAAAATAGAAGAGTATGAACGTCTAATGAAAGAAAGGAAGATAAATCCGCGTGATGTTAAAATGGAGCTCGCTCATATAATTACTTCGCACTTCTATGGGAAAGATATTGCCGACAGGGAAAAAGAAGAATTCATAAAAGTATTTTCAAAAAAGGAGCTTCCAGATGAAATACCTGAAGTGAAAATAAATGATGATGAGAAACTCGTCGATCTCCTCTTTAGAATAGGAGCGGCTTCCAGTAAAAGTGAAGCGAAAAGACTAATAACTCAAGGTGGAGTTAAAATAGACGGTGAGAGGGTAAATGACATAAATTCAGCTGCAAGAGAAGGAATTTTGAGAGTAGGTAAGAGAAAGTTTTTCAGGTTGGTGAGATGATCTTCTCAATTTCAGATGTGAGCTTTTTGATTCTCCTGTAGATCTTTTTGTAAACTCTTTCGTAAATTTCTGAATAGAAATCTACAAGATGGGGGTCCGGATCGAAAGGACCCTCAAGTTTTTTCATGTTGCATATAGCTTCATTAAAATCTGAGAATTTCCCAGTTCCAACGAGAGTTGTCATAGCGGCACCTATCATAGAAGCTTCGACCTTCGATCTGTAAACAGGAAGATTCATAACACTTGAGGCTATTTTGACAATCTCATCACTCTCACTTGCTCCACCACCAACAACAGCTCTTTTGAATTTTATCCTTCCTCTTGTTTCCAGTCTTTCCTTTCCTTCTCTCAGAGCAAAAAACAGCCCTTCAACTAAGGATCTATATATATGCTCTCTTTTGTGAAAGGACGAGAATCCGATTATGGATCCCCTTATCTGAGGTTTGTCGAGTCCCGGTGTCCAGTATGGGTGAGTGATGAGGCCTAGAGATCCTGGAGGTGTCTTCTTCAGGAAATCGTCGAACAGCTTCTCAGGTTTCGTGTTATTTTCAAACGCTTTTTTCCTCTCTGGATGCGCGAATTCATCTCTGAACCATCTGACTAGCCAAAAACCTCGGAATATCTCAACCTCCGGGTTATATGTTCCGGGCATTATTCCAGGATACGGTGGAAGATGTGGGAGTGGTTCGAAGTATTTCCTTGTCGTTGTTGCAGCTATAGAAGTTGTTGACAAACTCAAAGCTACTTCATTCTCATCTTTTGTGCCGAGTCCGAGGATCTCACATGCCTTGTCTGATCCAGATAGAATTACAGGGACGGTATTTATTCCTATTTTATTTGCTATCTCTTTTCTCAGATTTCCAGCTGAAGATGATGGTGGCATCAAATCTGGAAGCTTTTCTCTTGGTATTGGAAATAGATAAGATTTAATGTCTTTGGAGCTACACCAGTCTTTCTTTTTGTAGTCAAATGGAATGTGTCCGACTTGTGAAGCGATAGAATCAACGAAATTTCCAGTCATTCTGCTTATGAAATATCCACTCATCTGAAGGACTTTGTGGGTTTTCTTCCAAACATTTGGTTCGTTCTGCCTGACCCAGTTTACCTTGGCTTGCCTGTAGACTGATCTTATAACTTTTCTAGCTCCGACTAGAGTATAGAAGATATTCATAAAGAGCGGTAGTTTCAAATCGTAGTTTGCTAGCCTGTGATCAAACCAGAGTATAGCTCTTCTCAGAGTTTTCCCATCTTTGTCAACGAAGACAAGAGAATCCCGCTGAGTTGTCACAGTGACGGCTTCTACGGAATTTTTTCCATTTAAGGTAGATGCCATCTCAATGAACCTGTTGAAAATCTCTTCTGCATCGGTTTCTGCCCAGCCAGGTTTTGGAGAGATATAAGGAGGGTCATACTCCTCGCTAACTTGGGAGATGACCCTCCCATGCTCGTCTATTATTGATACTTTTAATCTTTGAGTTCCAACATCGACAACCAAAACACTCATTTTCCAAGGATTTTTCTTATGTTTTCCTCATAAGGTGGATATATAACTCCTTTTTCTGTTATTATGGCGCTTACCAGTTCATGTTCCGTGACATCAAAAGCAGGATTTTTCACCTTAATTCCTTCAGGGGCAATTCTTTTTCCTCCGCAGTGGGTCACCTCGTCTGGATTTCTTTCCTCTATGGGTATCTCATCTCCGCTTTTGAGAGAGAGATCTATTGTGCTCGTTGGAAGGGCAACATAGAACGGTATGTTGTGACGATTTGCGAGAACTGCTAGTGAATAAGTTCCTATCTTGTTCGCGACATCTCCATTCGCAACTACTCTGTCGGCTCCAACGATTACCATGTCAACTTCTCCCTTTTTCATCATCCATCCAGCCATATTGTCTGAGATAACATAAGAGTCCTCTATTCCGTATTTCAAAAGTTCCCAAGCTGTAAGCCTCGCACCTTGAAGGTAAGGCCTTGTCTCATCCGCGAAAACCCTGATCTTCTTTCCCTGCTCGTGAGCGGTTCTTATGACTCCAAGAGCCGTTCCATAGTCAACCGTAGCTAGAGAACCGGTGTTGCAGTGAGTGAGCACTGTCATCCCGTCTTTTATCAGCTTTGCTCCGTTTCTACCGATAGCTTTGTTTATTTCTATGTCCTCCTGCGCGATATTCACAGCTTCTTTTTCAAGTCTTTCAACAATTCCATCGAGCCTTCCAAAATTTTTCATCACCTTTTCCATCCTCTCAAGAGCCCAGAAGAGATTTACAGCGGTTGGTCTGGTGTTGGCCAAGGTTTCTCTGACCACTTTCATTTTTTCAACAAAATCGTTCCAGCTGCTAGCACCACTTGCCATTTCTTTAGCTCCAAGCGCGTATCCGAAAGCAGCCGTTGCACCTATCGCAGGAGCTCCTCTGACGATCATCTTCTTTATAGCTTGTGCAACTTCTTCGTAGTTTTTGCACGGAACATAGATCTCCTCCAGGGGAAGCTTTCTCTGATCTATCAGATGGAGCGTCCAGTCCTTCCACTTCATAGTTATCGTGTCAATCAACTCGATCCCTCCTCTATATGTTGTGCAAGTGGATTTTATCATAAATGATATACTACTCTATCGATAGTAACTCACGGGGGTGTTGCGTTGCTTTTTGATCCGCGTCCAAAGGCAAAAAGAGAAGATCTTTTCGATAGAGAAAGAGAGCTTGATGAGCTTTCAAAATCAAGTCCTCTGATGCTTCTTCTAGCTCCTCGAAGGTATGGAAAGACATCGATATTGAAAGTCTTTCTTGAAGATGGAGATCTTCCGTACATATACCTTGATTGCCGCGCGATGGTATCTGAGGGATCATCAAAGAAAGTCTTTTACGCGGTATTTAGATCCCAAGTTAGCAAGCTCTTGGAAAGGGAAAAAGGGATTTTGAAATTTTTAAAAAGAGTGAAGGGCTTAAACATAATGGGAGTTGAGATCGATCTTTCATCTGACAATGAGAGCTTCACGATGATAGAGATATTGGAAAAGCTTCAGGAGTGGGCTGAGTCTGAAAAAAAGGATGTCGTTCTCGCTTTTGACGAGGCTCAAAATCTTAGGTTCTTTAGAAGAAAGGGAGGAATAAATTTTTCAGAGCTTTTTGCGTACATATACGACAATTTCAGCAGAATAAGGATAATTTTAACTGGGTCTGAGTCTGGGATACTATCGGACTTTCTAAACCTTGAAAACCCGAATTCACCGCTTTTTGGAAGAGTTGTAAAGGAGGTAAGGGTTTCAAAATTCAAGAGAAACCAGTCCATTGAATTTCTAAAAGAGGGTTTCAGACAAGCTGGAATGGAAGTTGGAAGTGGAATAATTACAAGGACGGTTGACGAGCTTGACGGGATAGTAGGATGGCTCGTCATGTTTGGAAGTACAGCGATGTCAGAAGGAAGAGTCGACTTGGAAACTATAGAAATGGTTAAAGAAAAAGCCGTTGAGGTTGTCAAATCTGAACTTGAAAAGCTATTCTCTCTTAGTAAGAGATACAGATATATTCTCAAAAGTGTGGCTTTTGGAAGTAAAAATTGGAAATCTCTAAAGGAAGCCCTCCAGATAATGGAAGGAAGGAAGATTCCAGATGGATCTCTGGCTAGAGACTTAAAAAGGCTCGTAGACATGGGATATCTGAGCGTCGTTTACGAAAAGAAGAAACTCTACACGATAGACGATCCGATATTGAGAGAGGCTGTGATAAGATAAATCCTTTGATTCCTGATTCTTTACATTTTTTGCCTATTAGAATATTTTTTGAGGATATGTATTCACGAAGTTTGTCACAGTATATTATTTATACTTCCAAGTCAATGATCTTTTCTTCTCCTGACTGATATAAAATCTGTGTTCAAGACCGAAATTGATTTTTGGATGTTGATTCTTCTTAGATTCACTGATTTTTTAGATCTTTGCTTTGAATTGCTTTTTTCGACACTGGGTTTTAAAGACATTCTTATTTCCTTGATGTCGTTCAGTTCTAAGTCAACATCTATCTTCACTTCAAAATACTCCAGCTTTTTCACGATTATTTCCTCTCTTATCGATTTTTTCTTTTAATCACCAGTGGAATCTTTCCAAGGTGCTCTCCATTTAAATACGCATCTGCACCACTTGAAATCGAGCGGATTGTTAGAATTGCTTCAGGAAAATATGTTGCTGTTACAACCAAAAACATCAGAGATCAAAATATGTGTTTTCTCACACAAGGATACCTCCGAGTTTCGTCTTATTTTTTTCTCACGAATACTTTTTTACCAAAAAAAGCAATTCCAATGGGAATGACTTTGTATCCTAGATTTTCGTACTTCTCTTTGTATCCCTTTTCTTTTATCTGATTTATCGCTTCTTTTGCTGCTTCCTCTATATTATCTTTACTACCAGCTCTCTTTAATTCCATAACTATCGCATACTCACCGTATCTTTTATCTTTTGGATAAATAGCTATATCTACCCTTCCATATCCACTCTCAACCTCTGTCTCTACAGCGTATCCGTTCGTTCCTAAAGAGAGCATTCCAAGAACAAATGCTTTATATACCCTCTCTGCATCGTCATATCCGATATCAAAATAACTTAAGGAACTCGATAAATATCTTTCAAGAAGTTTTGAGAATTTCTCAGCATTTCCTTTCATAACTGCTTCTCTCAACGCTCTTATTAAGTCATACATAGCAACCTTTGTTATCCTTTCAAGCGATAGCATCACACTATCTTTATAAAACTCTTCAACTTCTTTATTTGGAATAGACACGCTGTATTCTTTTCTCGATACTTGAACAGCGTTAAGATACCCAGCACTTGCAAGGAGAGTCCACACTCCTGAGGGATTCTCGTCTATCTCTCTTAAAGAGAGAAATGGATCTATTGGAACGATTAGATCTTGCCTTGACAGAAGTTTATCAAGATCTTCTTTTAAGAAAGGGTTGTTTTCTATCTGTTTTATGATGATATCGTTGCTTGATGTGTTTATCCAGTAAGGCTGAAGAGCTGATTCTATGCTCAGACCACCAAGTCTCTCGTGGATGTAATATATAACACTCCAAGGGTTGTAAATACCCTCGACACCACCAAATACATATCCGTTATACCAATCCCTGACTGCATTTATATCGCTTTCTAAATTGTAATACTTTAGCATTTCATACACTTCATCTTCTGTGAAACCGAAGTAAGTTTGCATGTAGGGAGAAAAAATAGTATATGCAGCAACATTGTTAAGGCCAGAGAATATCGATTCTTTAGCGACTCTGTAAACACCTGTGAGTATGGCAAATTCAAGGTATGGATTATCTTTAAGAGCGGCAGTTAGAAGATCTCTCATGAAAGCTACCATGTTTTCATAGTAATCTGGGTCTCTGTGCTGATATGTATACGCCGCTTCTATTGGAACATCGTATTCGTCTATCAGAAGGATGACTCTTTTTCCGTAATACTTATAAAGAGCTTCCGTTAAGATTCTCAATGTTCTATCATGAGTTTCTATCTTTCCTTCTAAATACTTCTGTTTCAACACATTGAGTTTCTCATCAGAAATATCTTTCATGTCTAGAAATATGTTCATTGCTAGATCTTCAAGAAGTTTTTCGGTAGAAATCTTCGCATCTTTCCATTTTGTCTTTTTGATATCTTTGAACGATACGAATATCACTGGGTATTGATGATAATACTCTTTGATGAATTCTTTCTCGCTTATTATCTTTAATCCATCAAAGAGATCTCTTCCGTCGATTGAATAGAACTCTTTGATTGTGTCCATATTCAGCGTTTTACCAAATCGACGGGGGCGTGTTATGAGTTTTATCTTTCCAGATAGCTCGTATGCATCTTTCACCAAAGGAGTCTTGTCCACATAGTAGTAATTTCCGCTTATCATATCTTCAAAATTGCTCACACCTATCGGGAGCCTTTTCATTTGGATCACCTCAATAAGATTATCTCACAAAAGCACAAAGATATGAGTCTCACCAGTTGAGCCATCCGGTCTGTCAACTTAGCTTGGCATGTAGTAGAATTTTTTCAAAATGGAGGTGAGGTAATTGGAATTCAATGTGAATTTTCCGGAAGATGAGCATGAACACGAGCATGAGTTGGTGGAGATAGAAGTGTTCAGCGTGGTGGATGATGATGGAAACGAGGATTTCTACAAAAAATTAGATGAAATCGCTTATGAAAACGAGATATATTGGATCTGCCAAGAAGTTTTTCTCGATCCAGAATTAACTCGTGTTGAGGATGAAGGAGATATACACATATTCAAAGAAGTGAATGTCGATGAAGAGAAATACATAGAGTATGTGGATGACTATGATTTGGCTAAAAAAGTGTTTGACATCTGGGAGGAACATTTAGAAGATGAAAACGAAGGTGAAAAGAGCACCTGAAAAGCCGGGAGTTTATATATTCAAGAGCCTTAAAGAACCCATATACATAGGTAAAGCTAAAAACTTGAAAAAAAGACTCCTTCAACATATAAACGCCAAAACTGGGAAGTCTGTTTTCATAGTTCAGGAAGCTGATGATGTTGAGTGGATATTAACAAAGAGTGAGAAAGAGGCTCTCCTGCTCGAAGCGAATTTGGTTCACCATTACAAACCAAAATACAACACTCTCTTAAAAAGCTCGGAGGTTTACCCATACATAAGGATATCCGAGGGCGAATTTCCATATGTTGAGATTGTGAGAAGAAAGGGAAGATCCGGGGAGTTTTACGGGCCTTTCACAAACATAAGATTCACTAGAGAGCTTTTAGATGTTCTTCAGAGATTTCTTGGGTTTAGAACCTGCAAGAAAAAACTGAATAGGATAAAGAGGCCTTGCATGGATTATCACATCGGAAGATGCATCGGTCCATGTGTGAAAGGATCGCTGTCGAAAGAGGATTATGAAAAGGTACTCGACGATCTGAGGAGCTTTCTAAAGGGGAATATAAGAGGTTTTGTCGAAAAGGTGAAAAAGACTATGGAGAAGCACGCAAAAATGCTGGATTTTGAAAATGCCGCTAGGTACAGAGATATTATTCTTAGAATGGAGAATATGCTTCAAGAGCAGGGAGTTTCTCTTCCAGATTACAGAAACATAGATATTGTAGTTGGTGAGGATGGAATGTTCATCGTCTTAAGGATAAGAGGAGGGTTTTTGCTGGGAAAGCTGATTTATGAAATGGATGACGCAGACATAAGGGATTTTATCGAGAGGTTCTATGCAATTGAAAGCGAAATTCCAGAGAAAATAGTTTCTACTAGGAGTGTGAAAACGGGTTTAGTTAAAATCTTCAGCCCGGAAGATGATGAAGAGGAACGACTTGTAGAGATAGCAATTGAGAATTTGGAAGAGGAGCTTCGGCTCAGAGGATTGAGAAAAGATATGCTGAGGCGGCTTGCGGAATTCGTAGGAGTTAAAGAAATAAAAAGGATTGAGGGAATAGACATATCACATCTTCAGGGCAGGGGAACTGTTGCATCTGTTGTAGTTTTTGAGGATGGAAAGCCCGTAAAGGAGGAATATAGAAGGTACAAAATCAACCTTTCAAAGCCGGATGATTACAGATCCATAAAGGAAGTTGTAAAAAGGAGATACTCAAAGCATGAAATTCCCGACCTTCTCTTCATAGACGGTGGTATAGGTCAGGTAAAAGCTGCTGTTCATGGATTGAAATTAACCGGTAAAATGTGTCCTGTAGTGGGACTAGCAAAATCCGAAGAAAGAGTTGTCAGGCTAGAGGGCGAGTATAGACTTCCAATGGACAGCCCGATCGTAAGAACCTTGGTAGCCATAAGGGATGAGGCTCACAGATTTGCTGTGGAAGGTAACAGAAAGATAAGGATGAGAGAATCCTTTAGATCTTTTCTGCAGAGTATTGAAGGAATAGGGCCGGTGCGAAGAAGAAAGCTCATCGAGAATTTTTCAAGTTTAGAAGAATTGAGAAAAGCCAATCTGGAAAAAATATCAAAAATAGTCGGGAGCAGGAAGATTGCTCAGAAAATAAAAGATTCATTGCAATGATATGTAAGTGCTGCTCTGCTTCCGATATAGCTAAAAAGAGACCTATAAGGGGCACACGTCGGGTCAAGTTTCTGATACTCTTTCAATCATTTTTCCCTCTAAAGCATTTGAAAATCTGTATCCCCTATTTCTTATAAGCTTCCAGAAATACGGTAATCCTCTTTTGAAAAGAAGCTTCGGAGTTGTGTATACCTTAAAGTAAGCTTTGACAAATTCTTTTCTGAGTTCTTTTGGAGTGAAATTCGGATGCTTAAAAACTAGATGAGTTCCATCGAAGAGCCTCCAATCGTTTGTTAGAAGTAGTGGTTTGAGTTTTGCAAAGAGTCTTGTTCCAGGATATGGAGTTAGTATGGAGAATTGAACGATACTTGCTCCTATTGATGAAAGCTTCTTAGCGAATTTTACGGTTCTCGCTATGGTTTCTCTGGTGTCACTCAGGGCTCCGAGTATGAAGCTTGCAAATACATCTATGTTGTATTTTTTCAAGAGTCTGACTGCATCGAATGCTACATCACTTTTTAGCTTCTTTTTGAATTCTTTCAAAGCTTCGTCATTTGCACTTTCGAAACCTATGAAAAGCATCTTGCATCCAGATTTGGCCATAGCTTCAACCATATCTTCGTGACCTAAGAGTTCATCCGCCCTTGAAAATGCCCACCAGCTTATTTTCAGGTTGTTTTTAAGTATTTGCTCGGATATTTCAGTAGCCCTTTTTGGGTCGAGTGTGAAGTTGTCATCAAAAAAGACTATGGATTTATATCCATACTTTCTGACGAGGATCTTGAGCTCCTCTATAGAACTTTCGATACTTCTCTTTCTCCACAGTCTTCCCATAAATTGGGAGGCTGAGCAGAATTCGCAGTCAAACGGGCATCCTCTTGAAGTTATCATGCTCGTTGCTCTTTTTCCGTCAAATTTTATAAGGTATTTATCTAGAGGCAACCCATCCCTGTCTGGGAAAGGAATGGTGTCCAGGTCTTTAACAAATCTATGTGGCCTTATCTTAACCGTGCCGTCTCTGAGATACGCCAATCCGTCTATGTTTGGATATCTCTCTCGGTTTTTAATCGACTCTACTAACTCTAGAAAGGACATCTCTCCCTCGCCGAGTATTACATAGTCTGCTATGCCATTTCGCAGTATGTTATGGACATCGAAAGTTGGATGAGTTCCGCCCATAACAACTGTTGAGCCGCGCTCTTTTGCTAGTTTTGCTATTTTTTTTGCGAGGGGAAATCTAACGGTATCACTCGATACTCCTACTACATCATAATCTTCGAATCTTTCTTTTGTATAGTCATAGGTCACAGCATTCATGTCGACAATTCTTACCTCGTGGCCGGCCTTTTTCAAAACAGAGCTTATGTAGGACAATCCGAGTGGTGGAAAGAATGCACCTAGCCTGTGGTAATACCCTTCGTCCTTTGGATTTATAAGCAGTATCTTCACAGTGAGCACCTCCTCATTCTCTGCTATTATAGCCCTTATTTCTCTAAGTGTCTCACAGTTTGATAGAATATTTCTGTAAAGAAGATGTACTCAGGAGGGAAAAGGAATGAAAGCGCTGTTAATTATTGATCTTCAAAGAGATTTTGTCGATCCGGGTGGCGTTCTTTACTATGAAGGTGCGGAGAAGGTGGTTGATTATATCGTGAGTCTTGCAGAAAGATTCAAGGAGGATAATCTTCCGATAATAACAACTCAGGACTGGCATGATGAGGATGACAGGGAATTTGAGGTCTGGCCTAAGCACTGCGTTGCGGGGAGTGATGGAGCACGGCTTACTGAAAAGCTTGAAAAAGCTTTAGATGGTTATGAAAATCACTACTCTGTAAAAAAGACAAGATTTAGTGCGTTCTACAAAACAGATTTTGACGAGCTCATAAAGGATTTGGGAATAGATGAGTTTGAAGTTGTCGGTGTCGTAACGAACATATGTGTTATGTTCACCGTAGAGGAGATAAGGAACAGAGATATACCAGTGAAAGTTCATGAAAAAGGCGTTTCGTCTTATGACGAAGATTTGCATAGATTCGCCATCAGACAGATGAGAGAGGTCCTAGGAGCAGAAGTTATCTGAGGAGGTGAATATTTTGCCAAAGAGACTGCACCCAAAGGTTTTTAAGGTGCCGATAGATAAGGTTAGGAGTGGATATTACTCTGATATATATTTCATAAGATTCGTCCAAGTTTTAAAAAGAGATAACAGATCCGTAAGGGTTCTTTATCAGTTCTTCCCCAGGAAAGACTGCATAGTTGTTGGGATAGATGAAGCACTCGCAATACTCAGGTACGGTACTGGTTATTATAAAAACGAAGAAAAAGCTAAAGAGCTTTTTACAAAGCTCTTGGATACGGAGAAAAAAATACAAGGAGCAGCGGCGGATTTCGATATAAACAAAGTTGTAAAGCTCACAAAAGAGAAGTGGGAAATAAAGCAAAGACTTTCAGAGCTCTGGATCGATAAGTGGGATGAGATAGAAGTGAAGGCGCTTTATGATGGTGAGGAAGCGAAGAGGAGAGAGCCGATAATGACAATAGAGGGTGATCCAAGATACTTTGGATACCTTGAAACGATACTCTTGGGTGTGATAGCGCGTGCAACGAGCACTGCAACGGCTGTAAAAAAAGTTGTAAAGGCGGCGAGAGGTAAACCTGTTCTTTTCTTCAGTGCAAGGTTTGACCACTACTGGGTTCAAGCAACGGATGGATATGCTGCGCTCAAGGCGGGTGCTTTTGGAGTCTCAACAGATGCGAATGCAGATTACTGGGGCGTTGAGTCTGCAGGGACGATGCCTCATGCTTTGATAGCAGCTTACATGGGAAAGACGGAAGATGCAGCTATAGCTTTCGATAAACACATAGAAGGACATGTTAACAGGATAGTACTCGTGGATTGGGATAACGATGTAATAGGAACTACCTTCAGGGTTGTCAAGAAATTCTACGAAGAGAAGATGAAGAAACCATTCAAGCTTGGTGAAACAGATCCAAGTCCGATAATAGGAAGTGGAAAAGGTAAGTTGTGGGGGGTCAGATTCGACACATCCGGAGATCTCAGAGATAAATCTGTCGTACCGAAAGATAAATCTTCTCTCGGAGTCTGTCCGGAGCTCGTGTGGAGAGCACGGATTGAATTTGATAAGGTTGGTCTGAAAGATTTAAAGATACTCGTTTCTGGAGGTTTCGATGAAGAGAAAATAGAGCTTTTTGAAAAGCTTCAGGTTCCCGTAGATGCTTACGGAGTTGGATCTAAGCTTCTAAGAGAGAAGGTGGATATAACGGCAGATATTGTTGAAGTTAACGGGAAGCCTTGCGCAAAAGTTGGAAGGTACAAAATAGATAACCCAAAACTTAAGGTAGTTCCGAAAAATTATTGGGAGGAAGAGTAGATCACTCTTTTTTGATTGCAACCAAGCTTAGTGCTGTTGTGAGTTTGAGAACGGTGTTATCCAATTTTCTGACTCTCTCTGCTAAGACTCGCGCTATCTCGTATATGAGCTTGTAAGCAACTTCTGGAGAGGATTTTACAATCCTTTCAAGTCCTTCTGGTGTAAGTTCGTAGAGCTCGCAATCGGTCACAGCAACTATGGTGGCAGACCTTGGAAGTCCTGTTAAGAGGGACATCTCCCCAAAGAAACCAACCTTATCTGGTCCAAGTACGGCAAAAGCTTTCTCAGATTCTCCGAGTCTGTCTCCAACTTTGAGAGTGAGTCTTCTTGTTATCTTGACTTTGCCGCTTTTGAATATGTACATGCTTCTGCCCAGTTCACCTTCTTGTATTATTTTCTCTCCTGCTTTGAAACGGACTGGTTTCATGTTTTTGAGTACAATTTTTCTTTCTTGTGATGATAGAACATCCAGTATCATGCAATCACTCCAGACAAACGAACATCACATCATCTTTACCAATTTTGTAATCGTCAGGTGGATTCAGATTTATTTCACAATTCATCGCATCGCTTGAAACATCTATTCCTATCTCTTCCAATTTTCTCTTTATGAATTCATCCAGCATTTCATCTCCAGTTTCTAAATCTTCAAAGAGAATTTTCTTTTTTCTAACAACGATTCCCAATATCAGTTTTCCGTCTCTTTTAAAGTTTGAGGACACTTCTTTAAAGCTCTTTCCGATCGTCTCTTCTGGTACTATTTCCATTTTTATCTTTCCATCTCTCAATATCGAGTACATTAGATCGTAAAGTGCTGGATATGATGCATACATACTTATCGCAAATGGGTTGAATTCTCCGTATCTTATCACTTTGTTGGCGCCAGCTCTCAATATGTGTTTCACTTTTTCCTCACTTATGACTTCAGCAATTATATTGACTGATGGATCTATTGATCTGACTGCTAGTATCGCTATTAGAGTCTTTTCGTCAGGATCCTCTACAAAATTAGAATCTGCCAGTATCACAACAGTACTGCTTGAAGTTACTGAAGCCCTTCTCAATGTTTGATCCTTGGTGAAATCGCCTTTTACGAAATCTATCTCCATTTCTGGAAAGCTCATCTGGATATTTTCAAATTCGCTTTCATCCATGTCAGATACAATGACAACTTTTTTCTTGCCGTAATTCACCAAGCTTTCAAGTATTGTGTTCAAGTTATCGTTTTTTCCGAGTATCACGATGTGATTTTTCATCTTCACATTTCCTAGCCCCTTCTTTTTTCTCATACTCCTCTCAACAAGAATTGAAGCTACGCTTCCTGTAACCGTGGTGAAAAGAGCAACTCCTACAACTATCGCAAGAGATCCCAGTATTTTTCCCGTGCTGCTCATAGGAATTACATCACCATATCCAACAGTGGATATGGTAACTATGAGCCACCAGAATGCATCTGAGAGTGTCTTTATCTCTGAATTTGGAAGGTTATGCTCGACGGCATATATTGCTATTCCAAGGGCTATTATCGTGGATATAAGAACAGACAGAACTATAAATCTTAGATCACTGAAAATCTCCTTCACGCTGTCCACCAGAACGATTATACACAAAAGGAGAACTTCAAGCTCCTTTTATGAATGGGAGTTGTAGCTTAAATGATCACTCAAATCCAGCTATTATTCTTTTCTTTGGATGATCTAAACGGAACACCTTGTCAAAAATTCTGAACCCGTAGTCGATAGCTTTCAGATTCATATCGACATATTTCTTCTTCACCGTTTCAGCGACGGTCTCTTTCAAAGTGTCTAAAGATACTATGTCTGTGACCTTTACAAGAGCTCCTAGTCCCATCATGTTTGAGACTACATCTGTGTGAAATTCTTCAAGAGCTTTCTTTGAGAATGGATAGCCGAGTATTTTTCTCGTTATTCTGCAGACCTCTATTGGGAATCCAGTCGGTATGGTGTTGGGAGAGCTGCAGGAGAATTTCTCTATGTTGAAGAGCGATGTATCTACAAAGAATATCCCGTTTTTTTTCAGTAGATGGTAATGTTTTAACACCGCGCTTGGATGAAGGGCGAAGAGGAGATCGAATTCCTCAGCTTTTGGGTAATCTATCCACTCATTTGAGTACAAGACATCACAATGACTCGGCCCTCCTCTGACTTGAGCTGTGTACGATTGACTTTGAACAACCCATTTCCCTTCTTTTATCAAAGATTTTGCCAGAACTATTCCCATGAGAATGTTTCCCTGTCCTCCGATACCGGCAAACCTGAGAGCGATTGGATTCTTTCCCATAGCTGTATCACCTTCCCTTGGACATGGCTTTTTCCCTGATTTTCTCGTATCTATCCAGATAACAAGGTTTACCTTCCTCTTTTTTGAAAACCCCTACGATTATCTTCCCTTTGAGTTCTTCTTTGCTCATATTCTTTGCTCTTTCCAGTGTAACCGAATTATTTTTGAAATATTCCATCATTTGATAGGGTTCAGGCATGCCGTTATATCTTCCATAATATGTGTGGCAGTTTGTTATGGCATCGACTACAGATATTCCCTTATGGGCTATTGCTTCCTTTATGTATCTGACGAGTAGGTTGTAGTGATAGACCGTAGCTCTTGCGACATATGTTGCTCCAGATGAGAGAGCGAGCTCAGCTATATCGAAGGGTTGCTCTATATGACCGTAAGGAGCGGTTGACGCCATCTCTTCTTCTGGCGTAGTTGGGGAATACTGACCTCCGGTCATTCCATATATCATGTTGTTAAAGACTATTACTGTGAGATCGATATTTCTTCTGCAGGCGTGTATGAAATGATTTCCACCTATGGATGCTAGATCTCCGTCTCCGCCCATCACTATAACCTTAAATTCCGGTCTTGCCAGCTTCACACCAGTTGCGAAACTTATCGCCCTGCCGTGGAGTGTGTGCATTGTGTTGAAATCAAGATATCCGGTGGCTCTTGAAGAACATCCTATACCTGAGACGACAGCAACCCTGTCTTTCTTCAATTTGAGCTGGTCCACAGCTTCAAGGAATGCTTTGAGTATTATTCCATTTCCGCACCCTGGGCACCACACTGTCGGCCATCTGTCAATTCTGAGATATTTCAAAAGTTCTTTTGTTTTCAAAGCTTTCCTCTCCCCATATCTAGTCTCTCAAAATTTACACCAGTTGACTTAAAAAGAAAATCCGTTAAAGGGTCTGGGTAATCCTCTAGATAGACGACCCTCTTTATCCCAGCGTTTATTATAAGACGAGCGCAGACAGAACATGGTTTGTGAGTTACATAGATAGTGGCACCTTCTGTAGCTATACCAAACCGTGCTGCTTGCATGAGAGCATTCTGCTCCGCATGGAGCGCATAGCACACTTCTTGATTTTCCCCGCTTTTTATTCCCAGATCATCCCTTATACAACCTATCTGATCGCAATGTGGAAATCCAGAAGGTGGTTGGTTGTAGCCTGTTGATAGTATTCTGTTCCTCTTGACTATAACAGCCCCGACTTTTCTGTGAAAACACGACGAGCGTTCTCTAACCAGCAGGGCTATCCTCATGAAGTATACATCCCACGGTTCTCTTGTATCTTCGGATATTTTTAGCTTCAAACTTTTAAGGTAATCTTCTAATTTTTCTTTCACAGCTCACACCCTTTGAACATAAGCTGACAAAAGTTTTACCGTGTTTTCAAAATCTTTTTTGCTTACAACTTCGGATGGTGTATGTATGTATCTTGTCGGAATGGATACTGTCGCACTTGGTATTCCATCTTTAGTCTTCATAAGAGCTGCGGCATCCGTTCCACCGAAAATCAAAACTTCCA
This sequence comes from Thermotogaceae bacterium, assembly GCA_015489065.1. Lineage (GTDB taxonomy): Bacteria > Thermotogota > Thermotogae > Thermotogales > Thermotogaceae > WGAO01. Next base: position 10,819 of record WGAO01000120.1, on the reverse strand, counting down.
TTTGGTAAGGAATCTCCTCTTTTTCTGCAACTTCTACGAGCTTGTCCACTATTCTTTTGTCGCTTATCGACATCTTGTCTTTTACCTTTATTGCTGGGCCCTTTCCGAGTTTCATCGGCACTCTTTTGAAAGCCTTTGGAGTGTCGGCGGAATCTGTCACATCTATTGCTATAGCCTCGGATACATCCACAGGATATGCGACAACTGATGCTCCAACAAGCCCTACTTCTTCTTGAATGGAGAAAGCGACATAAAATTTTCTCTTTGGGTTCTTAAGCTTTTTTACTAGTTCAACTAAAACTGCTGCCCCGGATCTGTCATCCATAGCTTTTGACATCATCAGATCTCCACTTTCGTAGAATGACGACATATAAACTCCGAATGTGCCTATTTTCATCTTTTTCCCCATTGTATCTAGATATAAATTATCAAAGGTCATATTTGACAGGGCTTTTTTATAATCTTCGAAAGTTTCATGTTCCACACTAACAACACCGATTGTTCCATCTTCGAAGATGAATCTTCGGGATAAAGCGGAGTAAGGAGACATACCGCCGACAGGCTCTATCCTGTAAAATCCCTCTTCTATCTCGTTGGTGATGACTATTCCTATCTCATCCATATGAGAAACGAAGAGTACGGGTTCTCCGCCCTCTCCTTTCCAGGCTATGAGATTACCTATCTTATCAACGTTGTATCCATCGACATGATCTTTTATCATCTCAATTATTAAATTTCTGATCTTGTCTTCCCTTCCACTTGGCCCAAAAGCTTCAGTTAACGCCTTGATGGTTTCAATCATTCTTTCCTACCTCCCTGACATACATATCGACGACATCATAGTATTCTGTTATGTCATATCCGTTCTCTAAGAGTTTTTCCAAAATCTTAACAGCTTCCCTATCGAATTTTTCAGATTGCTTTTCTATCAGTTCGATGGGATTATCTACTTCTTTTTCAACGAGAGAGACATATTCATCGGCTAGTTGAACAATCCTTGCGGGCATCGATAGATCTTTCCTCTCCAAATGCCAAGGATATCCGGAGCCATCGAGTCTCTCATGATGCGTAACAGCCCAGCTAACGACATTTGGGAGTGATCGGAAATTGTCGAACATTTTGTAAGTATGCACAACATGCAATCTGAACCGGTAGTCATTATCGTTCCTTGAAGATATCACTTCAGATGAAAGATAGATCTTCCCAAGATCATGCATCCTTCCTGCTATGTAAACTCCTATTCCTTCAGATTCTGTGAGGAGTTCTTTTGCTATTTCCCTTGCCAAGAAGGCTACTCTTGTTGAGTGGTGTTTTGTAGACTCGTCCATAGAGTCAACCAAATAATCTGCAAGTGTCAAGAAACTCATCATCGATGAAAGATCCATAACCTCATCTATCTCCGCGAAATCATTCCAGTGATCTTCTCCATCAGCTGAAAGCATCATCTGGGCTTCCATTTTAGCGGCTTCAAGAGCCGCGCTTCTTATATCCGGGAAGTACTCTGATTTGTGGCTTTCTATGTATTTTTTGAAATCTTCTATAAATTCCTCATCTGCTACATTGTTGTGTTTCAAAAGTTCAAGCGACATCATGTTTGCTACGTTTATTATGTTTGCCATGATGTGAAGTTCCCCTATTTCAAGTTCATAAGCCGGTGTGTGATGTTCCTCAATCGCTATGGAAAGTTCTTCAAGCATCGGTATGCTCTCTATTATCTTAGCCCCAATAATACCGTGATTGTCCATCAAGTCTTCGTGCTTGAGAAGTTCGAGTATTCCGTTATCAAACGAGAATTTCTCGTAATCTTTTCTTAGCTTTGGAATCATCAATCCTACATCGTGAAAGGCGCCCAAAAGATATAGTCTCATCACTTTGCTTGAGCCGTATCCCATGACCTGTCCAACGAGTGCGGAGAGTTTAGCCGTTTGAACAGAATGAAGTCCGACTACTGGAACATTCCTGAGTACTTTCATGAGAACTTTCGATAGTTCTTTTACGGAAATTCTCCACTCTCTCATGAGTATCACCTCACAGAATGAACATGGCATCTCCAAAGGAGAAGAATCTGTACTCTTTTTCAATGGCTATTTTATACGCTTTCTTAATCAAATCCAAACCGGCGAATGCCGAGACAAGCATTAAGAGTGTTGAGCGTGGAAGATGAAAGTTCGTTATCAGTGCATCGACCATTTTGAATTCAAATGGAGGGTATATGAAGATATCGGTCTTTCCAGTGTATTCACCCATTTTTGGAAGCCGCGCTATAGTCTCAAGTGTCCTTACAACAGTTGTTCCAACTGCTATTATCCTTCCCTGAGCATCGTTTATAATATCGACGGTTTCCTTGGGAACATGGTAGAATTCCTCCTCCATCTCGTGATTTTCAATATTTTCAACTTTGACGGGTCTGAATGTTCCAAGTCCGACATGTAGCGTGATATAGGCGACTTTCACTCCCATTTTTTTGATCTCATCTAAGAGCTCTTTTGTAAAGTGAAGACCAGCTGTTGGAGCGGCGACTGCTCCTTCTTTCTGAGCATAAACGGTCTGGTATTTCTCAGGATCGATTCCTCGATTTTTTATGTATGGAGGAAGTGGAACTTCACCTGCGCTGAATATCTCTTTATCTTCCTTTGCAGAGAACTCTATAATCCTCGTTCCGTCATCATTCCTTGCTATGACCTTTCCGGATAATCCATTCCTAAAGACTAACTCAGAACCAACTTTCATCTTCGACCCAGGTTTTACAAGACATTTCCAGATTCCATCTTCTATCTTCTCAAGGAGAAAGACTTCTATCCTTGCGCCTGTGATTTTTTTTCCAAGAAGTCTAGCTGGTATGACTTTCGTGTTGTTGAGGATGAGGACATCTCCTTCTTTGAGATATTCCTTTATATCTCGAAATATCCTGTGTTCTATATGCTTGAATTCCCTATTTAAAACCATGAGCCGCGCACTATCACGCGGCTCAGCAGGTTTTTGTGCAATGAGTTCTTTTGGAAGTTCGAAATCAAAATCTGAGACTTTCAAAACTTTTTCACCCACTTTATCACTATTGGAGCTGCTATGTAGAGTGATGAATAAGTTCCAACGATAGTTCCTACCGTCATTCCGAATGCAAACGACTTAATGGTCTTACCAGCAAATATCAAGAGTATTAGAACTACGAAGAATGTGGTTAAAGATGTATTTATCGATCTCACAATGACTTCGTTTATGCTTCTGTTCACAAGTCTCTCCACATCCATTTTTCTGTATCTTCTGAAGTTCTCTCTTATTCTGTCGTAAACGACTATCGTATCGTTCAGAGAGTAACCTATGAGCGTTAGTATCGCGGCGACAGCTGGAACATTCATTTCATATCCGAAGAAACTATAAAAGCCGAGAGTTATAACAACATCGTGTATCAACGCAAGTATTGCTCCGACACCGAATATGAAGTTAAACCTGAAGGTTATGTATATCAGTATTGCTATTATGGCGACTAAAACCGCCGTGTATGTACCACTTCTTATTTCCTGTGCTGCTGATCCGCTTATCTCCGTGAATGAGATTATCATCGCTTTCTTTCCAAGATTTTTCTCAATCGCAGAGAGTATCTTCGCGACGACTTTAGCCTTTCCGTACTCCTCAACGGGTTTCTCTATCAATTTCTTCAAAAGGAATTTCTCTATCATCTCTTTCTTTCTCTCAACCGCTCCAGCAAGATCCGCTTTTCTTTCATCTGGAGTTATGAGAGAATTTACAGCTTTTGCTACTTCAGAGGCTCTATCTCCAAAGAACGGCTTGAGATCTTCTGTCAGGTCCTTTCCTTTTTTCATATCTGCTATTATCTTCTCAAATGAACCCATCAGACCGTTTACTTTGTTCGCCAAATCTTTTGCATTATGACCGAGAACGGCTGAGAATACCTTGTAGGCATCTACTTCTTTGTTGTAAAGCTCGTTGACTATCTCGTCAGCACTTTTTGCAAAGAACATATGCCTGACTGTGACTATGAAATCGCGTCCTTCTTCTTTTGAAACGCTCAGTCCGCTCCTTGTAACCCTTGCGTGTGTGAACCCGATTTTACTCAAGACTTCTCTTATATCGGATTCTGTAACATCTGTTCCCTTAACTCTTATTATCATCTCGGTACCACCGGTAAAATCGACTCCAAGATCAAAGCCTTTGGTGAATATGAATATCAAAGATAGTACGATGAGGATCAACGATATTGTTATGAATATTCCTCTTTTTCCGACAAAATCGATTTCCCGTCTCATGCTTTAGCACCTCCTTCGACCTTTTTGACTCTTATTCCTCCAGCGAAGGAATGTAGCATGAGTCTGGATACAACTAGGTTAACAAAGAGAGATCCGAGTATACCGATTATGAGGGTTGTTGCGAAACTTCTGATAGTTCCAACACCGAAGTAGTAAAGAACAAGCGCGGTTATTATCGTCGTAAGGTTGGCATCCACCAAAGTCACGGTAGATCTTGCAAAACCTGCGTTTATAGCTGCTCTCACCGGCTTTCCAGCTCTTATTTCTTCTTTTATCCTCTCGTATATAATTATATTTCCATCAACCGTAGTACCTATCGTCAATATGATACCTGCGATACCGGGGAGCGTAAGAATGGCCTTTGTTGCAGCTAAGATTCCGAGGAGCAAAAATGTGTTGTAAAGTATGGCGATATCTGCGACGACCCCCATAACTCCATAAAAGAGTATCATGTAGATCATGACGATGACGATTCCCCAGATTCCCGCTTTTATCGAGGCGCTTATTATGTCTTTTCCAAGAAGTGGTGCAACAGTCATTGAGTAGGTGAGCTCAAGTCTCGCCGGCAGAGCACCGCTCTTCAGTATAGCCGCTAGGTTCTTCGCTTCCTCGAGAGTGAAATTCCCCCTTATAACAGCCTGACCGTTGCTTATCACATCTTCGACTATTCCGGCGAATTCTACTGTCTGATCAAGAACTATCGCTAATCTTCTCTTGTAAAGTCTTTCGGTTATCTGTCTGAACTTCTCTATATCCTTGGCGTCGGCAAGAGCAAAGCTTACTATCCAGCCACCCTCTCTCGTATTTGGTTCGGGGGTAGCATACCTAATCTTTGGCGCCTTAAGGGTTATGCCTCCAATGTTCGGGTTGATTCTGTACCACTTTCCATCCGCACCTTTTTTCCACTCAGATGTGAGGACGGGAGGTTTCGTGTCAGAAACTTCCAAGACCTCTGCAAAGTAAAGAATACCGGTTGATCCTATGAGTTTTTCAGCTTCTTGAGAACTCGTAGCTTCAGGTATCTCTACTATTATGTAGGCTCCGTCCTCTTTGTAAGCTTTTCTTAGGACAGCTTCCGTATATCCGGCGTCATCTAATCTTCTTCTTAGAACCATCCAAACATCGTCAACAACTTCCTGTATTCCTCTTCCAACTTCTTCTTCAGGTATAACTTTGTACTCAAGCCTGACTCCACCACTTATATCAAGTCCTAACTTTATGTTTCTCAATAGTCCGCTTCCCGTGCCCTTCGGCCAAAAGAGGGCTAAAAGAGCGAGTGCTATGACCAGAAGCGATATAGAAGCCCACATTTTTTGATGTTTCACTCGTCATCCCTCCTTCTTCTCTTCGTTCTCCTCCTTGCTTTCTCTTTGCTCCTTCTGTTTTATGACAGTTGAGATTCCTTTTTTAGTTATTTCGATCTCAGTAGAGTTCGCAGTTTTAATTTTAACGGTGTCTTTGTCTATCGCTATGATCTTTCCAACAATTCCTCCAGCTGTTATTACTATGTCACCTCTTTTCATGCTACTTATCATTCTTTGAAATTCTCTCTCTCGTCTTCGCTGCGGAATAATTACCATGAAATAGAAAAGTCCAAAGAAAACGACTAACATGAAAATCAAGCTGAACCATGATCCTCCTCCGGCCGCAGTCCTAGCAGCAGGTGCAGCTGCGGCTCCAGGAGCTCCTGCCAAGAGTATCTTCATGACTTCAAACCTCCCTCCTCGTAATTGTATACGCTATGATTGTTGTGACTAAATAATTCACCAAAGCCATCTTCCAGCCGTTCACCATTAGTTGATAAACCGCTGGCATGACTGGTGGGATTATAAACGAAAAAAGCTTCTTAGGCGATCTACTTCTTAAGATAAGAGAACCTCCGATTCCAGACAGAACACCCCTCCACAAAGTTCCCGGCGTGAGGAGAAGAGCCTGTGCTCCTCTTGATACCGCTATTCCCAAAAATATCACCATGAACTTTTCAAAAGAATTGAACTTTTTTCTGAATAGAACAGCGAGTAAAAGTGGTATAGATACGATCGAATCAACGATATCTGTTTTCGATATCCAGAGAAGGTATGATATGCCGACATATATCGATGCAACGACGAAAATATTAGCTATTCTTTTCGACATGAGCTATCATCTCCCTTGCCACTTTGACATCTCTCGATATGGCAGCTTTGAGCTCTTCTAGGTTTGAGAATTTCTCTTCACTTCTCATGTATTCGAGCAGTTCTACCCTCATGAATACACCATAGATATCCCCGTTGAAATCCAATATGTGTGTCTCATATTTTATTACGTCCTCTCCACCAATCGTAGGCCGTGTTCCAATATTTGTAACGCCATACATAACTCTATCGAGGAAGCTTACTTTAGAAAAATAAACCCCGCTTTTCGGAACAACCAATATCTCAGGTCCTCTGTCTAGATTCGCTGTTGGAAAACCTATCTTCCTTCCAAGCCCCATATCCCTGTATATCTTTCCAGATATTGAAAACGGTCTTCCCAAGAGTTGTGCCGCTTTTTTCATATTTCCTTCCATAACAAGCTTTCTTATTCTGCTGCTGCTGACTCTCTCTCCATTACATCTGAGCTCTCTGACAACTTGGACATCAATTCCAAGTTCCGCGCATAGTTCTTTTAGAAGCTCGACATCTCCTTCTCCGCCTTTTCCAAATTTAAAGTCGTCCCCCACAACCAGACCGATCACCCCGAATTTTTTTAGAAAGCGCACAAAGTCCTCTGCAGACATATCTGATATCTCTGCAAGATCCAAGAAGTAGACTTCATCTACTAAATCTTGAAGTATCTGAGCTCTCTCCGCTGGAGAAATCAGAAGTCCTGGAAAATTCTTCCTGTAATACTCCATGGGATATACCATCGTAAAAACTGCAGATGGTAAAGAGTGTCTTTTTGCCATAGATTTAAGATCTTTCAAAATCTGTCTATGAGCTGAGTGAACACCATCAAAAACCCCGACACTTGCGACTATCAACTCAATTCCCCCAGAACTTTTTCTAATCTTGCAACTCTTTCGTCTCTTCTCAGTTTGAGAAGGGTTTTCAAAAACTTCGAAGTTCTCTCTGACTTTGCAAGAGCTATTATCTTTCCATTCCATGTGATTCTCAGAATTTCACCCTTTTCGAACTCTCCCAGAATTTTATCAATATAGCTCGTTTGTATGTGAGATCCATTCAGAACTCTTTCCACAGCTTCTTGCTTAAGCTCAATGCCTGGAAGATTCCCAAGCACTTTCTCTATGGGAATCAGGTTTTCTTCTATCTTTTTTGGAGACGCTTCAAATGGGTTCAGAGAATCCTCCAGTTTGAATTCGCCAACTGATTCTCTGACAAGATCAATCGCCGTAGCACCGCATCCAAGCTCATAGCCTATATCCATACAAAGGGACCTCACATAGGTTCCCGGTGAAGTTTCAACCCTAAAGGACACATACGGGAAATCAAACTCCAGGTTCCATATTTTGTATATCTTTACCCTTTTTGGTGGAAGTCTTATTATCTTTCCTTCCCTTGCCAATTCGTATAATTTCTTCCCCTTGTATTTTCTCGCAGAGTATGCGGGTGGAACTTGATCGTATTCCCCAATGAATTTCTCAACCGCGGACTTCACACTTTCAAAATCAACATCACATTCGTTTTCTTCAACCACCTGACCTGTTATATCGAATGTCTCTGTTACTATGCCGAGTCTCATCTTAACCCAATAGATTTTTTTCCTTCCCTTTAAAAGATCCAGAATTCTCGTTGCTTTTCTACCAACACCAACGACAAGTACTCCCTTTGCAAAGGGATCGAGTGTTCCAGCATGCCCTACTTTCTTTATTCCGGTCTTTCTTCTTATCTCATCTACTACATCGTGAGAGGTTGGACCTTTTGGTTTGAATGCATTCAGTATTCCACTGGGCATCTCATACCATCCCTTCAATCCTGAGCACGAAGAATTTCAGATAGAATGTTTCAAAGATGTTGATCTGTGGTGAATGATCCGGTGGCTGAAAGCCTTTTTGAAGTATCCTTATTCTCCTTTTTGTATCAGAGGCTGCATCGTAGAGAACTATCATAAATTCCTGCTCGCTCACAACTCTGCTGCAGGAAGAGGTTATCAGAATTCCGCTATTTGGAAGGATTCTCATCGCTCTGAGATTTATCTCTTTGTATCCCCTGTACGCACTTCTCTTATCACTCATAGATTTTGCGAAAGCTGGCGGATCTAATATCACAACGCCGTATTTCTTTTCACCAGAACGGTCTATCTCTCTCAGCTTATCGAACGCATTTCCCAGAACGAGATCGTACTTTCCGGAAAAACCGTTCTCATCCAAAATCATCTTTGCCACATCGAGAGCTCTCTCTGAATAATCCACAAGAGTTATATGTTTTGCACCATACTTTAAAGCATGAGCGGCGAAATTTCCGGTGTAGGAGAAGACATCTAAAATTACTTCATCCTTAACAAAATCCTTGATGAGTTTTGCGTTCTCTCTTTGATCCAGAAAAGCTCCTGTCTTTTGCCCTTTTGTATCAGCGTAGAATTTCAAGCCGTTTGAGTGGTACTCTATCAGTTCAGGCCCGCTTTTGTATATCCATCCCCTGAATTTTTTCAAGCCTTCTCTCTCTCGCGCGGCGTAATCGGACTTTTCGTATATTCCCTTTGGATCAAATTCCTCAACGAGAGCGTCGATCACTTTAGTTTTTTGCTTCTCCATGCCAAGTGTCCCTATTTGAATTACAAGGTAGCTTGAGTATTTATCCACGACAAGTCCTGGAAGTCCATCCGCTTCACTGAAAACCACCCTGAAGGCATCTGTGTCCTTCACGAGTTTTTTCTTCCACGATACGATATCTCTTATCTTGTTCAAAAAGAAATCTTTGTCTATCTCTTCGTATTTTCTGGTAAGAAGACGGATTCTTATACGGGATTTTGAATTTATATAGCCTCTTCCTAGGAAATCTCTGGAGTGATAGAAAACATCCACAATATCTCCATCGGAGAATTCTCCCTCTATTCTGTCTATCTCACCGTCATATATCCAAGGATGCCCATTCTTTATACGATTTTTAATGTCACTTCTTAAGAAAACCCTTGCTATTTCAATCACCCCTCATGGATGTACTCTATAAAGAGTTCTTGGGAATGGTATCGCTTCCCTGACATGTTCAAGTCCAGCTATCCAAGATATTGTCCTCTCAACACCAAGACCAAATCCGCTGTGAGGAACGGATCCCCATTTCCTGAGATCTAGATACCAGTCATACGCTTCAAGGGGCAAGTTAAACTCTTTTATTCTCTCAACGAGGAGATCATAGTCGTGTATACGCTGAGATGCTCCAATTATCTCGCCGTATCCCTCTGGAGCTAAGAGGTCGTCACATAGCACTACATCCGGGTTATCGGGATCTGGCTGCATGTAAAAAGCTTTGGACTTTCTTGGATAATGTGTTACAAACACGGGCTTGTCGAACTGCTCAGCTATTGCAGTTTCCTCATCTCCGCCAAAATCGTCTCCCCACTCTATATTGAATCCTTTCTTCTGAAGGAATTTCACCGCTTCTGTGTATGTGATCCTTGGAAACGGTGGTTCGATTTTCTCCAGTTTCTTTATATCTCTCTTTAGAAATTCCAAGTGATCCAAGCCGTTCTCAAGAACATATTTCACGATGTAACTCACCAGATCTTCCTGAAGTCTCAAATTATCCTCGTGCTCGTAATAGGCAACTTCAGCTTCGTTCATCCAAAACTCTATGAGATGTCTTCTTGTCTTCGATTTCTCTGCTCTGAAGGTCGGGCCCAAGTTGTACACTTTTCCAAGAGCAAGAGCTGCGGCTTCAAGATAGAGCTGACCAGTTTGCGCCAGGTAGACTTTTCCGTAGTCAAAGTAATCGAGCTCGAATAAATTTCCAGCCGCTTCACCTATAGCTCCAGTGAATATCGGCGTATCCACCAAGACAAATTTTCTTTTCCAGTAGAACTCTCTTATCGCTCTTATAACTTTGTCTCTGAGCCTCAATATGTGGAACTGCCTTCTCGATCTGAGCCAAAGGTGCCTTCTGTCAAATAGGTAATCAATTCCATGATCTGGCTTTGTTATCGGGAAAGGTTCTGATGGAATGCTAACAACTTCAACATCTTCAGCCAGTATCTCTACTCCTCCTGGAGCCCTCTCCTCTTCTCTGACCTTTCCCCTGACGATAAGAGAGGTCTCCATTGGAAGTTTCTTCACACTTTTGAACTTCTCGTCACCTATAGTAGACCTTTCAACGACAACCTGAACAAAACCTGTACCATCTCTGAAGTTTATAAAAGATATCTTTCCGCTTGATCTCGATCTCCAAACCCAACCTCTGAGTTCGACAGACTCTCCTATATGATCCTTCAGGTCTTCTATGTAAACCCACTCCATAAAACCTTCCTCCTTTCAAATGTGTCCAAAGCAAAGGTCAGTATACCACAGAAAACGGGCGCATTCGTGCGCCCTAAGTATTGAATTTGAGATTGATATTACAGATTTATCCTATAGACTTCTGAAT
>WGAO01000119.1 GCA_015489065.1 Thermotogaceae bacterium | reverse complement strand
ATCTCATCCTTTGACAGAGCTGATTTAATCTGCTCTGGTGATAACGGAGAAATATCATTAGAAGACTTCCTCTTGGCTGGGATGATAGCAGAGCTTGATGAAAACCCAACAGATGCTGCGAGAATATCACAAATGTATGCAAAAAGTGTTCATAACATAAAAGAAGAGGTTCTCAGATCCTCTCATGCAAGGCATTTGATAGAAATCGGATTTTCGAAAGATGTAGATTTTTGCATGAGTGTTGATACTTTAGATGTGATTCCAATCTTAAAAGATGGAGTCTTCAGGAGGCTGATCTCATGAAAACTGCACTCGTTCTCTCAGGTGGAGGCGCCAGAGGCGGCGCGCATATAGGAGTTTTAAAAGCTATCGAGGAGCTCAAGATAAACATCGATATGATCGTTGGAGTCAGTATAGGATCGGCTGTTGGAGCCAGATATGCTCTCTGGAAAAACGCCAGAAAATTGGAGAGAGCCGCTTATTACGCATATGAAAAATCGAGAAAACCCAAACTGAATTTGAGAAAGATAATAAGCGGTGATATGTCAGAAACCGCCGTGAAATTGGGGTGTTGGTACGCAAACACATTTAAGGCCATCCTTCCGTCTAGGATTTTCTTTAAAATATTCGAGAAGGGCTTCAAAGATGCAACTTTTGACGACACAAAAATAGAGTTTCACGCCATAGCTACGGATATACAGACTGGCGAAACCGTCGTCTTATCAAAGGGAAAAATCATCAAAGCGATTGAGGCTTCTATGGCAATACCGGGAATATTCAACCCAGTGGAGATAGACGGAAGAATATTAGTTGATGGTGGGACCACGAACAACCTTCCCGTAGATATCGCCAAAAAGCTCGGAGCCGATAGAGTTATAGCGGTAGATCTTTCAAATCGAAAGATCACCAAACCTTCTAAAACCGGGAACTCATATCTTGTCTTTATAGATCATATAAGAGACATTTTCATGCATGAAGATCGTGCAAAGATGGCGGATATCTATCTGAATCCCCCTGTTCAGGATATCGACACCTTGGATTTCTCAAAGACTTTAAAGATAGTAAGCGTTGGATATGAGTACGCCAAAGAGAAGCTGGCCAAATTACAAGAAAAGGGGAGCTGACGCTCCCCTTTTTTATTTGGTGGTTCAGATTATTTAGATACTGGCATGACCGCTGTTGGAAGTCCGTTAACAGACTGCAAACCATCAAGAACCTTGGTGTATGGGAACTTGATCATATCTGCTCTGTATGCCTCGTAGATTGGCGTCGTGAATAGTACGACATATGGAACATCCTCAGCGATCATTTCTTGGAGTTTGAATGCGAGTTCTCTTGCTTTGTTTATATCCGTTGCCTCAAGGAACTCATCCGCAAGCTTGTCGAATTTCGGATTCATGTAACCGGGTGTGTTGAAATCTCCAGGGCCAGCTCTTCTGCTGTGGAAGAAGTCGGCTATGTAGTCTGGATAAATCCCAAGTCCCCAACCGAGTATGTACATATCGTAGTTGTAGTTCTCGTCCCATATCTTCTGGACTATGTAGTTAAAGTCGACGAGATTTGCCTTTATCGGAATTCCGAGCTCGTTCGCCCAATCCTGAATGAACAGAGCTGTTGTCGCTCTCATAGGATCGTATCCCGGACCCGGTGCGAGGAGTTCAAGTGGCTTGACCGGTTTTCCATCAGGACCGATGAGTCCCTTTCCCTTTCTAACAACTTTGTTTCCAACGATCTTTGGATCTATGAGCCATCTGAATCCAGCCTGTTTGAGGAGCTTCACAGCTTCTCTGTATCTTTCGCCCATGCTTATCTGGGAATCGGGTTTCCCTAACAGTCTTTCAGCCATCGTTTTGACATTGGGATTGTGCCAGAAAGCATTTCCAGGAGGAACTACCGTTGCCATCGGTATCGCCTGTCCTTGAAGTATTCTCTGTGTAAGGAAGTTTCTGTCTATAAGAACGGCGATAGCCTGTCTGAACTCCTTTATGTTCATTGGGTACCTTCTCATGTTGAAAGCAAGGTACCTAAATCCATTGGAAGCATTTGTGATTATCTTGACACCAGCAGCGCCTTTGAGCTGATCGAGCTCACCTTTTTGGAGTCCGAGTGGGTTAAATATGTAAGCGACATCTCCCTTTATGAGAGAAGTGATAGCGACAGCTCTTTCAGCAAATATCTTGTATATTATGTCGTCAAAGTAAGGTCCGGTAACTACTTTAAGAGAAATATCTCCTTCGGGTTTTCCATATCCGGTCCAGTGCCATCCACTCGGAGCTTTGAGCTCAACAGCACCATTCTTGTAGAGTATCTCTTCGAATCCCCTGTCGTAATAGTTCGGTATAGCCTTCTCTTCAAGGAACGCACCCTTTTCATGCTTGACTATCTGGAACGCACCAACTACCGGCTCATTAGCAGCCCATTTCTCATCGTACAGATACTGGAGCGGATTCTTCTGCTTGAGAGCTTCGTTTACTATCGGCTCCCAGTACTTCTTCTGGACGATCGGTCCCATAAGAGCTCCGAACTCAACCTTAGCAAGCCCTAGTTTCTTGAAGTAAATCTTCACCGTGTAGTCGTCGACTTTGGAAGCGTGATCCACAAACTGGGGATCATAGGAAGCAGCCCAGTTTCCACCGAGTCCGTAGTCTTTTATAAGCTTCAGAACGGTGTTTATCGTGAAGACCACATCATCAGCAGTGAATGGCGTTCCGTCGCTCCATTTGACGCCTTTTCTGAGTTTTATGGTGTATACAAAGAGTTTCCCTTCCTTGCCTTTCTGCGGCATGTCAGCTGCAAAAGACGGTATGTAATCAAACCTCTGATCAGAGTAGGTATAGAGACTTCCCCACCTTCCACCAAGCACATAACTGCTCCAAACTGTTGTACCAGGCCCGTAGTAGTTCCAAATGTTCAAAGTCTTTGGCTCTTCATAAAGAGCGTAGTTAAGAGTTGCTGCGATGCTAAAAACCGTTAAAAGAACTAAAGAAATTCCGAGAAGTTTCCTCATGCCTGATATCCCTCCCTTCCCAAGTTGAATTTGGTAGTAAAATTCTATCATGCAAGCAAGTTGTGTGCAAAGTAGAAAAACCTTGGATTTCTCCGCCTACTTGTTGTATACTCACCATCGTGCTTGGAGATGAGCTCTCCAAAATCAGGAGTAAAATTGTGTACAGACCACATCCAGCGGAGTTTACTCCGTTGACATTTTTTGTGTTGTATGATCTAATACATCGGCACTAAAATCAACTTTAAGGGGGAGATTTCCCCAGTTTTTTTGTTGCGAGACATAAATTTCCTCTACGAGGTGATAGAATGAAAAAGGTAAAGAGCGGAAAGAGGGAGAGAGTCTCCTTTGCAAAGATAAGAGAACCGATTCCCGTCCCTGATTTGACGCACATACAGAAGAATTCCTATCGACAGTTCTTGCAAGAAGGTTTACTCAAGGTTTTGCAGAAATTCTCACCAATACAGACTTCTGCCGCAAAAGAAAAGAAAGACAAGGGGTTCGTTCTTGAATTTACCAAGATCAGAGTAGACAAACCACAGTTCGATCCACTTGAATGTAGGCTAAAGGGATTGACTTACACCGTTCCAGTCTATGTCACCGCACGGGTTACAGATCTTAAAACCGGCGAGATGAAGGAAGAAGAGGCATTTTTGGGATATATACCCGATATGACTGATAGAGGAACATTCGTGATAAATGGAGCTGAGAGAACAGTTGTGTCGCAGATAGTTGTATCTCCAGGTTTATATTATCCAGACAACTACATAGACGATGAAGAGTACGGGGGATATTTCCTTCCAGCAAGAGGAGCGTGGCTTGAGGTTCTTCTGGATCCATTTGACGGAGTTCTCTATGCTTCCCTTGATGGAAAGAAAGTAAACTTCTTTTTGTTCCTCAAAGCAATAAAATATGGAACTGACGACGAGAGCATATTCGATCTTTTCCCAACATGGCTTGATGCGAATGACAGAGATAGCGTACTTCTCCATGTTGGATCCATCTTTTTGGAAGATGTCATCATAGATGGAGAGGTCGTAGCTCACAGATTGTCAGTTCTAACGAAAGATTTGGCCGAAAAAATCCTCGATTCTGATCTTGAGAAAGTGAAAATCCTTCACCCAATAGCTCAAAACACCTTCGAACAAATGGTAAAAAGTGTTCTAAAGAAAAAAGATGAGAGTGTAGAAACTGATGAAATATTTGGTATAGGTGAAGTTACAGAATTTGATGCCTATATAGAAATATTCAGAAAACTCAGACCTGATGAATTGCCGAGGATCAACGCTGCCAAAAGGCATATTCACGATCTTTTCTTTTCAAGTGAGAGATACGATCTCTCGGAGGTTGGAAGGTACAAAGCAAACAAAAAGATGAGAGACATCTACAGAAAATATCTTGTTGAGATAGAGGGAAAAGATCCAGAAGAAGTCAAAGATGTTGAGTATGAAGAAACCAGCCTGACATTGACCATAATGGACATAATCCTCGCAGCAAGACACCTTTTCGATTATTTTGAGAACAGATACATGAACGACTTCGAAGTGGATCAGTCAGATCTCAGAAAGCTCATAAACATATTCTATGAGGAATACCTGCCAGAACATCAAACCGCTACATACGATCTGAAGAAGTTTATGGCTTACATGAAGAAAAGCTACAAAGCCGAGATGGATATAGCCGTATTCGCCGGAATGAGATATCTAACAAATGTCAACAGAGAAGTGAATCCAATACCATTTGACACAAAGGATCATCTAGGAAATAAAAGAATAAGGACGGTTGGAGAGCTTATTCTGAGGGAATTCGAAAGGACTTTTGCAAGAGCCCAAAAAGCGATGCAGGAGAGACTCTCTCTCTACAACAACCTGGCTTCTGTGAATGTTCAGAGCTTGATAAATGTCAAGACCGTCATAAGCACCGTGAATCAGTTCTTTGCTACTAACCAACTTTCTCAATTCATGGATCAGGTTAACCCACTTTCAGAGCTCACACACAAGAGGAGAATATCTGCAGTTGGACCCGGAGGATTGAGAAGAGAATCGAAAGTTTTCGAAGCGAGAAATGTTCACTACTCCCAATACGGAAGGATGTGTCCGATCGAGACTCCGGAAGGTGCAAATATAGGTTTCATAACATCCCTTGCGATATACGCGGATATAGATAAATACGGGTTCCTAATAACCCCCTATAGAAAAGTAATAGATGGAAAGGTCACAGATGAGATAATCTATTTGACTGCGGATGAAGAGGAGAAGTACAACATAGCCACCGCAACTGCAAAGATGGATGAAGAGGGACGCCTTATTGAAGACAGGGTTTTAGTTAGAAAAGCTGAAGATATAAGATTCGTCCCTCCAAATGAAGTCCATTTAATGGATGTCTCACCAAAGCAACCTTTCAGCGTCTCGGCATCTTTAATTCCTTTCCTAGAGCACGATGATGCAAGCAGAGCTTTGATGGGATCAAACATGCAAAGACAGGCTGTTCCACTTGTCAAATCTGAAGCGCCACTCGTTGGAACTGGTATGGAATCTGTAGCTGCCATGAACAGTGGATATGTCGTTCTTGCAAAGCATGATGGAATAGTCAAGAAGGTCGATTCTAGAAGAATCATAGTGCATAGAACTGATGAGAATGGAAAAGAACTACTAGATGAAAACGGAAATCCAATAGTTGATGAATATACCCTTCTGAAATTCATTAGATCTAATCAGGACACGATGATAAACCAGCGCCCTATAGTGGAAGAAGGCGAATTTGTCAAAGCGGGAGATCCAATAGCGGACGGTCCGGCTACCGATATGGGAGAGCTCGCACTTGGGAAGAACATACTGGTCGCCTTCATGCCTTGGGAAGGATACAACTACGAGGACGCCATATTGGTGAGCGAAGAATTGCTTGAAAAAGATACCTTCACATCGGTTCACATAGAAGTATATGAGACTCAGGCAAGGGATACAAGACTCGGACCAGAAGAGATCACCGCAGATATCCCAAATGTTTCAAAAGAGCTCCTCAAAAACCTGGATGAAGACGGAATAATAAGAATAGGTGCATATGTGGTTTCAGTATATGGGGGATCTCAGGCAATACTCGTCGGAAAAGTCACGCCCAAAGGAGAAAGCGACACCACACCTGAAGAAAAGATAATAAGATCGGTTTTTGGTGAGAGAGGAAAAGATGTGAAGGACACATCTCTCAAACTCCCGCATGGTATAGAAGGGAGGGTCATAAGGGT
>WGAO01000118.1 GCA_015489065.1 Thermotogaceae bacterium | reverse complement strand
TCCTTGAGCAACTATTCTTCCTATTGGACCTTTTGTTTCAAAATCAAAAGTTAGGGTTTCAATCTCATCAAGCCAAGGAGTGAAGAGAGCAGCGGCGGTTATTGCTCTACCAAGAGCGGCTGTGGCTATCGGAGATAGTTCGTGTCTCAGCCGAGCTTCTTCCACAAAATCTCTTGAGTCCACAACAGAGAACCTTACCTTCCCGTGAAAGGCGTAGCCATAGATAATCTCTCCCATGTTTTATCCCCCCTGGTGGGTATTATCTCACAGCTTCATTCTTTAACGCTTCCAGAAGTCAAACCTTTAACTATATATCTTTGAACGAGGAGAAACATCGTGACAGGAACCAAGGTGGACATCAGTATTGCCGCCATCAACTCATTCCATCTGACGGAGCTCCTTGTGAAGAACTGATAAAGTCCCTGAGTTATTGGCATGAGAGTATCAGTTTTTATCAAAGTGAGCGCGAGTATAAATTGCTGACTCCAACCAGTGACAAATGCGTATATGAAAACTGATACCATCGCAGGACTTATCATGGGTAGAACTATCTTGGTTATCACTGAATAATCGGAACATCCGTCTATGAGAGCGGCTTCCTCTATCCCTTTAGGAATAGTCTGCATGTACGAGGTTACAAGCCATGTAGATAAAGGAATGGTGAATATAGAGCCTGAAAGTATAACTGACAGGTAGGTGTTTATCAAACCGAATTTCTTCATTATGACATATATAGGAACGAGCAGCATTATTGGCGCAAACATGTTTGCGTATATGACAAATATCATTATGGGTTTTCTAAGCCGAAAGTTGTATCTTGCCAATGCATAACCTGCGGGTATCGCCACAAGGAGCGATATCACACTTACACCTATACCGTATATAAAGCTGTTCAAAAGATATCTTGGAAGTCTTGGAACTATATCAAATGCCGTTACGAAATTTGAAAGGGTAATTTTCTCCGGAATAAGAGGCATTGGAGACTTCCAAGGGAGATTCGCCGGGCGGAGAGCCGTTATAACCATCTGATATATCGGAAGTAGCAAGAAGACCATGAGCAATACTGCAAAAATCTGGTACAGAACCTTTTTGAGCACTTTGTTTTTCACAGCTCCGCCCCCTTTCTCAGGGTTCTTATATAAAATACAGATATGAGCGTGACAACCGCCACCTGGAATATCGTCATTGCAGATGCTTTTCCTATTCCACCAAACCTTATCATGAGGAACGCCACTTTATATATGGCCACTGGCAGAGTTTCTGTGGCACTCATAGGTCCTCCTTGAGTTAGAATCCAAATTATGTCAAACGAGTTGAAAGTCCAGACCGTTGAGAGAAGTGTAACGGTCAGAAGTACAGGTTTTATCATAGGAATAGTAATGTAAAAGAATTTCTTGACATCACCAGCCCCATCTATAGTTGCAGCTTCGTACAAACTCTCTGGAATCGTTTGGAGTCCAGATAGGATCATTATTATCATAAAAGGAAGCCCCATCCACGCATCTACAACCATAGTGGTCAGAAAAGCTGTGGTTGGATAGGACAAAAAAGTCACAGGCCTATTGACTATATGAAGATTCATCAATATCGAATTGACTACTCCAAATTCACTGTTGAGCGTCCAAGCCCACATCATAGAAGCCATAGCCCATGGAATAGCCCACGGAATTATAACGAGTGTTCTGTAAACTTTCTTCCCAGCCAAATATCTGCTGTTGAGAAGAGATGCTCCCAGAACTCCCAGAACAACTTTTATCCCAACCGATCCTGAAACCCAAACGAGAGATTTCCAGAAGGCGGATAGAAAATAGGACATTTTCGGGTTGAAGAGCTTGAATGTGAAGAGCCACTTGTAGTTATCAAGTCCGACGAACTTTCTATAGAAAGGGTTAAGAAAACTAGCCTGGTAGAAAGAATCCATGAAAACCTTGTAAAGAGGGTACAAAAGAAATATCAGAAAAGCGGCTATTAAAGGGAGCGTGAGCACATAAGGGGTACTTTTTCTCATATCTTTCCCTCCACAAAAGCGGGGAGGAGTTCCTCCCCGCATTTTTTGTCATTTCTGCAGTATCTCGATTATACGGGCTGCTCTGTCAAGGGCCGTCTGTGGATCAGAGTATCCAAGGAGCACAGAGTGTATGGCATCAAGAATTGCCTCCTGTGTCCCTTCCCAATCTTTTATTCCAACGGCTTCTGGGTATCCGTACTTTATAGCCTCTATGTAAGGTTTCCAATACCATTTCTGGAATTCAGGAAGATCTTTTTCTTTGATCATCGGTGGAACAAATCCAAGTTTGAGATCCCACTCTTTCTGTTTCTCAAAGCTTGTCATGTAGTTCATGAACTCGACAGCGAGATCAACATTCTTGGACTGGGAGGATATGGATATACAGTCGGTAACTATGACAGTCGAGTACGGTTTACTCGAATCAGGCCCTCCGGGTATGAGGAAGAAGCCGACATTTATACCCTTTTCCATCGCTCTTCTTGCGTTGTGAACATGGTCTATGTACATTCCAACTTTTCCAGCTTCAAAGAGTTTTATGAGATCTTCCCTTTTCCATTCAATTATTCCAGGCTGGGCATACTCTGACAGATCCTTGTAGAATTCCAAAGCTCTAACGGCTTTCTTGTCGTTTATTACAACCTTTCCGTTTTCATCAACAATTCTCCCGTCATTTGCGTACAAATACTGCTGGAACTGCGTTACGGTTGATACGAATTTCTTACCAGCCATGGCTATACCGTATATCCCTTCCGCTGGATGGTAGATTTTCTTAGCCGCGGCGAGGAGTTCATCCCAATTCTTCGGGATTTTTACTCCATACTTGTTGAAAAGATCTTTGTTGTATATGAAGACTTTCGTGGACATCGCTCTGACGACACCCCATACATGCCCCTTGTATGTAACGGTGTCCCAAACTGTTTTGTAGTAAAGGGCTCTCTTCTCAGGTGTTATGTACTTATCAAGTGGTATGATCGCTCCCATATCGGCAAGGGCAGGTATCCATCTGGAACCTATGTACATGACATCTGGGGCAGCTCCAGCACCTATGGAAGTTATTATCTTGTTCCAAAGGTCTCCCCATCCGACAAACTCCATCTGGATCTTAACATCTGGATGTGTTTGCTCGAATTCCTTAGCAATGGCTTCCTGATCCTCAATGGTATAGCCTCCACCTATAGGCATGAGCACTCTGAGCGTTCTCGTTGCAAACACTTCAACCGAGAATGCGAGGATAAGAACCATTAGAACTATCCCAAGTTTCTTCATAACACCACCTCCTAAGAGAAATTTTGACGAAGGAAAAACATTTATCACGCCAGTATTACTTTAATTCCCATATTCTCCACTACCTTCTTGATCTTTCTCGACTTTTCAGAATCATCTACAACTAAGAAATCCACCCCATCCAGGTCAGATACTTTGTAAGGTGATACCTTTCCCAGCTTACTGGAATCCGAGACCACTATCACTTTAGAGGAGTTTTCTATCATCTTTTGGGCTATAAGGCTTTCCTCGTAGTTATCAAAGCTTATCCCCTTTTCAAGATCTATTCCATTGACTCCTATCAAGAACACATCGGCATTCGTTCTTTCAACGAACGACATCACCTGAGCTCCTACACACTCAAAAGATCCCTCTCTAACACTTCCACCTGTGTGTATGAGAGATATGGGTTTTTGGGAATTTATCACCGCCCAGGCAGTCGTTATGGAGTTTGTCATTATGGTTATATCGCTAACATCAGATCTTGAGATCTCTTGAACGGTGTAGTAGACTGTCGTGCCTCCAGATGCGAATATCACATCTCCACTGTTTAGAAGCTTCACCGCTTCCTTAGCCACTCTTATCTTTTGATTTTTTCTCCTCTCAAGCTTCATAAAAAATGGTATCTCCCGATGGAAGTTTTTTAAGAGAGCTCCTCCCCTTCTTCTTTCAACAAGTCCCTGAGATTCCAAGAAACTCAAATCTCTCCTTGCGGTTATCTTGGATATTCCGAGCTCCTTTGCTATCTCATCTACAGTTGCGTATCCCCTTCTTTTGAGTATCTCCATAATCCTTTCGAACCTTACTTCCTTCATTCGATCAACTCCTATAACTTTTAAGATCGTTTTAGATAATATCATATCAATTTCGAAAAAATGAAAGACCTGATTTGGATGAAAAATGCAGCAGTTCGTATTTATAAGTAAATATATGGATTTAAAAGGAATTTTTGAACCTATACTCAAATTTACTCGCATTTTTACTTTTATCTACTGACGGATAATTATAGTAGAATAGATCTAAAGCGATCTAATGTTGTCATAAATGTAAAATAAATAGATCGGGAGGGATGTATATGCCAGTCCTTCAAGATATAAAGGATCAGTTAAGAGTGCTCCCAGAAGTTTACAAATGGACAAATGAAAGTGGAGGCAATTTTGCAGATCTTCTGAAATCTCACGATGAGATATTCTTCATAGGCTGCGGCTCTTCCTACTACATATCACTCACAGCTTCGAGATATACATCAGGAATTTTAAAGAAGTTATCCTTTTCTCTTCCAGCTGGCGAGGTGATTCTTGCAAAAGAATGGAGCGTACCGAAACTCAGCAATCCCCTGGTGGTTATGATATCCAGATCTGGAGAAACCACAGAAGTTTTGAGAGCGGTAGAGATATTCAACGGTTTAGGCGTCAAAACAGCCGGGATTACACTGGAAGAGAACAGTAGCCTTGTCAAAACAGTTGATTTCCCCATTATTCTTCCTTATACAGAAGAATCCGTGGTAATGACCAAATCCTTTACTGGTATGCTCTTGTTTCTTCAGCTTACCACAGAAATGGCATCTAATCTTGATAAAGAGATGGCTTATGAGACTCTTTTCAAATCTCTAGAAGATGAATTTGAAAGATTCTCAAAAGAGGCAGAGGAATTTTCAGACGGTAGCCACTATGTATTTCTCGGAACGGGACCCTACGAAGGAATAGCTCGCGAATCTGCTCTGAAGCTTCAAGAAATGTCCCTCACCACTACGGAAGCTTACTCAACACTCGAATACAGACATGGCCCAAAGTCGCTTGTGGAGGAAGGTGTAAGAGTAGTCATCTTCGGCGACGGAGAGGAGGAAAAGAAGCTTGCAAACGAGATAAATCAAATGAGAGGAAAAGCCATCCTGAGAAGAAAAATGACCAATTTCTACGAAGATTCTTTTATCCAGGTTATATTTTCACAGCTCCTTGGGTACAACCTTGCTAGAAGAAAGGGAGTAGATATCGAGAATCCTCGAAATCTCACAAAAGTAGTCAAACTTGACGATGGGAGATGATATCGTGAAGCTTGAAAAATTTTTTCAGAATATAAAGGAAAGAAAATCTGGGATATTCTCTACCTGCACAGCGAATTTCGATGTTCTCGATTTTCTATTTGAATACATGAAGGATAAAGACGGGAAGATTCTCGTTGAATCCACTTCAAATCAAGTTAACCAAGACGGTGGGTACACGGGCCTAAAACCGGAAGATTTTGTGAGTAAAATTTCCAAACTAGCGAGGAAACATGGTATCCCTGAAGATAGGATTATACTCGGTGGGGATCATCTTGGACCACTACCATGGAAAAACCTCAACTCTGAGATAGCTATGGAAAAAGCAAAAGAGCTCGTCTGGAGATATGTAAAAGCTGGATACGAGAAGATTCACCTTGACGCAAGCTTCAAACTGGGAGATGACGACCACATATCTCCAGAGCTCATAGCCAAAAGGCAGGCTGAGATGTGCGAAATTGCCGAAAAAGCTGCTGAAGCTTTTGGCAGAAAACCCGTGTATGTTCTCGGAACAGAAGTTCCGCCTGCAGGTGGAACTGTATCTGAGGAGGATTATGTAACATCTCTGGATGAGTTTAAAAAAACTGTCGAGTTATCGAAGGAGGCATTCAAAGCAAAAGGCCTTCACGATGCTTGGAAACGTGTTGTGGCATTCGTTGTCCAGCCTGGAGCGGAATTTTTCGGAAACTCTGTCAGGCTGTATGAGAGATCAAGGGTATCCGATCTATCAAAGGCTTTGAACGATTATCCATTCGTCTTCGAAGCTCACTCGACGGATTTCCAACCTCCTGAGAGGTTGGCTGAGATGGTAAAAGATGGGTTTGCCATACTCAAAGTTGGGCCAGAGTTCACCTTTAAATACAGAGAGGGATTGTTCGCTTTGTCCTTTATAGAGAATGAGATGGGATTTGAAAATCCATCGAATCTCAAAGACAAACTCCTAGAGATTATGAAAGAAAATCCGAAATATTGGAATAAATACTACGAGTCGCCAGATCCAGTTTATCTAAAATACAGCCTTTTCGACAGGATTAGGTATTACTGGACAGAAGCTTCAAACATTCTTGAAAAGCTCTGGAAAAACTTCGATGGCGTCGATATACCAATCGGACTCATTTCTCAGTTCTTCCCTGATCTGTTTTATGATGTGATCAACAAAGTGATATCAAGAGATGCCCGCTCTCTCTTAAAAGAGAGAGTTTTGAGATCTATAAAAAAATACCACGAGGTGATTCTGTGATAATCGTCGGTGTTGATGGTGGAGGAACTAAAACGAGTGCCATGGCAGTGGATTTAAATGGCAACATCATCGGATTTGGGAAAGGTGGTAGCTCGAACATACTAGAGAGTGGGGAAACGATCACCAAGAAAAGTCTTGAAGATGCCTTGAAGTTTCTAAGAGCTTTTCCAAAAGAAGACCTGGCTGTTGGTATGGGAATGCCGGCTTGCGGAGAATTTCCTGATGTAGAGAAAGCTTACTCAAAAATAGTTGAAGAGATACTCGGAGTGAGACCCCTCGTCATCGTAAACGATGTTGTGGTGGGATGGTACGCCGGGACAAAGGGAAAGGATGGCATACACATCGTAGCCGGTACTGGAAGTATAGCTTATGCAAAAAGAGGGGGAAGGGATTCTCGATGTGGAGGATGGGGGAGCATTATAGGCGATGAAGGTAGCGCGTATTACATAGGATTGGAAACCTTGAGAGCGGTTTCAATGCAAATAGACGGTAGAATGAACGAAACTATCTTGAAAAAACTTGTGTTCGAACATCTGTCCCTAAAGGATGATGGTGACTTTCTTTCCTGGATATATTCAAAGGATATAAGAAGAAGAGAGAGAATCGCTTCCGTCGCTCCTATAGCTTACGAAGCAGCAAAAATAGGTGATGAGGTTGCTCTGGATATTCTCAGAAAATCTGGTATCGAACTTGGAAAACACATCCTTGCCCTTTATAAAAAACTCGGATTTTCTGAAGCTCAGGTCAGCTACAGCGGCAGTGTGCTTGAGAAAAACGATTTTGTAAGAGAAAGTTTTGAAGATTTCGTAAGATCGAGTGTGAATGTATCCAGGATCAAAAGTTCAAGGTGCAGGCCTGTATACGGCGCAGTTATTATGACCTTCGAAAAGCTGGGAATTCCCGCTCCGCAGAGTATTGACAAATCGTGCTAGAACATATCATTGAGAGTAACGCCTTCCCTATCAATCACGAAATTTAATAAAGTGATGTGCATTTTTTCATTGGGATTTTATTCTGCCTTATTCTATGACATAATACAGCGGAGGTGGTAATTTGATAAAGGCTTATGTCAAAGAAAACGGTGTCATAAGAGAATCCGATATACACAGCGGAGAATTCATAAGGGTAATAGATCCTTCTCAAGAGGAGATCGTATCTCTTGTCGAGCTTTTGGATATAGATGAGGATTTCATAGTTGATCCACTTGATGAGGAAGAGAGAGCAAGGATTGAATTTGACGACGAGAGAGTTTTAATAATACTCAAGGTTCCCGTCAGGGGCACTGATGAGAGACTTCCTTATAAGACTTCATCGATAGGAATAATAATGACACCAGAAAGGTCTGTTATGGTATCGAAGACGAAGCTCCCATTCATAGACGACAGGATAGCCATGGGAGCGTTCAACATAAAAAAAAGGAGCAGAATGCTATTTCAACTGATGAATGTAAACGCCAACGAATTCCTGAGGCTCCTTCACGAGATACACAGAAGGATCGATGAAATAGAAGAAGAGCTTCACAGATCCTTAAGAAATAGAGAGATAGAGATGCTCATGAATTTGGAAAAGAGTATCGTATATTTCGTCACATCACTCAGATCTAACGAGATCGTTCTCCAGCGCCTTATGAAAGGAAATGTAATACCTTTGTATGAAGAAGACAAAGATATACTGGAAGATGCTTTGATAGACAACCGGCAGGCTTTAGAGACTGCGAACATATACAGCGATATTCTTTCTGGTATGATGGACGCGTACGCATCGATAATATCGAATAATCTTAATATAGTCATGAAAGTTTTAGCGGTGGTTACTATAATCATGGAAGTTCCAACCGTTATAACGAGTTTTTATGGAATGAATGTTATCCTGCCACTACAGAAAAATCCACACGCTTATGTCTATGTCATAATTTGGTCAATAGTCAGTATCTTTCTACTTCTTTGGTGGTTCAGAAGGAACCGATGGATTTAGTTCTGCGCAAATCTCAATCCCTTTATGGATTCGTTCACCCCAGTGATAATTGGTTTCCTTGGATTTGATACATCTACAGCGTAGAATTTATCGCCCACAGCATAAATGTAATCCCCCACGACTTTCACATCTTTTGCTCCCTCAAGCGTAATGCTCGACATCTCCGTTGGATATTCTGAGAAATCCAGCATGTGCAAAATTTCTCCAGAAAGCACATAAACCTTGTATTCATTTACATCGAAACTCTTTAGATTCTCAAGGTTGTAAAAATCCCCGTTCGTTCTTCCAACACCGCTTCCCGAGATGAAATAAAGCGCATTCCCAGACCACTTCACATCCAAGATCCATTTGTCAATTGTTATAGTACTTACCTTGAGCGTTGATGTGTCGACTTCATATATTCCACCTGCTCCAGCAGCCACATAAACTTTATCAAACGAACTATCTAGGCCTTTTGAATATTCATCGAGAATGCTAGAGGAATCTGGGGATAAAGGATCGAGATACTCCAGCCCATCCTCTTCCATAGACAGAAAAACATATTTATTGGTGGTTACATCTTCGGCACATCCCGGTGTATTTTCTTTCCAAACTTCATGAAGGGTATTCTTGTCCAATTTAGAAACCCATGAACATCCCGCAGCGTAAGCTCCTTCTTTATCAAAATACACAGAGGTTACCCCTGGCATCGAGACAACCTTTTCAAGAGTTGGATTCAATGGATTTGAAACATCTACGACTTTTATTTCATCCTCTCCAACGACTATAACCTCACTTGTTGAGGGTCTGGGAGGGTCTTTCGTTGAGAAAGTCCAAGTGTCACTCTCAGAAATTCTTCCATAAGGATCTTTTGCCACAACTTTCCACTTATAAGTCCCATAAGAGCTTAGGTGAACAGTAAGAGTTGTCAGGGTTGTCTCAGCTAGAAATTCCAACTCGCTTTTTCCAAAATACACTTCATATGTAACTGCATCACCGTCTGGATCTCCTCCTTTCCAGGAGAGCGTAAGATCAAACGGGACTTCCTTGTCCTTGTTTTTTGGATACACGGCAATCGGTTTAAATGGCGGACGATTATAATTTGAGCATCCAAATAGGATGACTATCAAGGTCAAAAATATCAAGGAGACAAACGCTTTTCGTCGCATCCAACCCATCCCCCTCCATAGATTATCTTCTCGCATTTCATCGATCCATCCCAGCTCATTTCGATCTTTCTACCGCATACTTTCAAATATTCAATTTTTTTATCTCTTAGAAATACTTCTCCACCCATACATCTTCCTATGTGCTTTTGGTAAAAGAGTTTAAAATCCTTCCATCCCTCTACAACACATTCCTCATTAGAAAAATAAGACTTTGAATAAATCACGGCAAAATCAAGTCCTTTGACATCTATTCCCATCCGCGCTCTTCCACACTCTCCAAGATCTATTCTTCTAAACTCTCTGAAGTCTCTCCCTATGAAAGACACATGACATCTTTTTCTCTTTTTTACATCCCACCAAGCGATCGCTACAACGCTCTTGTCAAAAGAGAAATCGTCCACTCCTCCTAAATCATCAGACAGATAGAAAACTATCTTCGAATTATCGTCATAGAGCAGATAGGCTGGCCTCCCTCCGATCACATCTACTTTGAAATACCAATTCCATATCAAAATTGGCTGTAGAAGAAGAGCAACACTCATCTTTTATCTATCACTCCATAGAGAACCCCACTTTTCCTGCTCCCCATGATCCTGTCAACTCTTATCCTTTCAAAGAGTGAATCCTTCTCATGGGCTTTTAGCACAACCCGCTTTCTGGCTATTCTAATCATATGCTCTATATCCGTCTCATCTATCGTGTCATACGATGCAAACGGCCTGAGCGGATTCATGGAAGAGGATTCATACTTTGGATTTTCAAACATCGGATCACAGTAAACGATATCATAAGAACTATCTTTGGCTTCTCTTATGAATTTCTTCATATCCGCGTGAACGAGCTCAATTCTTTTCAAAGCCTCTTCAATCCATTTCTGCTTGGGTTTGTAGCGTTTCATGCCATCACTCACCACGGTGTATATGTGCACAGATTTCTCTATTCCGATAACTTTTCCCCTTGGAAGAAAGGCTGCTATCAGTATTGCTTCAGTTCCGAGTCCAAATGTAGCGTCAAGCACTATTTCATTTCCATCTAAATTCAGAGCTTCTATTAAATAATCTCTACCACCGTTTCTTAAATTCTTCATTCTTATCTTTGCAACAGATGGGTGAAAGAACAGCTCCCCACTATCCCATCTTATAACTATCCTGCCATTCGATTCGACTACATAGTAAAAATCAATCTTCTCTCTCTTTCTGTAATCCGAGAGATGTCTTCTATTAACATATTTCGCATTTAGTTTTTTTGCCAATTCTTTTGCTATCGTTATCTGTTCATGGCTGGGATTGTAAGAAGTCGTTACTACGAAGCTCTCCACTCTTTTTCATCTCCTGAAGTTTCCTCTCCGTGCTTCTGAGATCTGTATACTCCCTTTGGAGATTTTCATAGATCTCCCTCAATTTTTCGTTTTCTGACTTCAATTTGTAGTAGTTATACAAATTTACAGACACCAGAAAGAAGAAGAAGAAAACGATCAAAAATATTGCAAACCTGTAGATTTTCATTTCAGACCCGTCCTCGCTATTCCCCTTATGAAGTGCTTTTGCGCAAAGAGGAACAGGATTATAACCGGTAGAATAGAGAATGTCGCAGCTGCCATCAGCTGGTTGTATATGTCGCCTGCCTCTCCTCTAAATGTGTAGAGTCCAACTGGAAGAGTTCTATACTTGGGATCATTAGTAACTATGAGAACCCACAGAAACGCGTTCCAACTTCCGACAAACTTCAAAAGAGCCCCCGTTATTATCACGGGCCTAGAAAGGGGCACTGCTATTTGCCACAGATACCTCCAATTGGAACAACCGTCTATTTTTGCGGCATCGTAGAGTTCTTTTGGAAGCGTTAAAAAGTACTGTCTTATCAGGAATATGGCAAAAACTGAGACTATCCACGGTATTATTAGAGCGTAGTAAGTGTCTATCCACCCGAATTTGGATATCGTTATATAGTTTGGAACTAAGAGAACCTCTCCTGGAACCATCATCGTCGCAACGAATATTCCGAATAAAAAGTCTCTGCCCTTGAAACTGAGAATGGAAAACGCAAAAGCCGCCATAGAAGCTACGATGACTTCCAATATCGTTGTCGTCGTCGCAACAAAAACTGTGTTTATGTAGTATCTTCCAAATGGAGCCGCGTGCCACGCATCCACATAATTCTGAAAGATATTCGCCAGAACTTCTTTGAAATTGAAGAATACAGCGGCTTTGTACTTTTCATCTCTGAAATACACTCCCGGAATATCCTTGTTCAAAACAACCTCTATGACTTCCCAGTACTTCTCCTTATCGTATTTCACACGAACTTCCTTCACTATTGAAGGTGCTTTCAAAATCTTAAGCGCGCTCATCGAGTTTGAATATATCTCCCTTATGACGGATATTGCCACCGTTTCGTTTATAAGTCTTTTTACAAATTTTCCGGCTTTAACTCCTTTCGGTATCAACCTTTCCAATTTTGAGAGTTGAGTTTTCAAAAGAAGAGAATCTGGCAGTATGGACGAGAGCTTTTCTTTAACATTGTCAATCGAATCTGTATCGGATATCACCTTTTCCAGGTTTTTTCCGCTTTCTGTTAGAACATTCATTATCGATGATATAACGCTTCTGAGATCTGAAACTCTCTGATAGACCAAATCCTCACTCACTCCGTGCTCTTTCAAATATTTCGCAAGTCTCTCATCCAGAAGTCCGGAGAATCTCTCTGTGAATTTTTCGTATCCTTCGCTCTCTATCTTCTTTATCACATCAAAGTATGGCTTAAGAGCAGAACTTTTCTTTAATCTTTTGTTCAAAAGGTTTATCCTGTATTCCTTTGATGTAAATCTGGCAACTATTTCCCTTTCCTTCAAAACCTTATTTTGAACACTCTTGTAATATTTGATAACCTCATCATGCACCTTGATTCTCTCTTTGAGCTTTTTTACAGGATCGACAATTTTCATCTCAACAATTCTAAGGATTCTCTTAGCATAAGGATCTGAAACGCTCGGAACTTTAACATTGAGAGAATTCTCCAACAATTTCGCTATTTCCATCATCTCACTGTAGGAAAGATTCTCTTCAGCACCCTTGAGATAAGTTTTTAGACTTTCCGATGTTATAACAAAGTTTCCCTTTAGATTTTTCAGAAATTCTTCAAGGACTTTTCTATCTCTCTCATTTCTCACCCTCTTTGTAAAGAGAACGAGCCCTCTGCCGTTTTTCTCTATCAAATCGGAATATCTTTTCAAACTCGCTATGAGCTTTGGAACAAAATTGAGCCTGTTGAATTCATCCAGAGACTGCGTGAAATAATCTTTGAAAAAATCTTCTAGTTTCCCGTAATCTGAAAGATTCACGGTTTTAAATCCCATATTTCTCATGGAGGCCGATAGAGATTTTATTTCACTTATCAATTCTCTCGCTCTTTCGCTAATTGGCATACTTTTTGCATAATCTGGCGTTCCCTCGATAAGTACGCGGAGCTCTCCCCTGTAGAAAAGATCATCGTTAACATTCAATGTAAAGACATTTTCTTTCCTTTTCATAACGACAGAAGCGAGAGCTTCTCTGAGACTCCCTTCAGATGATCCAACCGCAGCTTCTGCGTCAAATCCTCCCTTGACTTTCACAAGTCTTTTGGAGAAGAAGTTCTTGCTTCCCCATTGTGGGGGCCATTTATCAACTTCACTGGGCAATTTGAAAGAGGTAGATATCATCCAGGCGAATGGGACGAGCATCACAACTGCACCTATTGAAAGCAAAATGTATATGATTATCTCCTTTAAACCTTTCATGATCTTCCACCCCACTCTATTACTCCACTCATGATCACTTTCTCTCCGTCGTAAAATGCCGCTATTTGTCCCGGAGTCACTGCGAAAACTCTCTCATCAAATCTCACTATTGCGGAATTTCCCATGATCTTCACAAACGCACCAACAGCATTAAAATTGCTTCTTATTTTAACGAGCGATCTGAATTCATCATTTACATCATCCAAAAAATTCAAACCGCTGACAAACATCATATCGTACATCACATCATCTTTTTCTCCAAGGAACACTACGTTTTTCTCTGGATCTATTTTGGATACATACACTCTCCTCCCAAGAGACAAACCCAGACCCTTCCTCTGTCCGATAGTGTAGAAAGCGTATCCGTCATGTTCTCCCACCACTTTTCCATTCATTATAAAGCTTCCGGCCTCCGGATTTAAACCTTTCTCTTTTAAAAAACTTCTCAAATCTTTTTCAAGAAAGCAAACATCCTGCGATTCGCCATCGAATTTTATTCCCATATCCCTTGCTAAGTTCATCACATCTTCCTTTTTCATATCACCAAGAGGAAAAATGATCTTTCTCAAAATTTCCCTTCTCAGAGACGAAAGGAAATACGACTGGTCTTTTGACTTATCGAATGCTGCAAAGAGTCTTCCGTTGATTATCCTTGCATAGTGACCACTGGCAACTATGTCTGCACCCAGTTTCAACGCTTCTTCAAACAAAATACCGAATTTTATAAATCTATTACAGAAATAACAGGGATTTGGTGTTCTTCCTTTTCTGTATTCGTCAATGAAATACCTGATTATCCTTCTCTTGAACTCTTCTCTTATATCCAAAACTTTGAGATCTATCCCAAGCTTTTGTGCCAGCTCGAAAACTTTTTCGTTTGGTTTATCCAAATGGACCATGTGGATTCCAAATATTTCAAATCCCTTTTCTTTTAGCAGATGAGCTGCGATTGTGCTGTCCACTCCTCCACTCATCAAAATCGCTACTCTCATTCAAGCCCCCCAAGACGGATTTTAACAGATCGTATATAATCTCGATCAGGAGGTGTGGAAATTGATCGCCTTCATGAGCGATTGGGGATGCAAAAATTACTATGTTGGAGTTGCTAAAAGCGTTATCAAGCAGATAAATCCGCAAGTCGAGATAATAGATCTGGTCCACGGAGTTGAACCATTCAATGTGCGTATGGGAGCCTATATGCTTAAAAGATCAATAAATGATTTTCCAAAGGGAACAGTATTCCTCGTCGTAATAGATCAAGGTGTGGGCACCTCCAGAAAGGCAATTGCATTTGAGAGCCAAGATGGATATTTCTTTGTAGGGCCGGATAACGGAGTTTTTACATTTGCAATAGAAGATCACGGAGTTAAAGAGATGGTGGAACTTCTGAATAAAGAATATTTTTACGGAAATTCCTATACTTTCCATGGTAGAGATATATTTGCCCCAGTATCCGCCCACATATCAAAAGGTGTACCTTTGAAAAAATTTGGCCCACATTTTTTGAGCTATGCCACCCTTCACTATAGAAAGTTCAGAATTAAAAACGGAAAAGTGTATGGTGAAATAGCTTACTATGATGGATTTGGAAATTTAGAGACGAACATACCATCAAGCGCGTTAAGAGAAATTGGAAAAGAGATAGATGACATCGTAAAGATAAGAATCGGTAGGAAAGTATACGAGGCGCCTTATGTGAAAGCCTTTGGTGAGGTGAAAGTTGGAGACCTTCTGGTGCACGAGGATAGCTCAACATATCTTGAAATAGCTGTCAACCAAGGGAGCGCCAAGGATGTTGTGAAAGCTCCACAAGGAGAGGAAATAGTTATATGGTAAAGCTTCTCTTTCTAATACTTCCAGTAGTAGCTTTCTCTATCTATCCATATCTGGATCACCCTCCAATCTTTCTATTTGAAGATGGCTATGTCCTTCTCGATGTTCAGATCTCCAGTCCAAGCACCCTCAGCATTCTGGTAAGGGTAAAGAATGACGAGTTCTACCTCTTAGATGGAGCTTCAGATAGACATCGCCTGAAAATACCCGTAAAGGAAGACTTCCGATATCATCTGATCGTTGGGAATTACAACAAATCTGGGGAAGTCGTTTTCCCTTCAAATAACCTCGATGAAGCCACCATGCTTATATACGGTGATACTAGAAATAACGAAACTGTTCAGGAGAAAATAGTTTCCTTGGGAAAATCCATGGGAGCAGAATTTTTAGTACACCTTGGTGACATAGCTTTTACAGATTTAAACGACAGAGAGTGGGAGAATTTCTTTAGAGTTGTTTCAGATTTTGGAAAAGTCATCTTCACTGTGAAGGGAAACCACGAAACACCCGGATTTAGATATGCAGAGTATCTATATCCTCCCAATTACTCTTTCGAGATAGGAAATTTCAACTTCATAGTACTGGATGGCGGAACTTTCCCGGAGATTCTGGAGGTAAACCTCAAGAGGCTGTTAAGAAAAGATATGATGAACATTGTTCTCATCCACGAACCATTTTATTCGTGCTCAAATCACTCCTCAGATATCTTTATAATTCTCCAAAAGAAATTCGCAAGCGCTTTGAGAAAATACGGAGTTAAGTATGTCATATCGTCTCATGATCACAACTATCAGAGAATAGAGAGAAACGGGATCGTTCAGATAATAATTGGAGGTGGCGGAGCACCTCTGTACAAGATAAAAAGAAGATGCAATGGATTGAAATCCTTCAGCGAGAAGTATTCCTTCGCGATAGCGAGAATCTCTAAAAACAAGATTTATTTTAAAGTATATGATCTTGACAAAAATCTGATAGACAGCCTGGTGATCGAAAAATGAGAATATTTGTACATCCTCTTCCAAAATACCTGAGTAGCGATGTATGTGTTCTCATAGATGCTCTTCGCGCAACATGTACTATATCCGCGGCTCTAGCAAATGGAGCCAGTGGAGTCAGACCGGTAAGAAGCATCAAAGAAGCTTTGAAATTCAGGGGGGAAGCTCTTCTTGCAGGTGAAAGAAATGGCGTGAAGATAGAGGGGTTTGATCTTGGGAATTCTCCAAATGAGATGATGAATCTTCAAGGAAAGGAAATAGTTCTAACAACTACCAATGGAACAAAAGCAATTTCAATGCTCAAATGCGATACGGTGGTAGCGGCTTCTTTTCCAAACATATCAGCTATAAAGAATTTTATCTCATCCTTTGACAGAGTTGATTTAATCTGCTCTGGTGATAATGGAGAAATATCATTAGAAGACTTCCTCTTAGCTGGGATGATAGCAGAGCTTGACGAAAATCCAACAGATGCTGCGAGAATATCACAAATATATGCAAGAAGTGTTCATAACATAAAAGAGGAGGCTCTCAGATCTTCTCATGCAAGGCATTTGATAGAAATCGGATTTTCGAAAGATGTAGATTTTTGCACGAGTGTTGATACTTTAGATGTGATTCCAATCTTAAAAGATGGAGTCTTCAGGAGGCTGATCTCATGAAAACTGCACTCGTTCTCTCAGGTGGAGGCGCCAGAGG
>WGAO01000117.1 GCA_015489065.1 Thermotogaceae bacterium | reverse complement strand
CCTCCAAGCTTGTTTCTTTAAACCATGTTAGAATATACCACAATCAATCCTATTTCAAGGAGATGAAGAGATGAAAAAGTACGCTTATCTTGTGATCTCTTTTGCGTTTTTTCTGCTATTTTTGAGCTCGTGTATACCATATGATATGAATCATCCACCCATTGTGATTCTAGTCAAACCGGTTAACGGAGCTACTAATATGTCTACAAAAGTTGTTTTAGAATGGGAAGCTTCCGATAAGGACAACGACGAATTGTCCTTCGATGTTTATCTTTCAGACAACAAGGCATATGTCATCGAAAATGATGAGAACGTGATTGTTTATCGAGGGCAAGGTACAAGCACCGTTGTTGATCTTAGGCCGTTTACTGATTATTACTGGAAAGTCATTGTGAGTGATGGATCTACAGAAGTTGAAAGCGATGTCCGGAGCTTCAGCACCGGTGGGAACGTTGCCTTGAAAATGAAAATTCCCGATCATGTTGGAACATGGGAAGATGAAGTTGATGTTAAATTAAATCTTATAATGGATGGTGCTACTATTGATACTTCCAATCTTATTTATAGCCTTTATATAGATGGTACTCTATATTCCACGGGTACTTCGCCCCAGTTCAAGGTTCCATTAGGCAGTGACAGAACAAAGCTCATTGGTGATCACGAGTATAAGGCTTTTGTCAAATATAGGGGAATAACCATAGCCTACGATAAAAGAACTTTGGAAATATACCCTCCGATTGTTGCCTCTAACTTTATAGATGGGCAAGCTTTAGAACTTGGTAGTGAGGTTACTTACAAGTTTTCAGCTTATGATATAGAGCATAACAGTTTATATGGTGAAATAACCCCAAAACTCAGTTATGATAAAGAATTTCTCAATGTGGTTTGGAATGAGAACGGATTTTGGGAATCAACAATAACTGAAAGTACTCCTGGAAGTCATGAAATCGATCTTGTTTTTTATGATAAAGATGGTGAGAATATAAAAGTTGGAAATATCTCACAGAACCTGTATTTCTACAAAATGTTAAACAAAGGGTCTGCATCGCCTATTCTAAATGTCTATGTAGTTGAATACAACCTTGGCCCTGGTGTTGAGAATGCAAGTGTTTACTTATACAAAAAAGAATCCGAATCGGTAGATTTTGTGGCTTCTAAGACAACTGACAAAAATGGTTTGGTAAGTTTCACGCTCGATTCAACAGGAGAGTACGATATAAAAATTGGTAAGGATGGCTACGCACCGAGTGCTGTTTACGGTTTAGAATTAAAAAATGAGATAAGGAATTATAAAATACTTCTCAGAAAAGCATCTATCGATTCGAAGAAATTAAGTGATAAAGGTTACTTTGAAGATCTTCCACAAGCCACAGTAGCATTTTATACTGACTCAAGCAAATCTGAAAAATTTGACATGAGTGGAAATTGGATTAAAGCTGATAAACTGTATGTTGGAGTAAATGATATATACACTAAGGTTGAAGCAACTGGGAGACATCTTATAAATATAATATATGCCGCTGTTAACAAGATTCCTGGGGCTTCTTTTGCGACTGGTCAGAGACTTTATGCTCCAGCTACGAATACGGCTGAAGGTTATGTAGATCTATCAGGAGCAAGTGGAAAAACAGAAATACACATAGTTGTGTACGATTCGAATGACGCAAGAGCTGATTACGTATTCTACGCTGATGTTGTTAGAACAAATATCCCTTATATTCCTTATAAGATCGCCTTATTTAGTGATTTCGGGTATACAAACATAGATGCTTATACAAGGCGAAGAGCGTTAGAGTTCTATGGAATACCGATCTCACCGAAGAAGAGTAGAGGCTTTAAAGATGGAATCCCAGAGAGTGCTCCAAAGAATTCGAATATGTGGATAGAGGTATGGTTTGTAGATTATGATGCGGCTCTTCAGAATGGGATAATTTCTTCATCTGTTACAAGACCTGAAGGTTATTCGGTGTACCGCTCTGAGGATGGTATCAACTGGGAAAAAGTAGGATTTGTTGCTGATACTGATAACCAAGATACAGTATTCATTGATTCAGATCCTAGAATCGTTTTCGGGAAAGTTTACCACTATCTCGTAAAAGTTGTGTACCGTGGGAAAGAATCTTTTGGAAGGTACCTTGGTTATGTTGTTCCAATGAGTTCTTTTAATGTTGAACTTTTGAATCCAGAAAACGATTCTACGAACGTTGATAGAGATCCAAAGTTCATTTGGAAACCCACAAACGATGTTTTCTCGATAATACCGAGTAATGTAACCTATGACGGAACATATACATACACACTCTGGATATACGATCTAGTTCAGTCAGAAAATCATCTCTTCCCGCTGACAAAAGATAAAAGTAGCCAGCTCATATTGAGTTCTAAAGAGGCAACGGAAATGTCTCTTAAGTTCTCGTCGGTTCCCTGGGGAATAGTTCCGATGGATTTCGGAAAGATATACCTTTACCCTTATGATAAACTTGAGGCAAACAAAACTTACGAGTGGACAGTAGATTTAGCTTTTGCATACACTGAGTACAAAGAAGGAAACTCCTCTGCATATTCCATAGCAATAGATGAAGGATACGGAGTAGATCCTTTTAAGATATTAGAAGGAGATATGCACAATACCTTTACTACAGGAAATTAATGGAAGGAAGTGATCTGTTTTGAAAAATATTTGGATTTTGATGATGTTAAGTCTCATAGCATCGATTTTCCTTGTATCCTGTTCAATGAGTATCACAGATCCAGAGCATAAAGATGATGTTCTAGAAACACATTACAGTAAATTTGATGGACATGAAATATTAGAGCACAGGTTACTTGTTGGATATGAAAACAAAGATGCTGCTTTAAAGTTAGCGCAGAAGTTAGGTGGAGAAATCTACGAAGAGATTCCTCAGATAAAAATTGTTGCCGTGAAGATTCCAATGGAAGTGTCCGAGGCTTTTAAAATTCTAAAGACTACAAAATTTTCTGGAATCAGGTATATAGAACCTTCCTACAAGAGATACCTAATAGATCCAAAGCCGGCAGGGAAATCAATGACAAAGTCCGCAGAGATAAATTCCGAAGAGGAAGGAGATTTATGGAGCGAACTTTGGGGACTTCAAAAGATAAATGCACAAAAGGCTTGGAAAGAAGCCACAGGTGTTGATGTAATTGTTGCTGTTGCTGATACACCAATAGACTGTCAGCATCCAGATCTTTATGGCCAATGTGTTGAAGGATTTGATCCGCAGTCAGGTATCACGATATCTGCTACATCGGATTATGAAGATCCACAAAATTCGGGGGACGATCACGGTACACATGTTTCAGGAATCATAGCGGCTAAAAATGATGGAAAGGGAGTAGTTGGTCTCGCTTATGGAGCAAAGATTATGTCGATAGTTATATTTAAAGGAACTTCTGATCACTCTCATGTTTCATATGTTGGAGACGAATATACAGCAAAGGGTATAGTTTGGGCAGTTGATCATGGGGCCAAAGTCATTTCAAATAGTTGGGGAGGTCCTGGATATTCTTATACTTTGAAAGCAGCAGTTGATTACGCTTTAAAGCACGGAGCAGTATTTGTAGCAGCCGCTGGGAATAACCACACAGATCAACATTGGCACTATCCATCAGCTTATCCTGGAGTCTTAGCCGTCGGAGCGACGAACGCTAGGGATGAAGTCGCAGACTTCTCAAGCCATGGGGAATATGTCTCGGTAGCAGCTCCTGGAGTGAATATTCTTTCAACTATTCCACATTCATCTACTTACGGGATATACGGAAAACCCTATGATTACTGGGGAGGAACTTCCATGGCTACTCCGCATGTCTCAGCCCTAGTTGCTCTGCTCTTTCAAAAGTATTCAAACGCAACTCCCTATCAAATCATGAAGATCATTGAAAAGAGCGCAGTTGACATAGGTATCCCAGGCTGGGATCACTCAGCCGGATACGGAAGGATAGATGCTGCCAGAGCACTTGAAGAGACTTCAAAAAATGATGGAGCGGTGTATCATGTCAGGGTAATCTCAAAGGATGGAGGATTTTCGGTTCCATCTGCCTTAGTGACTTTGAAAAGAAAGAGAAGAAATGGGCCAAGCTATTATGCTGCTTCTGATGAAAAAGGAGTTGCGAGTTTTTACTATATAGATCCGTCTGATTACGATGTTATTGTAGGAGGACCAGATCTTTATGATATAAATTCCCCTATCCTTAGGATTGAAGAACAAACGACGGATAATTACTCTATAAATCTTGACGGTGGAGAATCCACAGATACTGCTGAATTTGACACACATGTTGATTTTCTTTTCAGCATAGACGCAAGCAGTTCAGCGTATTTGATATCTGCTAGATATTACTATTCGGATGATACTATACATCCTATTTTCGAAGCGACATCTTCTGAAGCCACTAATGTAGCAGTTAGGCTGAAAGCTGGCCAGGTTATAGCAATGTATGCAGTTTCCAATCCCGTTGAAGCCACTACTGTCGTATGGGCGACTGCAATAGTAAACGATAAGATTATACCCATATCTGGGAGAATATCAGTCGGATCAACATACACATTTCTTGATGAGTATGGTGGAGGAGATTCTCCAATGTGGTGGACTGCTTTTTAGTCTGCTATAACTCCTACGAGAGGGTAGTTTTGCTACAAAGGGGTCGCATTATGGGTGTAAGAAAATTTTTGATGAATAGGATAATTGCCCCGTTACTAGTAGTGCTACTAACCCCTGTAGCAATTGGTGTTGGTTCAAAAATAGTAACAGGTGATTACGTTAAGTGGTCTAAGCTTGTTCATGTTTGAATTGTTCTTGGAGGAGCTGCGCTGTTTTGGATTATTATCGCTGTTCATAAACGGATTAAACGATTGCAAAAATTAAGAGCTCTTCCGAGTCTTTCAGTGGTATCCATTCCGGTTTATGGATGGATTACCGTTGGGGAAATTAAATATGCTGGGGTAAAGTGGATAATTCGTGCACCCGCACCTCCTCCATTTAGTCTCTCCTATCCTGACAAGAAGATTTCCCCATCAGACCTTGAGGTGGAAATTCCACCTAGATGTCCGAGTTGTAAAACAGAGCTTGAGGAATCTCCAAGCTTTTGGGGAGGCTATATTTGGAAATGTGTGCGTTGTGGCTTTCAAAAGAAGAGCAAAGAAAGTTACTCCATGGTAGTAAGATATGTAGAGAAGATTGTAAGGCGAGAATGGGAAGAGAGAGGATAAATAAAATACTTACTGAGGTAGTCTAAGGTTGACACACTTTCGAAAAATTTGGATAATACTCATACGATAAGCGGGCGTAGCTCAGCTGGTAGAGCACCAGCTTCCCAAGCTGGGGGTCGCGGGTTCGAATCCCGTCGCCCGCTCCATTTATTTTTTCTCAAGTGCTGATATGTAAAACTCCGTTAAAACATCTCCATTAGGAAGCATAAGAGCTCCAAACCCATCCCATATATGGTTTATTCCCATAGCTTTTAAATTTTCTCTTATGTCGGCAATTTTCATATCTTTGTTGGCGTTTAAAAATTCTCTTATGAGATTTGTACTTTCATCTTTTGTGAAAGTGCATATGGAATAGATCATTCTTCCATTTTCTTTTAAAAGTTTCCTAGCCTGTTCAAGGAGTGCTCTCTGTATGGTTCTCATCTTCTTTGGATCATCTGGTTTCGTTGTTAAGATGACATCTGGATTTTTCCTTGCAGTTCCAAGAGATGTACATGGGGCGTCGAGAAGAATATAATCGAATTTCTCTTTAACTATGTCTGAAAGTATTCTAGAGTCTGCCGTCAAAGTCTTTATAGATTTTATTCCGAGTCGTTTAGCGTTTTCCTTCAATATATCAATCTTTTCAGCAGAGTCATCAACGGCGAGTATTTCGGCGTTATCTTTTGTGTATTCAGCTATATGAGTTGTCTTACCTCCCATACCACTCGCCATATCCAGTATTTTTGTGCCAGGTTTTGGATTCAACAAAATCGTGACTATCTGAGAAGATTCTCCCTGAGCTATCGACAGACCTTCTTTTACGGCGAACATCTCTGAGAGATCGCCATTGTATCTAACCACTATTCCAAAGGGTGAGTGGACAGTCGGGCGTGATTCTATCCCTTTCTTTCTAAGATTTTCAACGAGCTTTTCTCTTGAAATTTTCAAAGTATTCACCCTCAGAACAGTTGGAAGAGCCTTCATATGATCTCTCATTACAACTTCAGCTACATTTTTCTCCCATTTTAAAAGCTCTTCATAAATCCACTTAGGATGGGAGTATTTAATGTGCATCTCTTGTGGATCCTTAAATCCATCCTTTGATATTCTTTTAAGAATTGCGTTCACAAGATTTCGAAAACGAATGTTTTCCACTAGTTTCACAGTTTCTGATACAGCGGCGTAATCTGGTACGGAATCCATGAATAGGATCTGATATACACCTATTCTAAGAACTATTCTTATTGCAGGTGGGATTTCCGGATTTTTAAGATATTTATTCAGAAGCCAATCTATATAGATTTGCTTTCTCATAGTTCCCCATACGAGCTCTTTAAAAAACGCCCTCTCTCGCTTTTCCATTTGAGAGAGGGCACTTTTTGTTTCCTCTGTTGGAAATCTTTTATCTCTTTCTAGTTTTCTCAGAACTCTATACGCTATTTTCCTTACGTTCATTCCCTGTCACCGAAAGCCCCCGCTATGATGAGCATTCTTAAGAGTTGAAGAATGGCAACCGCTGCGGAAGCTACATAAGTCATAGCCGCTGCTGTAAGAACTTTTTTGACACCTTTTACCTCGGATTCTGGCATCATCATTCTGAGTTGTTTTACTGCTCTCGCACTCGCATCGAATTCAACTGGAAGTGTTACGAGACTGAAAAACACGACAAATGAGAAGAGAACTATGCCAGCTTTTAGGAATATCGGAGCTGACATAAAGAGTCCGAGTATGAATATGAACCAAGCTAAATTCGACCCGGTTATTGCCAGTGGAACAGCCATATCCCTTATTACTAAAGGTGCGTATTTGTTTTTGTGCTGTATAGCGTGTCCTGCTTCATGAGCCGCTACTCCCAAAGCTGCAACTGACTTGCTCGAATATGTGGCTTGTGAAAGTCTTAGAACCTTATTCCTTGGATCGTAATGATCAGAGAGCCATCCGCTCACCATTTCTACTCTAACATCGTAAATTCCTGCAGATTCCAGTATTCTTTTAGCCAGTTCTGCTGCAGTTATTCCAAGTGTTGAAGGAATTTTAGAATACTTGCTAAATGTGCTCTGAACTTGTATCTGAGCCCATAGAGAGAATAGAAAAGCAGGTATCAAGAGGATCATCGTCGGATCCCACCAAAAGAACACTACCTACCACCTCCAGTAATTTAGACTTTTTATGTCAGAGAAGAGTTTACAACATTTTCCCTTTCCATAACAGATATTGAATTGTTTGGAAAGTTATTGGAATATTTGATCCATTTAGGCCATCTCTTGCTTGATAATAGGGCTCGGGAATTTTAAATAGATGAAAATTTAAGAAATACTCAAAGATAGAGAAAGTGGTTATGATAGAAAATATTTAAAGACCGAGGAGTTTGTCCTGAGAGAGGATTTAAAAGAGCTTTCAGCTTTTACTTTCCTGTATTAAAAGATTAGCTGAAGGTGCTTTGAAAACAACAGGGGTCTCAAAGATATGATTTAAGCGAATGATCTGGGAAATCTCAGCTTATAAGCAGCTTGAAGAATTCAGAGTCAAGTCATAAAAGCGGTTGAGAAGGAGTTTTTTGAGATTAATCACTCAATTGTGTTGATGCTGATGACTTTTTTCTTGGAGTGATCTGAAAAATGTGAGATTTTCGGATGTATCTTTTCACTTTAAGACATGTAGCTCCGGGAGATTTCTCGGTGATAAGAGGAGATCAAGAAATTCCCTCTAAAAGCATTTCTGAAGAGCTAGAAGTTAAATCTATAAATAAATTCTCAAGCTACTCGTTCTCTTTCCTTGAAGAACTTCTTCATCTTTTCCAAAGAATCTTTGTACTCGTCGAGATATTTGTTTAGATTGTTTATCTCTAGTATCACCACTCCTGAGAAATTACTTTCAAGAATTATTTTGGAAACATCCGAAAACGGAATGTCTCCGTATCCTATTGGAAGATGCAGATCTCCTATTCCGTACATCAATCTGAATCCCTCAAAATCCGGGATATCTTTGTACCTTTCTTGAGCCTCTCCAAAGGTGTCAGAGATATGAAGTTCCACGGCATATGGTAGAGCTTTTCTTATCT
This sequence comes from Thermotogaceae bacterium, assembly GCA_015489065.1. Classification (GTDB taxonomy): domain Bacteria; phylum Thermotogota; class Thermotogae; order Thermotogales; family Thermotogaceae; genus WGAO01. The sequence goes on along the minus strand of WGAO01000117.1, from coordinate 35,479 downwards.
CTTCTATGTAGTCCCATCCGTGATAGTTCGATGCTATAAAGAGGTGTGCTATATCCAGTGTCATCTTCACTTTTGGATGGTTAACGGCTTCTATGACTCCTATGACTTCCTCTACTGAGTGATTTATGAGGTTCTCAACCCCTATGATGACGCCGTACTTTTCTGCTAGATCCGCTATAGATCTTAGTGCACGTATCTCCGCTTTTCTCTGCTGCTTTTCCGAGAAATCTATTTCATCGCTGCTTTTTCCGCAATGATATACTACATTTTCAGCACCTATCTCTCCGGCGAATTCCACAGAAGATTCCAGCACTCTTTTGTGTAGAGGATTTGTGAGCCGCCTGAGGTTGACGACATCCGGTGCGTGGACGGTGTACTTAAATCTGAATCTCGATAGGAGTTTTTTAATTCTCTTCAGCCTGCTTGGGATCAGCTCGCCTTTCATTATTACATCCAATCCTGCTGGAGGAATCTCAACATATTCAAAACCAACTTCGCTAAAAAATTCGAGCTCCCTTTCAAGTTTTGATAGGGAGCCCGATATTCTCCGAGTGTCTATGTTCACTCCCAGTCCTTTTACCATTGCTGTCACGCCTCCTCTCGAAATTCAGAATATTGTTACCTCTGTCTCGCCATCAAATACATGAAGAGCCTCTGGTTTCAGCCTCAAGAATATCCTATCGCCTTCCCTTATCTCCTTTGTCGGATCTGAAAAGACCTTTATCAGATTTTCCACCCCCTCTATCTTCACATTTACTATCAAATCTCTTCCCAATGGTTCGAGGACATATACTTCTCCCCATATTCCGTTTCCTTCTTCCTTCTTTGTTATGCTTACATCTTCTGGCCTGAATCCCAAAACCAAGTTCTCAGTCTTTCCATATTCTTCCACTTTCTTTGATTGATAATCAGAGAGCTTTACGGAAATATTTTTGAGTTTCAGTACTCCTTCTCCTTCCTCCCTTTTGAATTTCATGCCGTATATTAGATTCATCGGAGGATTTCCCATGAATGTCGCCACAAATATTGAGTTCGGAGAGTTGTAAACTTCATCCGGTGTGCCATACTGTATAATCTTCCCTTTGTTGAAGATTGCAATCCTAGAAGCCATGGTCATAGCCTCAGCTTGGTCGTGTGTTACATAAACTGAGGTTATCCCCAAATCTTCTTGGAGTTTCTTTATTTCTGCCCTCATCATCATCCTTAGTTTGGCATCCAAATTCGACAGCGGTTCGTCGAATAGAAGCACTTTCGGTTCCTTCACGAGTGCCCTTGCAAGTGCCACTCTTTGCTGTTGTCCTCCGCTGATCTGTGTGGGTTTTCTATCAAGGAGATGATCTATGAGTAGCTTTTTCGTAATCTCTTTCACCATAGAATCTATCTCATCATGGTTCATTCCTTTCGCTTTCAAAGGAAACGCAATATTTTCATATACAGTCATATGTGGATAGAGGGCATAGTTTTGGAATACCATTCCAACTCCCCTGTATCTTGGGGGAACATTGTTCATCAGCTGGTCATCGAACCATATCTCTCCAGAAGTTGGTTTGTAGATTCCAGCAAGCATGAGCAAAGTTGTGGTTTTTCCACAACCCGATGGTCCCAACAAAGCAACGAATTCTCCATCTTTCACCTGAAAACTTATTCCATCAACGGCTTTGACCTTTCCGAAATATTTCTTCAAATCGACCACTCTTATTTCAGGCATTATCCTTTTACCCCCCCTATTGTGAGCTTTATCATGTACTTGCTGACGAGGAAGAACAATACTATGGTTGGAATTGCATAGAAAAGCCCAACAGCTGCTAAGAGACCGTAGTCTGCAAATCTGAAATCACCTATAGTGGCTTTAACATATTTTGAAAGAGTCCAGAACTCCTGAGAGAATATGAAAGTGTTTATGAATATAAACTCAGACCAACCGGATAAGAATGCGAACACCGCCGTTACGGCTATTCCGGGTTTAACGAGTGGAAGTATGATCTTTCTCCAAACTTGGAGCCTTGTATAACCGTCAACGAGTCCAGCCCACTCCATTTCCCATGGTATTCCGTCGTAGAAGCCTTTCATAACCCATGTGCCCCATGGAATTTCAAGAGAAGCTTTAAGAAGAATAATTCCCCAGAGGTTGTCCAGAAGGTGAAGATATTTGAGAACATAGTAAAGAGCCACCATCAGCGAGACAGAGGGAAACGCGTGAAGCACGAGTATGAACTTCATCAGATTGGATCTACCGGGAAAATCGTATCTGGACAGAGCATATCCTCCCATACTGGTAAGTAGCGCCTCGATCGCCATAACCATGAGGGCTACAAAGGCGGTATTCATAGTCGTTCTCCAGATATTCGGATATCCTTTCATGCTGGTCCACAGAAATCTCCAGTTTTTTAGGGTTAATTCCGTTGGCACGAAACCGTTCATATCCACGCTGAACGATCTTAGTACTAGCCAGAGATATCCGAGGATTATCGGCAAAGTTATGATAAACATCACTAGTATGAAGAAAAATATCCTAATCCTATCAGCATTTCTCTGATAGAAAGATAGCTTCATATCAATCCACCTCTACCTTGGGTTTTTGCATTAGAGCTTCAAATTTGAATAACCTCAGGTACGCTATAGCGAATATTATTCCCATGATGACAAGAACAACGGATAGTGCCGCTCCGTATCCGAACCTGTAGTTCGAAAACGCCATGTGATAGGTGTACAGAGACCAGACTTCTGTTCTAAATACAGGACCTCCGTCAGTGATTATCAATATGTACTCAAAGGATGTCAGTAGAGATAGCGTTTGATAGGCCGTTACAAAGAGCACCTGCCATTTTATAAGCGGAAGTGTGATTTTTCTCGTTATCATCCACCAGCTTGCCCCATCGAGAAGAGCTGCTCTGTAGTAATCAATGGGAATAGCTTTTATAGCTGCAGTGAATATCAACATTCCCATCGATGCTCCAATGAATCCATTCGCAACCACGACTATAAACATAGGGGCTCTGTAAAGCCAATTTTGTGGAGGAAGCCCCATCGACATTCTCATGAAATTCAAGAGTCCATGTTCTGTTGGATCGAATATCCAAAGCCACAAGAGACCATAAACAACAGATGGTGTAAGCCTTGGAAGCATCCAAAGGGTTCTAAAGAATCCTCCCCATTTGTCTGGAATGGAAGTTGTAAGAAGGGATATAAGCAATGCCGATCCGACATTGAAGAGACCGAGAGTTGTGAAAGTGTAGATCAGAGTGTTCGTGGTAACCTTGGGAATTATGAAATCCGTGGCGATATCTTTGAAATTCGAGAATCCAACAAAATTCCATTGGAATTGATAATCCATGTCTGTGAAGGAAAGCACTATTGTAAGTATCACAGGTATGAAAAAGAAGATCGTTACCATTACGAGCATAGGGCTTAGGAAGATCCACGCGGTTTTCTTCATCGCATCACCCTTTCAAGAAGAGGGAGGAGGAATCCCCCTCCCTCGGTTTAAGCATGTGAATCATTTTTCAACTATGATGACCTTGTCCTTGAGTTGACTCTTGAGCCGCATCGCGACCAAGTTCACAACTGTCTTTGCATCTTGTCCTCCTTCAGCCCACTGTATACCTTCAAATATTATGGTGTTGAATAGATCGAACTTCGAATCATTTGGTATGAAACCGGAGTACGGAAGAAGCTTCGTTCCTTGCTGCATTATAAAATCTTTGTGGTATTCCGGAAGAACCGTCTCTTGCCATCTAATCGGAAGGTGTCCGCTCTCAACTGCATGTCTCATGTTCAGATCTGGAGCGGTTGCCAATGTGATCAAAAGGAACGCAAGCTCCGGGTATTTTGTGTGCGCTGGAATCATGTATACAACTGGGTGGGATAGGGTGTTCGGTCTCCCATAATTTTTACTCTTCGGGAACGGAGCGATTAAGAACATATCTTCAAGCTCTTTCTCGGTCTTTCCATAATCTCTCTTCCACTCTGCCCAGTTCCAAGTTCCTCCCATCCACGCGAGGACATTTCCGGAAGTGACTTCTTTATGTATGGAGCTCCAAGGAGTTCCTATCATGCTGTTTGGAGTTATCTTCCATACATTCGTTAACTTGTAGAAGAAATCGTATACTCTCATCATCTGTTCTTTATTGAATACGAATTTAGCCTGTTTCTCATCATAGAAATCTGCTCCAAAGCTTGTGAATACTTGGAAATAGTCAATACCTTTCTTTGGTCTGTGGAAAAGTCCCCATTTAACAAGCCCTTTATCCATGGCTTCACGAGCAACTTTTACGAAGTCCTCAAGCGTGAATTCTCCTTTAGCTATTTTCTCTGGAAGAGCGTTTATCTCAGCATCGCTCCATCCGAGTTTCTTGAGAACCTGTTTGTTTATGTAGAATGGTCTTGCCTCGGTATCTTGCGGTATTCCATATATCTTTCCTTTGTACTTAACAGATTCCCAGAGAGAAGGTATTATGTCGTAGTAAGTCTCTTTCCAGTACTTCTTAACTAGATCATCTAGCGGCATGATGTATCCTGCTTCTGCCCATGCACCGATATCATCATGGCCAGAGCACAGTATGTCGAACTTTTTCTTGGACTGGAATCCGAACAGGAGTTTTTGCTTGAACTCGCTCCAATCAGTTGTATCAAAGAATCCATCCACTTTAACTCTTACATCTGCTCCAGCTGCTTCAAGCATTTTGTTGAGCCTATCAGCAGCGGTTTTGAGGTTATCGAATCTGTAGAATGACGGGTTATCCGGACCGACAGTCCACGCGGTTATAGTTATGTCTTTTGCAAAAATAATCACCCCGAATATCAACAGAAGAACTGCCAGTTTCTTCATAAAAATCCCCCCTCCTTTAAGTTTTTTAAACCACATCAAGTGGCCTGAATGTTTCACCCCTAACTCTGAATAGATTGAGATCGCCCTTTAATATGAACATCTCAACTGTATTGCACACGGTTGCTCTAAAGAGATGTCCTCCCACTACGCTTCTTGATGGACCGGCCAAAGAGACATGGAGATGTGCGAACGGCTCGCCATCTTTGTCGGAGATATTTCCTTGAACTGAAACAAGTTCGTGAGGCACGGATATGTATTCCTTTTCATACTCAGATTTCTGCGTGTTGAACCAACCTATTTCAAAATCCTTCAACATTCCTATTGCGTTCAATACTATTCCAGACTTCCAACCCAGTTCATTGAGAACTCCGTACAAAGTCTCGTAAAAGTCTTCCCCGTCATCCATTCTTATGAAAACCTTCTCACCGTCGACTCTGTATTTCAACTTCGTCACCCCCCGTCCAAAATCTTCGACAGGAATTTGTAAGCTTCCTTCGATGAGAATTCTGTGCCTCCTGGAAGCGGCATACACTCGACCGATATATAGCCGTCATAACCTATTTCAAAAAGTGTTTTGAATATAGAGTGGAAGTCGATGTGTCCGTAACCTGGAGCCCATCTGTTGCTATCTGCAACATGAAAGTGCATGAGTATATCTCTGTGTTTTTTTATACTTTCTTCTATACTTCTTTCCTCTATATTCATGTGGAATGTGTCGAGAAGAAGCCCTAAGTTATCCATAGATATCTTTTCGATTACTTGAGCAGTTTCATCTGCTGTGTTCAGGAAGTCCGATTCGTATCTATTCAGAGGTTCTATAACCAATTTCACTCCGAATTCTTTTGCATATTCCGCAACTTCTTTTACGCTTTCTGTAAATAAATTCGTGACTTTTTCTTTATCCCTGTTTCCAACAATTCCTCTTATCAGTCCTATTATAACTAATCCACCTATTTTTGAAGACAATTCTACATGTTCTTTCAACCTCTCTATAGCTCTCAATCTGAGTTTCTCGTCTTCAGAAGTTAGGGAGAGTTTTTCAGCGAGATATGCTTGTCCTGTTCCAATTGCCGATATATCTAGTCCCATTTCGCTTTTCAGAGAGTTGATTTTCTCCGGATCAATGACTTTTGGATCCCTTATAGCTATTTCCACAGCGTTGTATCCTATTTCTTTTGCCATCTTCATTCCATTTTCTAGCTCCCCTTTAAATGCCAGTGCATTGAATGCAGCATCTGATGTGCTTATAACGAGTGACAGTTTCAAATCGTCCACCCCCTGTAGGGTCCCCTTCTTTTCATTTTAAGGGTGGTGATTTCAGCTACCCTTTTGACAAGCTCTTCGATGTTTTCGATCTTGTCTCTTAGAGCAAGGTATGCTCCGATTGCAGTATCACCCCTCCCGGTTCTCCCTTCCATTGTCCACTCTCCAAAGGGGTGAAAATATATCTTTTCAAATTTAGACAAATAGATACCATCTTTCGTCGTTAGCAAAGCTTCCTTTACTCCAAATTCCACGATCTTTCTCAAAGATAGTTTTGGATCGTCTTCTCCTGTCAAAATCTTTGCTTCTTTTGAATCCATCTTGAATACATCGAAAACCTCAAGAAGATCTTTGTGCTCCCAATCTTTGTAATACATGTTCCCATCGTTATCGACATTCCTTAGAAACCCTTGGGCATCACCACTCAGAATCTTTGCTCTTTTTCTTACTATCTCTATTAATTCTTCTGGAAATTCTCCATGCCACAGCGGACTTATATGGACAACTCCGGAGACATTCTGCATCTCATTTTCCTTAAATGGTTCAGCCCGCGATATGATTCTACTAATTCGATCATCAGGATTATCCGATGGATAGATGTTCTCTATTCTTGTCGTTGCAGGGGATTCTATCCAAATGAGTTTTATTCCAAAATCTTTCATATCCTTGAATAGGTGAAAATCTTCTCTGCTGATTTTGGTAAGGACTGCTACATCTTCACCTAGCGATCTAGCAGCGAAGCTTCCGTAGTACACCCCTCCGCCAGCCGAAATTTCCGTTCTCCCTTTAGAAACATTTAAATCTTTTGATACATGTCCTATGAAAGTTATGCTCATAGCCAGTTGTTCCCTGCAGCGTAAAGTGGTCTCCAACCAGGCTCAAATGGTTTTTTCAAAAGGGCTTCAAGCTCTTCTTTAGGCCTGCAGCTCAGCTCTTCAGCTGGCGGCAATTTCCATGGTGGAAAGCGGTTCATGATATCTCTAACGAGTTTTTCCATGTAATTGAGCAAAGCTTCTACTCCTTCTTTGGCTTTGTTTGCATCTGCAAGATCCGCCCTTCCAACTACTCCCTCTGGATATGCTTTTACCTCGATAGGTCCTCCACCGACATGTCCGTACCACGCGATCGGCCTGTGAAGAAGATTTCCAGCCTTGTCTATATGGCCCTCCGGTAAGTAACCCCTTGGCTGTGTGCTTGTAGCCCACTCTTGATGCATTAGTTCCGGAAATAGTGAGAGACTCCATGATGTTTCAACTTCATCTGCATGAATAAACGGTGTCTCGTAAGGTCCTCCTTCTTTCTTTGTCTTGAATTTATCCTGTATCGCATGATACCAGTTCAGGTTTATTATTATCGCTGGAACTTGAAAGATCTTAGCGAATTTGTGTATGGCTATTGGAATAACAAATTCTTGACCATGACCGTTTAAAAGTATTTGCTTTCTAAAGCCGGTATTCCAGAATCCAGCTATCACACTCACAAGCTGATCTATGAATGCCTCATCCTTTACTGGAACGGTTCCAGGCATACCTATGTGATGATAAGGATGGAAACCAAACCATATAGGCTCTGATACCGTGCATCCAGTCGTAAGGGCTACTTGCTCAGCCATCCTGGTTACTAGGAAGGTATCTTCTCCTGTTGGAGCATTGTCACCGTGATTCTCTGTACTGCCGACGGGAATTATTATAAGATCACACTTGTCAAGTCTTTCTCTTATTTGTTTCATAGTCATGGTCTGGAAATACACTCCGCTTGGCTTTTCCATATGTCCACCATCTGGTGGGATTCTCCACTTTCCCATGCTATCCCCTCCTTGGATCAGAACTTCACATAGGCTTTCTTGGATTCAACAGCTTTATAGCATGCATCTACGATCTCTATTGCTTTGACACCATCGTGAACAGTAACTGGTGGGTCTATCTCTCCTTTCAAAGCTTTTACGAACATCATATCTTCTTCTTCATATCCCCACTTCTTTCTGAAATTCACTTTTGTATAGTCTTTTGATTCAACAACAGCTTCAAGCTTATTTCCTACGCTGTAGTAGACCTTTTCCATTTCATCGTTAGCAGCCATTTTATGATCTCCATACACTTCTAATCTCTCAAATGGAATCATCCAACTTGTGTGGGCGCTCGATACGAAAGTTCCTATGATCCCATTTTTCATCTTCACGGCTATAGCCCAATCGTCATAGTCATCATAAACACTCTTCTTTCCAAGGACATACATCTCATCCACATCTCCAAATAGGTATCTCATCATATCAAAGAGATGCAGAGTGGTTTCAAAAAGAAATCCGCCGGTAAACTCCCTGTTGGAAACCCATGGCGGAACCTGCAGTTCTCCTCTATTCATTTTTATCTGAAAAGAGTACGGTTTCAGATCGCCAGAATCAATTTTCTCTTTGATAAATTTGTACACATACGCGAAACGTCTGTTGTGGCCAACTTGGAAAACGACCTTTTTCTCTAAGACAAGCTTTTCCAGCTCTTTCGCATCTTTTAGGGAGATCGTCATGGGCTTTTCGATGAAGACATTCAATCCTTCTTCGATCGCTTCCTTGGCGATTTCAAAATGTGTTCTGTTGGGAGATGTTATGTAAACTGCAATGATTCCATCTGACTTCATATCCTTCAAACTCTTGTATCTTTTTGCTCCGTATTTCTCCACGATCTCGTTTGCTCTCCTGTCGTCTGGTTCTATAATCCCGGCTATATCCACACCTTCGATCTCCGATAGATTTTCCATATGAACCTTGGCTATGAACCCCGTTCCAACGAATCCTATTTTCATTGATGACCACCTCACATGTTAAGCCATGTCACTTTTACAAGACTCTTATCAGTTTGGAGCCTCTTTATGTACTCTGGTATTTCTTCTAACCTCACTTTTTTTGAGATGATTTTGGTCATATCCATTCCACTCGCCATAAGATTTATCACTCTTGGAAATGTTCCATGACCTGAATGTCCCTGTGCCCCCACTATTTTTGCTCTCTTCACCTGAAAAACCTCTGGAGTTATGGGAACTTTTACATCAGCTCTGGCAACTATAACAACGGTTGCGTTTATTCCGCGTGCGTTCCATATTGTCTCTTCGAGTTTTGGCCATATCACATGCGGAACACCGGTTGCCTCAAGATAAAGATTTGCTCCCCAGCCGTTGGTATATTCCAAGACTTTTTCAGTAAAGTCCTCCTTTGTGGGATCTATCGTGTAATCGGCTCCAAGCTCTTCTCCTATCTTTCGTCTGGTTTCAGATGGCTCAGAGAGTATGACTTTAGCTCCACCTGCTCTCTTGAGTATCGCGACCGCTGCCAAACCTATTGGTCCTCCACCCATTATCACAACAAAGTCGCCAGGCCTTATCCCTCCGCCCCTTTCTATAACAGCGTTGTAAGCTACTGAAGATGGTTCAACCAAGCTACCGAGGAGGAAGAGTTTTTCATTCCTGCCGTACTTTTCCTCTATCTCTTTCAAACTCCAAACGTACTTCGCATCGATCTTCACATACTTTGCAAAGGCGCCATTTACATTAAAACCGAGTTCGTTTAGGTTTTCACAGTGGTTTGGGTAACCATCTGCACAATGCCGACAATGCCCACACCAGAACATTTCCTCAGCCGTAACCGGCTCTCCTATCTCAAACTTTCCGTTATTTCTTTTGTTAATTGCTTCTGGTCCAGCCTCTGCTATTACGCCTGAGAACTCGTGACCTAATACAACAGGGAAACCCGTCAAGCCCGGATATAGTATGTATCCGTCTTCATCAGCTTGTGCCATGTGCACATCGCTACCACATATACCGGTCGCTTTGACTTCTATTATCACTTCCGTCGGCTTCTCTATCTTTGGCTCAGGGACTTCTTCTACCTTCACTTCAGGGTATCTCCAAACTTTGCTACCAAGCCATGTTAGTTTTCCTTCTATGTCTTTTGGACCTATTACAAAGCTATTCCTTGGATCCCATTTTGCTTTTAGAACGACTGCTTTCATATGGGCACCTCCTCTCAATCAATAGAACATCGTAGAGTATATTCTCCGAAAAGGGGAAAAACAAAATCGATTACAGTTGATTGTAGGCGTTTTTCACGGATTATTGACCGTATAATCTTATTACCTTTCATTTTCGCTTTATTTTGATATTTGTTGTTATTCGGAACAATATGAAATAATACGAAATATGATATACTCTCCTTTTCAAAAGGAAAAGTAAGGGGGTAATGACATGGAGAAATATTTAGAAAAGCTAAAGGATGTTACAGATCAACTCATCGATATTATGCTTAATTTTAGGCAGAGCGGTCATCCTGGAGGATCGAGATCGAAGGTTTACATGATTTGGGGTTTGATGCTCTCTGAAGAAATGGTTTACGATATTAGAAATCCGGAAAAGCCGTTCGCTGATAGATTCATTCTATCAGCTGGTCACACAGTTCCCTTGATTTATGCTGTCCTTGCTGTTACAAGTGCTGTTTTCAACCGAAAATATGAAAAAACCGGAAGCATATCTTATCTAATACCGAAAGACAAGATAGTTCAGCCAGAAGATCTGCTCGTTTTCAGAAGAAGAGGGGGACTTCCAGGACATGCCGAGTTCTCCGGGAAAACTCTGTTTTTGAAATTCAACACAGGACCATCTGGTCACGGACTACCGGCATCGGTGGGACAAGCTCTAGCTCTGAAAAGAGCAGGAGCTGATATAGTAAAAGTTTGGGTAATAGAGGGTGATAAAGCCCTCACGACTGGTGTAACTCACGAATCAATGAACAGTGCTTATGCCCTCGGTCTTGACAACCTCTTCTGGATGATAGATTGGAATAACTATGGTATAGACGATCCGCCACTGAGCTCGACGGTTTACGGAACTCCTCAGGATTGGTTCTCTCACCACGGATGGAGAGCTGTAGGAACACCGGAAGGTGAAAACTGGAGAGAAGTTCTGAGGGTTATAAAGGAGCTTTCTGGAGAGAGAGTGAAGAATCTACCTAACGTGGGATGGTTCAAAGTGAGGAAGGGAAGAGGATACCTGAAATACGACAACAAATCCCACGGGTCTCCTCACAAACCGAACAGCGAGCTCTATTGGAAAACGAAAGAGGAGTTTATGAAAAAATATGATGTTGAATTTGAGGGTTTCATGAAGCCTGCTCCTGAGGATTATGATGAATTCAGGGATCAGACTTGGAAGAACATAAATATAGCGCTTTCGGTTCTTTTGAATGATGACGATCTCATCGATTTCTTCACGGATAAGATGCTTGAAATAGCTTCTAGAGTTCCAGAAGATATTCCTGTGAAGGCTTTCACCGTACCAGAAAACGATCCGGATCTATGGGATCCAAAAAAATACCCAGATGAGGTATTCTTTAAGCCCGGTGAGAAGGCAGCAAATAGAAACGCCCTGAAAAAATGGGGTTCTTACATAAACTACATATCGAGGAAAAAATACGGCAATCCGCTCTTTTTAGCAGCTTCTGCAGATCTCTCGGACTCTACAAACATATCTGGATTTGCTAAAGGATTTGCCGATTTTGAAGGCTTTGGTTGGTACGATAGAAATGAGAATCCTGATGGTGTTCTTTTGCCCCAAGGGATAACGGAAATGGCGAACGCAGGGATTTCCGCGGGAGTAGCATCGGTCAATTTTTCTGAGAATCCTTACGATGAATTCAAAGGATATTACATGGCGTCGAGCACCTACGGATCTTTCTCATATTTAAAATACGGACCTTTTAGAATCTTCTCACAAATGGCGCAGGATTGTCCGATGAAGTTAGGGAAAGTCTTGTGGATAGCCGGGCATTCTGGACCTGAAACAGCGGACGATTCAAGGACACACTTTGGTATATTCGCTCCAGCTGTCACTAGACTGTTTCCAAAGGGGCATGTTGTGAATCTACATCCATGGGAGGCAAATGAAGTTCCGGTTGTTCTTGCAGAGGCTTTCAAAAGAGCTTTTCCAATAGTCATTCTCCATTTAACAAGACCTCCTATAGAGGTGCCTGATAGAGAAAATTTGGGAATACCATCTTACTTTGAAGCCGCAAAGGGAGCTTATCTTATAAGAGATTTTAAAGAGGGAGAAAAAGACGGTACGATAATAGTTCGAGGAACAATGGCAACGGTAAATCTCCTTAAGATTCTCCCTGAGCTTGATGAGAAATACAACCTTAAAATAGTTGCAGCGATAAGCAGGGAGCTTTTTGACCTTCAGCCAGAAAGTTACAAGGAAAAGATCCTTCCTTGGAAGGACTGGATGGACTCGACGATAATCTCAACGGAATCACTAGTTGCTACAGAGAGTTGGATAGCAAACGATATTTCCAGAGAATACGCCATGACATCAGATTGGGACAACCGCTGGAGAACAGGAGGAACGGTTGAGGAGGTCATAGAAGAAGCTCATTTAGATGTTGAGAACCTTCTGAAAGGCATAAAGAGATTTGTCGAAGACAAGAAAAAACGCAGAGAGAAACTCTGTATATGAGTTGGAGGTGAACTGATTTTGTTCGTTGAGGAGAGAAGAAAGAAGATCCTGGAGCTTCTCAGAAAAAGCAGCAAATTGAAAGTTTCCGATCTATCAAAAATGTTCAATGTAAGTGCCGTGACTATAAGAAAAGATCTTGAGTATCTTGAATCAATAGGTGCCCTCGTAAGAACCCATGGTGGTGCTATCCTTCCGGATCATTCGAAAGTCGAATGGGGATTTTTCAGGAAGCTTAATTTGAGGAGAGGTGAAAAGAAAAAGATCGCTGAGAAAGCCGTCGAATTCATAGAAGATGAGGATACAATAATACTCGACAGCAGCAGCACAACATACTATATAGCTGAAGAGATAAAGAAAAGGGACAATTTGCGCATTACTGTGGTCACCAACAACATATTCATAGCTGAAGAACTCCTTAACGTTCCGGGTGTTGAGATAATAGTTCTAGGTGGAAGCATCAGAGAGCACAGTTTATCACTCGTTGGTCCCTGGACTATCAGGTACCTTCAGGAGATAAAAGTAGACAAGGCTTTCTTGGGAGCCCTTGGATTCTCTCCAGACAAGGGGTTCATGACTCCGAGCCTTGTCGAAGCGGATGTTAAAAGAGCGATGGTGAAGGCCGCAGGTAAGGTGTTTGTCGTAGCGGACTCTAGCAAATTTCAGAGGGGAGCTTTTGCAGTCTTTGCAAAGCCAGAGGAGGTTGATTTCTTGATAACCGATTCTGAAATTCCCGAAAACATTCTGAAAATTTTAGAAAAACACAAGGTAAAAATAATAAGAGTTTAAAGGGGTGATGAAAATGCCCGCTATGGTGCTTAAAGATAATCCCGTAACTGTGGTTTTTCCGATGGCTTTTCCGGGGAGGCAGAACACAGATGCAATGCTTCGAGGTGAACCAGATGAAAGGTACTTAATGGAAGGGTTAAAGGCGATAGATTCCGACCCGTATTTCAAAGGGATTGAGATAACGAGGATAAAAGATCCTCTGTTGAGAAAGAAAGCGATGGATTTCTTGAGAAGTTCAAGGCTGAGGGTCTACTTTGGAGTCCAACCGGTTCAGATATACAACGAAGAGGGATTTGCTCCGGAAGATATTTCCTCCGTTGATGAGATAGAGCGCAAAAATAGTGTTGAGAGACTCAAAGAATACATAGATCAGGCTTATCAATTTGGAGCAGTTTCTTTCATATTTCAGAGTGGTAAAGATCCTGGAGAAGATTTGAGAGAACCTGCAAAACTTGCCCTTATAAGATCGATAGTGGAGCTTGCAAGATTCTCAAGGGAGATGTCAGAGAGATATGGTACAGAGCCGATTCTTCTAATACTAGAGATGTTCGACAGAATAAGATCGGATCACGGAGCTTTTCACAATCAGCTCATCGGGCCGACAAAGGATGCGATAGATGTAGCCAGGAGAGTTCACGACGAATATTCGATAAAGGAGTTCGGGCTTCTCTACGATCTTTCTCACATGTACCTTTTAAGAAATATAAAGTACAGATATGAACTAGTTGAGATAGAGCTTCCAGGTACAGAGGGCCAAGATGGACAAGAAAATCAGGTTCAGGTGAACGAGAGAAAATACACCGTGACGCGTGTTGAGGAGGTCGAGGAGCCAGAAGCACCGGAAGTTCTAAAGTACATAATGCCATATCTCTATCATGTTCACATAGGAAACTGTGTTTTGGATCCGAACGATCCGCTCTATGGTGATACTCATCCAACCTTTGCATATCCCAACGGCGCGATAAGACTCCGAGATGTCGCGAATTTCGTAAAAGCACTCCATGAGATGGGATACAAGGGACCTATTGGATTTGAAATAAGACCAAGAGGAAGAGAAGGGAGTATACCGACTCTCCAACATGCAAAATCATTCTACGATGATGCAAGAACTTGGCAGGATGTCATACATGGACCTTCAGCTGTCAGGTATGCAACAAGGCTCTTTTTTCCGGAATGGGCGTTTTTCAGGTTAACTGATATGAGAGTGAAAAATCCAGACTTGATAGTTCAGGAGCTAAAGAGCAGAAAAAGAAAGAGAAAGATCACAGAAGATGGATTTCTGGTGCTCTTAGCCGCGGATCATCCAGCTAGGGGAGTTTTAGCGTCTCCGGACAATCCAGTAGGTATGGCGGATAGATTGGAATATCTTGGAAGAGTTTTAAGAGTTGCGACAAGTCCTTACATCGATGGGGTGATGGCAACTCCGGACATCATAGAAGATTTGGTGCTCATAGATCGCATATTCAAAGAAGCCGGTATGAAACCGTTCCTGGAAGACAAGATCTTGGTCGGCAGTATGAACAGATCTGGTATATACGGCACGGTCTTTGAGATGGAGGACAGAATGACATCTTACAGGGTTGAGGACCTTGTGGACTACAACTTAGATGCTGGAAAAATTCTCTTCAGACTTGAGACAGGGAGATATTCGAGATATTCAATACAAACGATGAGCTATGCAGCTGAGGAGATAAGAAAGGCGAATAGATATAATCTTCCAATATTTATAGAACCCCTTCCGGTATATAGAGAATCTGAGAACGAGCCTTATAAAGTCATGATGAAGCCAGAGGAGCTTGCAAAGGTTATAAATATAGCTTCAGCTCTTGGAGGATCGAGTGCACGGCTTTGGATAAAAGTTCCATATCTTGAAGGATTCAACAGAGTGGCGAGATCTACGACCCTCCCGATACTCATACTTGGCGGAGAATCTCCGGGAGATCCTACTTACGCAATAGAGAATGTCTCAAAGGCTCTTGCCTCTGCTCCCAATGTTAGAGGATCACTTGTCGGGAGAAATGTCTTATTCCCGGGAAGGGACGATCCTAGGGCTATAGCACGCGCGATATACGAAGTTGTTCATAACTCACTCTCTGCTGCGGAAGCCCTCGAAGTTATGCTTGAGGAAAGGTTGAAGGAGATGGATCTTGTCAAGGAGGCTTTCCTGGAGGTGCTAAAGTGAATTATGAGCAACTCTTTCTTGAATTTTCTGAAAAAGCCTGTGAGTTCGTTGAAAAAGCAAGCGGAGTAGCTCTTGGATTTCATTCGGTTGCCGATGGAATCCTCACAACGGATGTGGAAAAACTCCAAAGGCTTCTTTTGAAGTATGAAGTTTTTGATTTTTCCAATCTTCCGGAGTCAATATCCAGTGTGGAGGATTTCTTGAAAGGGTATCTGTTCACTTTTACAACTGGAAAAGCCCTCCAAATGATGATAGACAAGAAAGATATAAAAAATTGGATAGAGGAGAACTTTGGCAAGGGCACTCTTAAGCTTGGCGGAACAAGCGCGAATATGGCGGTAGCGCTGGCTTCTTTTGGATTTAAGAAAATACTAGTTTACGCTTATCCGCTTGTTAGAGAGCTAGCAGAGCTTTTTCCAAATATCGAGAGCATAAAGACCGTCAGCCAGGATGGGAGAATAGTTCATCCGAAGGACGGCTGGAAAGAAGAAAAATTGGGAGCGATCCACTGGATATTCGAGGTGAAAAAAGGTCAAAAGATATCTTTGAGTGGAAAAGAGATCGTTTGTCCTAGAGATAACAGGTTCATAGCATCTTGGAATCCAGTAAATTCAAAGCTTGTAATAGCAGATCATTTCAAAAGAGTTTATCTTGAGAGAATTTCGGAATATCCAAAATTCATGCTTGCTGGATTTCACATAATGAGAGATGTTTACCCAGATGGTGAAACTGTTGAGAGCAGGATGGAAGATATAGCTTCTTTTGTCGATGAGATAAAAAAGAGAGGTGCTAAAGTCCACATAGAAATGGCTTCTATAAGAAGAAAGAGAGTTAGAAAAGCTTTGATAGACATTCTTTTTCCAAGAGCCGACAGCCTTGGAATTAACGAAGTCGAGCTGAGCTGGATAGCCGAGGATCTGGGAGAAAGCGACGAAGGCGTATTAGAGGGTGATCCGAATGCCGTATCAACCACATTGAGGAAGGTCTCAGAAAAGGCCGGAATAGGTAGAATCCACTTTCACACGCTTGGCTATTACATGCTTTTAGAGAAGAATGCCGAGAAAGAAAAATTTGGACTTGCTGTGGCAGCTCTTGCTGCGGCTAGAAGAGCAGAGATTGGATCTTCTCCAAGTTGTGATGATATAAAAGAAGCCCTCAGACATCCTTTGAGCGAAACCGGTTTGAAAGCCTCGAAACTCTCCTCTAGTGATCTTTATATTCTCCCAACGAAGATTGTTTCAAAGCCCAAGCTTACAGTAGGACTTGGAGATACGATATCTAGCATAGCTTTCTCATTGTCAGATATAGATGATTTCGTCTGATATATCCGAGAAAATGTTTATCTTATGAGTTGATATCAACATTCCTTTTCCTTGCTCTTTCCATTTAGATAGGATGTTCAGTATTTCCTTTCTTGATGGAATATCAAGGCCAACAAGTGGTTCGTCCAGTATCAATATCTCCGGATCGTGAGATATTATAGATGCTATCGCGACCTTTCTCTTCTCTCCACCGGAAAGAAGAAATGGCACTTTATCTTTGTACTCATCTGGATCGAGACCAACCGTTTCCAAAGATCTTTTGTATCTTTCTTCGAGATCATCAAGGTTGTAATTTTTGGGAGCGAACACAACCTCGTCAAAGACCCTCGTCTCAAAAAATTGATCCTCTGGGAACTGAAATGAAAATCCTATCTTTCTTCTATAATCCCTTGGATTTTTCCATGGATTTTCACCATTTATCGTGATGGTTCCAGATGTTGGCTTGAGCAAAACAGCGGCTATTTGCAATATGGTTGTCTTTCCGGATCCGTTCTTTCCAGTGATCAAGGTGACCTTCCCGCTCTTCACCCTGAGCTCCCCGTCAAGCTTTATTCTCTTTTCATAATGAGTTTTAGGCGAGTAGATATGCTCAACATCCTTTAGAAATATTTCCAACATTTTCACCTTCTTGGGATTATAAGCCTGTTTCTTTTAACGATCTTTATGCCTTTTGGAAATTTTATTTTTACTCTGAGTGGTCCTCTTTTTACATTTATCCAGCCAAGGCCTGCTATAACTAGTTCTTCTTTCTCCGGGATCTCAAAATATCTCTCTTCCCAATCAACATCTTTTAGTTCTTCTTTGTAGCATGGAGGAATTAAGAAATCGCCGGCTCTCTCTTTAAAAAATCCTTCGGCTTTTTCAGGTTTTGTCTCATGGAGCTTGACATTTTGATAGGTGAAAATTTGAAATATAGGAGCCAGGTTTTGAGGGTTTTCCACACTCATCATAGCCATTCCTCCTATAAGTATTGCTCTGCTTTTTTGCGGTTTGAAAGTCTTTCTTGTCATCTCGCGGCTCGGAACGATTTTTCTCTGGCAATCAATGCTCAGAAGATCAATTGCTCTGTCGTTTGTGATGATTCCCGGTGTGTCGTAAAGGTAGAATTTAAAGCTCTTTATCTTCCTTCTGATCATTCCAAGAGTTGTACCAGGGACCGGGCTTGATAAGACCTCACTCTCAGCTAGTTCGTTCACAAGTGATGATTTTCCAACATTCGTCACACCTATTACGAGAGCCTTGTCTTTCCCGGATGATATAAGGCGCTTTTTCAAGGAGTTGATGCCAAATTTCTTTTTAGCACTCACTATTCTGATATCGTCTGGGTTCTTAGCAGAGATCCTCCTTTTCAGCCATTCCTTGAGTTGTGCTTTCGACACGGCTTTGGGAAGGAGATCTGTCTTTGTTACGGCATAGATAACTCTCTTTTTGGATAAGAGATCTGCGATATCTTCTCTATATGTTCCTTCAAAGTCTGTTATATCGATAACATACAAAATTAGATCGAATGATCCCAGAACATTTTTGAGTTCTTTCTTAAAATCCGTATTCATTTTCATTGGGGTTACTTTCCCATAATGCTTGAGTTTGTAGCACCTTTGACAAAGAATCTCTTTCCCTTCTGCGAGTCTTTTTTCGTACACTTCAAAAGGGATGTAACCCGGTTTTGATGGATCATCAAACTGCAGCTCTGCCCCACATCCAGCACATTTCAATTTTTGTATACCCCCTGTTTGATTATGATGTAAGAGATTTTATCAGATATGTATAAGCTGCCTCTATTGAAACATCTCCCCTTTTTCGTAGCTTTTTTGCAAAGCCTTTGTGATATCCAGCGACGTTTGATATGATCACAGATTATTTTATAAAGGAGTTTCTCAAAGCTGAGCTCATTTCTCGATTTTAATGAATCAACCCACGCTTTTCTATTTTGATAACTCAAGCTAAATTTCACCATTTGACACACTTCATTCAAGTTCGGCTAACTCGATGTTATACTCAAAAAGCGGAGGTGATCACCTTGATACCACTTTCAGGACCTTTTATAGAGAAGGACGATATAGACAATGTCCTTGCGGTTCTCAGGAGCAAGAGGTTGAGTATAGGTCCTTTTGTGGAAGAATTCGAAAAGAAGATAGCCGATTACACTGGTTTAAAATACGCAGTTGCAGTTAACAGTGGAACATCCGCACTTCACCTGATCTTGAAGTCGCTGAATCTTCCAGGGAAATTCATGCTTGTTCCGTCGTTTACTTTCATAGCATCCGCAAATGTGGCGCTTTTTGAGGACAAAATTCCTCTGTTTTTGGATATAGAAGATAGAACATTCAACACTCCCCCGGAGATCTTGAAAGAGATCCTTAAGAAGATAGAGAGGGGAGAGTATGAGTACGATGGAAATAAGGTGCAACTTGAAGATATCTGCTGCTTTATGGCGGTAGATATTTTTGGTCATCCGCTCGATTGGAATGGTATATTGGAAGTTGCGAATGAATACAAATTGGTCGTAATAGAGGACTCTTGTGAGGCGTTGGGGTCGGAATACAAGGGAAGGAAAGCGGGAACTTTCGGAGTTGCAGGAGCTTTTGCGTTCTATCCTAACAAGCAGATAACGACTGGTGAAGGTGGCATCATCGTGACAAATGACGATAAGATAGCAACTCTTTCAAGGAGTATGAGAAACCAAGGAAGAGGTGAGGGTGGAGAGTGGCTCTTGCATGTCAGAGTTGGGTACAACTACAGGCTTGATGAGATGAGCGCAGCTCTTGGGGTCTCTCAAATGGAGAAGATAGATAGGATAATTGATATGAGAAATGAGGTCGCATCGAGATATAGCAAGCTTCTCAAAGATGTTGATGGAGTACGGCCACCGATTGTAGAAGATTATGTTACCAATATGAGCTGGTTCGTTTATGTAGTGCTTCTGGATGATGGTATAAACAGAGACGCCGTTATGAAATATATGAACGAAAACGGAGTACAGGTGAGAGACTACTTCAAGCCCGTTCACTTGCAGCCGCTCTACAAGGAAATGGGGCATAGAGAAGGTGGGCTACCAGTGACGGAAAATATCTCGAAGAGGACCCTTGCGATACCTTTCTATACTGATATGAATTTTGAAGATCAAAAAAAAGTTGTCGACACTTTGAAAGAAGCTATAGAGAAGGTGGGATTTTGAAGAAAAAAAAGAAAAAGAGTCTGTATGTGATAATTGTTGGGTGTGGCAGGATGGGATCGATAGTCGCGAATTACGCTTCCGCTGATGGTCACAATGTTGTGATAATAGATAAGGATGAAAAGTCCTTTGAACTTCTCTCTCCAGACTTTTCTGGATTCACGATACACGGAGATGCCACAGAGGTTGAAAATTTAAAAGCTGCAAAGGCGGAAAATGCGGATGTTCTTCTAGCACTTACGAATGACGACAATACGAATTTCATGGTATCGATGATAGCGAAATATGTGTTCGGTGTCAGAAAAGTTGTAGCTAGGGTGTACGATCCCGATAACTATCAGCTTTTCAATGACTTTGAGATTCACTCAATAAGCCCGATACTCCTAATGGCAGAAGCGCTTAGAGGTGTTCTGATACCTCTGGAGGAATGACATGAAAAAGGGAGAGATCCTCTTCAGAGAGGGAGAGAGCGTATCCAAATTTTACATGATAGTCGATGGGATAATTTCGCTCACTTCAACAATCGGCTACAAAATTTCTGCCGGACCTGGTGAGATAATTGGAGAGTGGAAACTCGTAGGCGAATCTCAAGAGAGTGCTACCGCTGAAACGGATGTCGAGCTAGTCGAGATAGAAGATGATCTTCCGTTCTCCTGGATTCTTCTCAGAAGAGCCTTTGAAAGGCTTGAAAAAGTTAACAGCTCTTTCACTTCAGATTTGAAGCCTCCTTCTGAAGTTATGAAGATCATAAATCGTGAGAAAAAAGGGCTTTGGAGAAGATACAGGGATATCTTGAGATCCCCATATTATAGGGCAAGGGAGTTTATGGCATCTGGAGATTACGAGAGGGCTTTCAAAGAGATGATGAAAATAGACAAAAGATCCATAGATAATGACATAGTCATGGATGCTGAGATCTGGAAGACTTTCTGTATGTTCTTTGTCAATGCGAAAAACGCCTCTAGAAGATACAATGCTCTTTTAAGAAGAAAGAGCGAGTATTCTAAATACATATCCTTTGCAGCTCTTGTTGAGCTAGTTAACCATGGAGAAGGCAATTTCAAGACGATGGTCAGCCTGTATTTAAAGCATGGAACTCTCATACCTCGAAGGACAATACTCATGATCGAAGGCGAGATGGGGGATGAGTCGTACTTTGTGCTTTCCGGATATCCAAGAGTTGCAAGATATTCGTCTGGGAGCGAAAAGCTTCTCGCTTTTTTGGGGAAAGGGGAGTTCGTCGGCGAGGTATCGACGCTCGGAGATATTCCAAGGACTGCTACCGTCCTCAGCGGCGGAATGATACAATCCCTTGTTTTCAAAAAAGACACGCTTCAAAAAACCGTGGAAGATAACAGAGCTTTTGGTGTGGAGATACTCAAAGCAATTTTGAAAAGAATAAAGAGAATGAGAAAGCTCAAAGATGCTGGCAAAGATCCAATGAAAAGAATCGCTATACTCTTTGATGAGAAATCCCTTGATGAAGTCAACTCTATGATGATTTCATTGGAAGAGATGGCGAGTTATCTTGATATAAATAAGGATGAGGTTGTCTCGCTTTTAGTTGGAAAGAAATTGGCTTCTTTGAGATCTGACGGAACTTTAAGATTTCTGGAGGAGATAAGACTTTGATATTTAGAAGGGAAATCCAGATTATTCAAGCTCCGGTATCTCTATTAGCGTATATAGGTGATTCTGTTATGTCTCTTTATTACAAGCTTGAGTATATAGATTTAATGAGACCGTCTGAAATAGAAAAAAGGGTGAGGAAAATTGTTTCAAGAAAAGGACAAGCCAACATTCTAGACGCGATATGGAACAAGCTCACAGAAGAGGAGAAATCTGTGGTAAAGAGAGCGATGAACAGCAAATCTGCGACAAGACACGGGAATGATCCACTTTACAGAAAGAGCACCGGCCTTGAGGCACTGGTTGGATATCTTTACTTAACGGGAAGAGATGAAAGGCTAAAGGAAATTTTGAACCTTTCAGCGAAGATGTAAATCCTTCAAAGATTTTTTCCATCCTATCAAAGCGGTTATTGTCTTTCTTGGCTTCATTATAAAAGTTTCTGGATCATACGATACCCCTATCTTCTCTCCACCAAGCGTTTCTATTATCCAGGCATTGAGCTCAAGAGGGAGATCACCATATCCTGGAGATATCCTTGCGCTTCCATTTCCCATGGTCTCCCTTAACTTTCTATCGAGATCTCTAGTAAAGTACTCCACGAGTTCTGATCCTATCCCGTCCAAAAAGAAACTCAGAAGCTCCTCACCGCTTTTGTGAAGCTCTTCTATTTTATCGTCATACTGAATTCCAATTGTTGAGAGAATCAGAGTTATAGAAGAGCTTTTTCCCAGATGTTGAGACACCATTTTTCCCTTCAGAAGCTTTCCAAGAACGATTAAACCTTCTGGGTTTTCTTTGACCTCGAATGTATCGTAAATGGCGGTTGGATTGGCAACTTCCATAGCTACTTCATAAGCCTTGTTGAAGCTTTCAAGGAAATTCTCCGGTATTTTCCCAATTCCTTTGAATCCGAGTCGTGCTGCTATGACTCTCTCTGGAATCTTGATATTTTCAGGATCTTCTCTGAAGATTTTTGACAAACTCAACCAACCTCCCGACTTTCTCTGGGTTTTTGACTATTCCAGATATGTAGAATCCAGAGACATGATCGTAAAGTTTTTCAATAACTTCAAGGACATGATCGAATGTGTAGTCTTCTATGTATGACTTGTCCTTTCCCTGAAGTTTTTCAATCAAATCACTCGGTATATCTATTCCAGGTATCGATGCGAAATAGTTAAGCTGCTTTTCACTGCTGAAGAAAGCAATTGATACAAGAAACGGCATTTTAAGTCTCTCAGCGGCTTTCTCGGCACTCTTCGCGCAGTATATAGGTTGAGATATCAAAAAGTCAGCACCAGCTTTAATTTTCTCCTCAGCTCTCTCAAGCTCCCTTTCCAAGTTTGCGTTGAAAACTCCTCCAACAAAAAAGTCGGTCTTCCCAGAAAGTTTCTTCCCATTCCAAGTCATGCCTGAGTTGAGTTTTTTTACCAGTCTTATCAAATCTTCTGTAGATATGTCGTTTACATAAGTGGCGCTGGGATAATCGCCACCTGAAGGATGATCACCTGACAAGATCAGAATGTTCTTCAAGCCGAGCGCATGTATTCCTAAAAGATCGGATTCTATTCTTAGGATATTCCTGCTGGTTCTTGTAAAGTGAATCAGAACTTCTATGTTCTTCTCCACAAGCTCTTTCCCAACGGCCCATGGTGATATCTTAACTCTGCTTGTTGGCATATCTGTAACTGCTATCATGTCGACACCCACATCTATCATACTGTCACAGAGTTTGAAGCATTTACTCTGGTCCACTCCTCTTTGAGGGACGACTTCGTAGACCACAATCTTTTTTTTCTTAAGAAGATCCTTCAATAATTGACACCACCTTTCTCAAGTTCCTTGAGAATCTTTACGCCTTGAGATGCATCTTTCGCGTAAAAATCAGCTCCAAGTTCTTTTGCAAGCTTTTCACTGAGTGATGCTCCACCTACAAGGACGGGTACTTTTATTCCTTTCTCTTTTAAAAGCTTCACGACTTCTGATATCCTTGGTGCTGTTGTCGTCATCATAGCTGAGAGAGCTACCGCTATCGGCTTGTTTTTCTCAGCCTCCCTGACTATCGCATCACTTGGAACATCTTTTCCGAGATCCAGAACATCATAGCCGGAACTTTTCATGACAGCTGCGACTATATTCTTTCCTATATCGTGAACATCTCCTTTTACGGTGGCTATTATTACTCTCTTTTCACTCTTTCCGCTGCCCTTCATCAAATTTTCGAGGTATTCAAACGACGACTTGGCGGTCTGAGCGGCGAGTATGAGCTGTGGCAAAAATATCTCTCCTTTGTCGTACATATCGCCGATTTTTTCCATAGCAGGTCTGAGGTATTTTTCAACGACTAGGAGCGGCTCTTTCAATTCTTTGAGAAACTCTTTTGTCTTCTCAAGAAGCTCATCTGATTTTCCAGCGAGAACCATTTCAACTACTTCATCTTTCTCCTTGACTTCCTTTTTAGGGAGCTCAGCCTTTCCAAGAATCACGAGAGCGCTCTTGAGATCTTTCATCACTATCTCATCGAGAGGATTCATTATTGCAGAAGATAGTCCCCTATCGACAGCCATCACCAAGAAAGATGAATTAAAGTGCGACCTGTCTGGAAGCCCGAAAGATAGATTGGACAGGCCGAGCGTTGTTTTAAACCCCTCACTTGAGAGATACTCTATGAATTTCAACGTATCCCTTGGATTCCCTCCAGCTCCCATTGCGAGGACTATTGGATCTACTATTATTCTGTGCTTCTCTATTCCGTTCGAGGTGAGAACATCAAGTCCTTTCTCAAAAGCTCTTAATCTGTCCTCGTAGCTCTCAGGAACCTCCTCTTCCATTGAGAGAAGAACGACAGAACCTCCGTATTTTTTGAGAACTTCTAGCTTTTTCATCTCTTCCTTCACAGGCCGGAAGGAATTTATAAGAGGTCTTCCCGGATATGATCTTACAAGTCTTTCCAACCTTTTAACCGTCTGAACATCTATTGATATTGGGGTTCCAACGCTGTAAGCTAAAGAATAGATCACCTTCTCCATAAAATCTTCATTGACGAGTTGCTCTATCCCAAAATTGACATCCAAAACTTCTGCGCCGGCTTCTTTTTGCTTTCTCCCATCGTTTAACACATAATCCAAATCACCTTCTTCCATCGCTTTTCTGAGCTTTTTTCTGCCAGCTGGATTTATCCTCTCGCCTATTACAACGAATTTTTCAAAGCTCACTATCGTTGTTGGGGAAGATAAGGCAAAAATTCTTTTTTTCTCTCTCTCCACGGGATGCCTTTCTCCAAGTTGTCTTCTCATATTCCTTATGTGCTCTGGAGTCGTCCCGCAACATCCACCTATTATGTTTGCACCAGCTTCCCAGTAAGAGTCTACATGTACTGAAAATTCATCTGGCCCCACAGGATAAATTGTTTCTCCATTTTCAACGATTGGCATTCCTGCGTTAGGTTCTACTGTGAGAAACTTGTCGGTGTATTTTGAAAGCTCCTGGAATATCGGGAGAAGCTCCTCTGGTCCAAGAGTACAGTTTATTCCGAGAGCATCTACATCTAAATCTTCAAAAGTTAAAACGAAATTCATTGGATCTGTTCCGGTGAGAGTTCTTCCATTCTCGTCAAAAGTCAGGTGTGCTACCAAGAATATATCTTTTGAGGCATCTCTTGCCGCTAGAACAGCTGCTTTGAGCTCAGCTATATCAGAGAAAGTTTCGAGTATTATCCCGTCAACTCCTTCTTCTACCATTATCTCGAAAAGCTTTCTGAAGTTTTCATAGAAGAAATCGAAAGGTTTGTCTCCAACAGGAAAAGGAAGCTTTCCCGTAGGTCCGGCATCTCCGAAGACAAAGGCTTTGCCTTTTGTTGCCCTTTTTGCAGCTCTTACAGCATTTCTCACTATTTCTTCAAAACTGTCTTCGAGTCCATATTCCGCCAATTTCGACGGAGTTGCGCCGAAAGTATTCGTTATGACAACATCAGATCCCGCATTGACATAGTCTCTGTGGAGGGACTCGACCACATCGGGTCTTTCGATATTGAGAACCTCTGGTGGAATATCTCTAAGTCCTGCTCTTTTCATTAATTCCGTTCCGTAGGCTCCATCAAGAAGCAAAACTCTCTCTTTCAGAATTTGACTGATTTTTTCCCTCTTTCTCACTAGTATTCCCTCCAGCGTTTTTTAACGAATTTTATCACATTCTATAAACGCTAATCTTTTTGTTATACTTTATCTCTCGCAGAAGACAGAGAAAGGAGGGATTACGATGAAGATGTCTCTGAACATGCTATTTGTGATTATGTCAATTATCGTTCTCGGTTCTTTATCAGCTGTCCTAACCGTAATCGCTGTAAATCAACAAATAAAAGTTGCTAGAGCGGTTACCGTGGACACACTCCTTTCAAACTCCATTAAAATGTTGGAAGAGGCGGTAAAAAAAGAGTATGGAAGATTGAAAATAGTAAATGGAAGGCTAGTCAACGAAAGTGGGACTCCTATTTCGGGTAGATATGATGTGGTCGACAAGATATCCGAAGCTTTTGGCGTAACAGCCGCGATATTCAAGAGAGAAGGAAATGATTTCGTCGGAGTGGTGTCTTCCGTAAGAGATGAATATGACAGGAGAGCGGTGGGAACTCTTCTTGAAAAAGGAGGAGAGATTTATAAATTTGTCATCAATGGCAAAAAATACATCGGTGAAGCGGAAATATTAGGCAAGAAATATATCGCTATTTTCAAACCTTATTTTGACGATTCAGGAAGGGTTATAGGTATGCTTTATGTTGGAATTCCGAAGCAAAAGGTTGAGAGTGTTATACACCCAAGAATTAAAAGAGGAACTCTGATAATGACAATGATTTCATTTGTAGTGATGGGTGTGGTTACTTCGGTCACACTAGTAGTGTTGTCGGTAATCGTGGTAAATCCGATGAAGAAGCTTTCAGAGTCAGCTAGGAAGATGGGGGAAGGAGATTTTACAAGTGAAGTGTTTGTTGAATCTTTCATAAAAGAGATAGATGAGATAGCAAGATCGGTTAAAAGTTCAACCTCAAGGATGTCGTCTGTTATAAGGTCTATAATTGAAACTTCTAAAGATGTTGGAAGTGGTTCAAACAAACTTATGAGTGTTGTCAGAGATCTCAATTCAATCTCTGAAGAGCTTTCGAAAGAGATCAAAAAAGCTGACGATCTTGCAAAAGAAGTGACTTTGGCAATAGAGGAAATAACAAACAATGCCCAAGAAGTAGCCTCAAGTGCAGAAAGTGTTGCAGAGGCTTCACAGAAGCTTTCAAAATCCTCGGAGGATATGAGAGATGCTGCTTATGCTGGTAAAGAGGTTGTGAGGGAAGTTGAGATGGTCATTGAAATGGTTAAGGAGAGTTCGAGGATCACGGATGATGTTACAGAAGATCTTGCCAAAAAAGCTGAAAATATTGAAAAGATAATAGAAACCATTGAAAGAATAGCCGATCAAACAAATCTCTTGGCTCTTAACGCGGCTATTGAAGCTGCAAGAGCGGGAGATCATGGTAAAGGCTTCTCAATAGTTGCTGAAGAGATAAGAAAATTAGCTGAAGAGAGCAAGTCTGCAACGGAAAGGATAGGAAAGATATTGGAAGCTATAAAAGAGGGGTCATTAAAGGCAAAAGAGACAACTGCAACGACTTTGGAAGTCGTTGAAAGAGCTGTTAGAAGTTCTAAAAAGGTGACAGAACAGATAGACAGGATACTTGAAGAAGTTGAAAAGGTTAGTGACCAAGCTGAATCTCTTGCGAGCGCTTCTAGTGAACAAAGCTCAGCTACAAATGAAATGAGTGAATCTATAAGGGTAGCTTCTAGTTCTATATCTGAAATAGCAGTTCAACTTGGAAAAGTTCATGAAACATCAGAGAGTTTGCTCGGCTCATCAGAAAAACTCAGACAAACGAGTAATGATTTGATGAGGACATCGGAGAGTCTTCTAAATTTGGTAAAAGTATTCAAGGCGTGAGAGGAGCACATGCTCCTCTCACTTTTTCTTCCAGTAATAGTAAACGAAATAATATGGAATTACGGTGAACAAGAGAGGACCAGTGATATTTCCAAGCGTGACTGCTATTATATTTGAAGTCCACATCTGTCCCCATCCGACTTTCCCCAAGTACGCACCAAGCGAAAGGAAAAACATATTAGCCACAGAGTGTTCAAAACCAGATGCAACGAACGCTGATATTGGGAAGAGTATTCCCAGGATTTTCCCTTCGACTGTTTGTGCGGATATCGCCATTATTATTGCTAGATTTACCAGTATATTACAGAGCATTCCCCTAACAAATGCCGGCCAGAAACCCAGGGCCGTTTTCCCAACGGCTATTTTTGCCGCGACATTTCCAACAACGCTCAGGTGATCTGGTGTTCCCATGAGACCACTTTGATAAATAAGCCATGCCATTATGACAGATCCTATGAAATTTCCAAGGTATACAAAGATCCAGTTTCTCAGAACACCACCCAGATGGATCTTTCTCATGATACATGTGAGTGACATAAGGACATTTCCTGTGAAAAGCTCTGCCCCGGCTATTACAACTAGCATTAGTCCAACTGAGAACACACTACCTCCGATGAGTTTCTTTAATCCAAAGGTGTCAACTCCAGCCATAGCGGTCATAGCAAAAACAGCCCCAAAGCCTATGTACATACCCGCAAGTATTGCAGATACGAACTGTTTTGATGGAGGCATAGCCGCTTTTACCGCGCAGACCCTAGGCAGAACTTCGTTGTATATCTGCTTAGGCATGAGGAAGAGTTTTGGATGTTCCATGATATCACCTCCCTTATGTGAAATGTATCACAATCATTGCTAGAAGTCAATAGCTATTCTTTAGCTACTAACGCATTATTCACGATGATATAGAAATGTCGTTGTGATTCTATTATGACTGTATTTTGTTCAGCGACATGGGAGTTGTGCCTCTTGACTCTAATTTTTGAAAGCTGCAGCAGGACTTTTCACTTTTCCTTTAACTTTCCATTCTTTAGCGTTAATAGCTCCGGCTCTGACCAGGCCGTCTTCATTTACGACGATGCTTGTGCAATTAACAGCTCCAGAAAATAATTTTCCGTTCTTCTCGACTTTCACCTGCTCTTTGACATTAACAGCTCCGGCTTTCAAAACTCCTGAAACGAACAGATCACAACAACTGACAGCTCCGGTCTGTAAGCTTCCTTTCACTATAACTTCTTTTTGAACATTTAAGCTTCCTACCTTCAGTTTCCCATTCACTATGACTCTTTTTGCTTTTAATTTTACATTTCTCATGTCGAGGATCTCGTTTTCCCCTACCACGAGCTCTTCAACTTCCTCTATTTTCTTTTTAAAAAGAGTCTTTCTGATCACTATTGGTTTGAGAGATCTCAAAAGAAATGATAATAGGGGGAAGTTTATCTTGACGATATCATTCATCGATATGAGCTGTTGTCCGCTGATCTTTGTCGCAATGAGAACTGTATTACCTTCAACGCTTCCACCGTTTATTTTCAAATTGCTTCCTATGCTGACTAGGTCTCCTTCAATGTTTCCAGAGATCTCAACATTTGAAAAGATGATTACAACATCGCCTTCAATATTACCGGCTATCCTCCCTTTTCCGTCTATTATTATGACATTGCTATCGTAGTTTTCCCTTTCTTCTATATAGAATTCTTTGAAAACCTTTTCTTCTTTATCCGAGAATTTCTCATGTTCTAAAGCTTTCACGATCTTCACCGCCCTTTATGATCTTCACCGCCCCTTGCACTTCCGAAACGTCTGAGGATCTCCTTACTAGAACTCTCCCATTTCCTTTTAGAATGTCACATCTCAGTTTATCCACAGCAACTTCTCCATCTACTAATAGTTCGTCAGCTTCGAGTTTTGCAGCTTCAACCTTTCCATATACCGTTACTTCGTCAGCCGATATTCTAATCGCCTCCATTACTCCGTGTTTTTCAACCACTATTTCTTCAGCATGTACATTTCTAGCCTTCATTCTGGCTTTTACATGGATGCTCTCAGCATAGATGTTTTTGTCAAAAGACTCGTCATTTTCAATTACAAGATTGTCGTATTTCTTTAATTTCTTTCCCGGACGAATGCTCACACCCATCCCGCGAAGTATTGGAGAGACTGCGCTCAGAATTCCAGTGGCGAGCAAATTCGAGATTTTAACGGTGTCCTCCATTACACTTGGAAATTCTCCTGTTGCCTTTGCACCTATTAGAACTAGATCACCGCCTACATATCCTCCATCGAATCTGACTCTTCCGCCTATGAGTACGAGGTCTCCTTCCACCTTTCCAGAGAAATATGTGTCACAGGAGGTCAATACCACATCACCGTCCACTTCTCCTTTGATAACAACTCTTTGTCCTGACACAACCATATCACCCTCCATCTTTTCTCCTTCTTCTACAACAAGGCTTTTTTCTTCTTTTTCCCACTTCTTATCTTTCTTTTCCTTCTCATCTTCCTTTTCTTTTCCTTCGTCTCTTTCTTTAAGAGCTTTTATAAGCATTTCCGCTTCCTCAGGTGATATGTCTCCGTTTACCAGTGATTCAAGGACTTTTCTCATATCTTCCATCATGGATGTCACCTCCTCCACTCAAATTCTCATGAAACTCTCCGAAAAAATCCATAAAAGAAACCAAAATCTAATCATTAGGATCACCTCCCATTTTTAAGAAGCTTTAAAGCTTCCTCCACACTGATCTTTCCCTTTTTCACAAGCTCGTAAACATCTTGCTCGTCTACTTCTTCTTGTTCCTTGGAAAGTGGCTCAAGTCCGAGCTTTTCTAAGATCCTTTCGAGTTTTCCTCTCAGAGCAAAGTATCCCTGTCCAGTGTATCTGGCTAATTCTTTGAGATTTCCTCTAGCTCGGAAAAAGAGAATGACGAATTCTAGATCTTCATCTGAGAGAAAATCGAAAACGCTTGGTTTAAACCTACCTTTCACCTGAACATCGTCTCTCTCGCACTTCAGTTCCGTGACGATCATTTCTTTTCCACAGACCGGACATCTTGGAAGCATTTTGCTCACCTCCGCAAAAATATTTTATACATATACCAAAATATTTGTCAATACACCCAAATATTTTGCATGTGGAATTATGACGATCTGCAAAATGCGGCCATGCGGATAGTGCTCATCCGCAAAAAAAACGAACGGACGCTTTAAATCAGGAGATGCTCTTTTCCATCTTAAAGATCAGGAATGCTTCTGCCAAAGCCAGTATGGAAGCGAATATACCGAAATTCATCAAAACAAGAAGTGTTATTGAGGAAATGTATAGAATGTAAAGGAATGTTTTGCTGTAAAAGAGATCTTCTATCATCATTACAGTGGCAAGGATTGCCATCGACAGAATTTCGAATATCCCGTTGCCGCTTCCCAGTAAATAGTGAAGGTAAAGAATAACAAGTATCAGAAGTGGATGTATAGGCGACCAAAATGCTCCAAAAAGCATTGCTGCTATAAGTGGAATGTATTCTCCCATCGGTTTGTCCCAGAAAATGGATATTATTCCCAAAACGATCCAGATCATTTTTCGATGATCACCAATCCCCTGTATCCAGCAGTTGGTTTCATTATCCAAAAATCTCCTTTTCTTCCTATTACTTTTCCGACTTCTCCTTTTCCAAATCCTCTTATGTATCCTCCCAAGTCTTCACTTCTAGATATAAATACTCCCCAACCTTTTAAGTTCATATTTTCTGGTATTCTTACAAGCGGTGGATCTCCCCCTATTAGTTCTCCCTCAACTTCTTTTTTCCCGTCCGTCACACTTACAAACATTTTGAAATTCTCCGATAGGGGAGTTTTCACTAACACCCATCTTTGAAAGCTTTTTTCGACTATTCCAAGAAGTCTTCCATCGCTGTCTATGACTAGGTCCCCCTCTTTTCCTTTTCCCTTTATCACAAGCTCACCCAGACTGACCTTTGACACACTTAAAATCCTCTCGCTTTCACTTCTCACTCCATTTGAATTGGTTGCACATGTCTTGACAGAATCCACCCAACCTCTAATGGAGAAAAAGTACTTCTCCACCGGCCAGAATCTTTCCATTACCTTTTCTCGCACGGGAATGAACTTTTCAAGGGCAACAAGAGATATGAGAAGCAATAAGGAGCCAATCCACCATCTCATCTGTACTCTCTCTGGAGCTTCTTAAGCAGATCCAT
Organism: Thermotogaceae bacterium; assembly: GCA_015489065.1. Classification (GTDB taxonomy): domain Bacteria; phylum Thermotogota; class Thermotogae; order Thermotogales; family Thermotogaceae; genus WGAO01. The sequence goes on along the minus strand of WGAO01000117.1, from coordinate 3,603 downwards.
TTTGTCCAATATAGCTCCAGCTCCCCTCGCGACACATGTCAATGGATCCTCCGCCATTATGACTTTGATACCGGTTTCTCTGCTGATCAATGTGTCTATTCCTCTTATCAGTGCTCCGCCACCTGCAATTATTATTCCTCTCTCAACTATGTCTGCTATGAGCTCTGGAGGTGTTTGATCTAATGTGGATTTCACGGACTCCACTATGGAGGATACGGGTTCCTTAAGTGCTTCTCTGACCTCTCCACCTTTGAGTGTGACTTTCCTTGGAAGGCCATTAGAGAGATCTATTCCGACGACATCAGTTTCCAACTCATCATACTCTGGTATAGGAAAGACATTTCCAATTTCTATCTTCACTCTTTCCGCTGTTCTTTCACCGATAGCCAACCTGTATATGTCTCTAACATATTGAACGATCGACTCATCCATCTCGTCCCCAGCCACTCTGACTGATTCCCAGACAACTATGCTCCCAAGTGATATAACAGCTACTTCCGTTGTTCCTCCTCCTATGTCTATCACCATGTTTCCAGTTGGATCTTCTATGTTAAGCCCAGCTCCTATCGCGGTTGCCATCGGCTCTTCTAGGAGAAAAACCCTGCTCGCCCCAGCTTCTAACCCAGCCTCCGTTATGGCTCTTCTTTCAACCTCCGTAACACCAGCTGGCATCCCTATAACAACTCTTGGTTTGAAAAAGCTGAAGGTCTTCGCCTTCCCAATGAAATATTTGAGCATGGCTAGCGCTGTTTCATAGTCTGCTATTACACCATCTTTTAAAGGGCGGATAGCTTTTATAGTAGCCGGAGTTTTTCCGAGCATCTTTTTTGCTTCTATACCAACTTTCAGTATCTCACCACTTATGGTATCTACTGCTATGACAGATGGTTCGTTTACAACAATTCCTTTTCCTTTTGCGTATACAAGTGTGTTGGCCGTTCCCAAATCTATTCCCATATCCGTCCTTCTGAACATTTTCATACCTCCCCAGGTGATTCAAATCATTAAAAATTGTATCACCTAATCTCTCAAGTCGCATGGGGATTTTTCAGTGGTGTATAATAAAAATGGAGGGGAGAATTGTGAGAGCTGACGCGAGATGCTTGGTGTGCCACATGAACCAGGCATTGAGAGTCTTCGATAAGTACATGAGAAGTGAAGAAGAAAAGTGGGAGAGATTGAAAAATGTGATGGTTGTTTTGCAAAAGGCAAAGTGGGGAATGAAGCCCATAGAGATAGCTGAGGTGCTTTACCCCGCGCTTGAGGAAATGGTAAATGCCAGGGATGTATACGAGCAGGAGAAAAGACGCTCAAACGAGATGGCTGAGAAGATGTTAAGGAAGTTTGGAGAAATCATTAAATCTTCTATGGATCCATTATACGATGCTGCAAAACTAGCCATAGCAGGAAATTTGATAGATTTAGGAACTCCAAACTGGAACGAAGACAGCGTTTATAAAAAGATCTCTGAGATATTGCAGAAACCTTTTGGGATAAACGATTATGAAGTGTTCAAAGAGGAATTATCCAGATCTTCGAGTATTCTGTACATAGTGGATAACGCTGGCGAGATAGTGTTCGACAGGTTTTTCATTGAGGTGATGAAGGAGTACAACGAAGACATAGATGTTGTTGTAGCAGCGAAGTCAAAGCCTATAATAAATGATGCTACTGTTTTGGAAGCCGCAGAAATAATGGAAGGAGTAGCCGAAGTCATAGACTCAGGAATGACGATTCCTGGTACCATCGTTGAAAGAGGTTCCGATAGATTTAGAAAGCTGTTTTTCAATTCTGATATAGTTGTATCCAAGGGTCAGGGAAATTTTGAGGGGATTGTCGGAGAAAGCGGAGGAAATGTCTATTTCCTATTGACTGTTAAATGTGATGTCGTTTCGGATTTTCTGAAGGTTCCAGTTGGAAGCATGGTTTTTATGAAGAAAAAGGAGTGATATATCGTGGATGAGCCCATACTCTCTGTTAAAAACCTTAGGACTTATTTCTATATGGAAGAAGGAATAGTCAAGGCAGTAGATGGTGTCTCATTTGATCTGCACCAGAACGAAGTTCTAGGGATAGTCGGTGAAACCGGTTCTGGAAAGAGTGTTACGGTTAAGTCGATAATGAGACTGATAAAACCTCCTGGAAAGATAGTCGAAGGACAGATTATATACAGAACAAAGGACGGGCGAGAGATAGACATCCTGAGAATCCCCGAAAGGGAGCTTTATAAGATAAGAGGAAGCGAGATAAGTATGGTCTTTCAGGATCCAATGACCTCTCTCAATCCGTTATACACAATAGGAGATCAACTTGTAGAGACAATAATAGTCCATCAGAATTTGGATAAAAGAAGAGCAAAGATAAAAGCCATAGAGATGTTAGAGCTCGTTGGAATACCAGAACCTGAGAAAAGGTTCAATTCCTATCCATTTGAATTCTCTGGAGGTATGAGACAGAGAGTGGTCATAGCGATAGCTCTTTCGTGTAATCCAGCGATACTCATAGCTGACGAGCCAACAACTGCTCTGGATGTCACCATACAGGCACAGATATTGGATCTCTTTAAAAAGCTCCAGCAAGAATTCAAAACAGCGGTTATCTTCATAACACACGATCTTGGAGTGATAGCTTCGATGGCGGACAAGATAATGGTGATGTACGGTGGAAAGCAGATGGAATTGGGCTCGGCGGATGATATATTCTATAGATCTATGCATCCGTACACGAATATGCTTTTGAGATCAATTCCAAGAGTCGATAAAAAAGTAGAGAAATTAGAACCAATTCCGGGACAACCTCCAAGGATGGTGAACATACCACCGGTATGTCCGTTCCTTCCAAGATGTCCAAGAAGGACAGATGTATGTAGAGAAAAGCTCCCAGATTTTGTGGAGATGGAAAAAGGCCACTATGTTCGCTGTTTCAATCCAATAAAGCAAGAGGTGAGAGCCTCGGTATGAGGCTCTCGCTTTTGTTTTTCTTCCTCTCTACAACGATTTTCTCTATCATTCTTCTCAACGACTATGACAGAGTTGGATACATACTATCCAGTGAATTTTTATCCTTTAAGTTTAATGGGAAGTGCCCAGTTGGTGAAAGTACTCCTATGAGTTTTTACAATCCACCAAGTAAAGAGGTAGATGTCTACGGAGATTTTCCGAAAAATCCTTTTGTGTTTATGTCAAATGGTGTCACTATCGGAACGACGAACACAAGTGTAGAAGTTCCTGAGTGGGTTTTCAAAGAACTACGAAAGTCTGAAATCTATTGTTATGATCATCCGATAGATTTTCTTTCGCCATCTGTGATCAAAATTTTAGAAAACATGAAAAGTTGGGAAGTTGGAAGTGTTGTATCTAAAATAATGGAAAATGTGGGAGAATATTGGGAGCTTCCAACCAAACCTGAATTCAAGTCAGGTGAAGTGATCAGCCTCATTCCAAGGGATCCTGTTGTAGATTTAAAATACGCTGAATCTCCCGGAGTTGGAGTGGTCGCTTTCCCAAAGATCAGAGATTTCTCTAGTTATAACTACACCTGGATCGTAGATGGAGCTACCTTAGAGTCATCTATACTCATTCTTCCACCTGGGAATCACAAGAT
>WGAO01000116.1 GCA_015489065.1 Thermotogaceae bacterium | reverse complement strand
GAATACTCGCTGCTCATCTCAGCTATTCTTTTAGCATCGCTTAGTATATAAGATAGCCTGTCCACTCTAACTCCCAGTTTTCTCATCATAACAACGAGCTCACTCGACGGGAAAGCTATAGTCTGCATTATGAATTTTTTAACGCCATCATCACCGTACTTTGTCTTTACATATCTTATCGTTGGAACGAATAGATCCCTTAAGAACTTCTCCTGCTCTCCAGATTCCTTCGCTATCTCAAGGAGAAGCTCTGTGTATTTTTTTGGATCGTTTCTTACTTTGCTCGCTCTGTAAAGCCAATTCAGAAGCGATGGATACTGGAAGATTCCTTCAGGAAGGTACTCTATATCTTTCAATGGATCTGGAATTTCTCCATTTACAAATAGATGGTATCTTCCATCAGAAGCTTTCTTTATCTCCAGCTTATCTCCAGATTCACCAACAAGCCTTTTGACAAGCTTTACATGGCCTTTGAATTTTCTTGGCGAGAACATATCCATGAACTTATCAAAGAGCCTTAGCATAGCTTGAGCTCTCTCATCTGGAGTGGGAGACCAAAAGACGACGATCTCACCAATTCTTGGAAGACGCGTGGTATATGTTATCTTCTCGACGAATAATCTATCGCCAACTTGTATCGTCGGCACCATTGAAGGTGTGGGAACGAGCATGGTTTCAAAGACATAAAGTCTTATTATCACCGCTGCAACGACGGCGTATGCAAACTCTCCAATTGTTTTCAAAGTCATCTTCTTCCAGTTCAAATCCATCACCTCTGAAAAAAAGAATACAAGGGCATTATAGTCTCTGTTTTGAAATGAGTAAAGCCAATACCTGTGTGATTATCTCATAAATATTACATCTTCAGCGTGTTCAGAACTCCTTTAGCTTGCGGGATGGTATAATTTCTCTATCAAAAAGTGAAGAAGGAGGAGATAAAGTGGCCGCCATCAGCGTGAGCGATCTTAAAAAGAACATGTTCGTTGTCTATGACGGGGATGTTTATAGAATCCTAGAAGCTACAAAGCATTTCAGGGCAAGAGGATCCGGACAGGTTAGGGTCAAGATGAAGAATGTCATAACTGGATATGTTAGGGATATAAATTTCATGAGCACAGAAAAGCTGGAAGAAGCTGAGGTCTCTTTCAGGCCATCGCAGTATCTTTACAACGATGGAGATGTTTATTATTTCATGACGCTAGATGACTACGATCAGCATCCTCTTTCAAAAGAAGTTCTGGGAGATGCAGTGAATTACTTGGTGGAAAATATGGAAGTTTCCTTGATATTCCACGGATCTACTCCAATCGGAATAGAACTTCCCACAACGGTTGTTTTAAAAGTGGTGGAAACTCCACCGGGCTACAAAGGAGATACAGCCTCTGGTGGAGGAAAACCGGCAAAATTGGAAACAGGGTTGAAAGTAACCGTTCCCTTCTTCGTGGAGGTTGGAGATAAGATCAGAGTTGATACGAGAACGGGAGAGTATGTTGAGAAGGTATGATTTGGAGGTGGTATTATGGAGTACAACGGAGGGAAGATAGAGATATCAGATAATGTCATAAAAGAAATAATATTTCGCGCAGCGGTCGAATACATGAAAATAGAAGATAACCAAAAGGAGAAAAAGAAGCTCAGAAAGAACATAGCGATCCAGAGAACACCGGAGGATCACCTTGAAATAACCATAAAGGATGTAGCTGCACCCTACAACACATCTATCAAAAAATATGCGGAGGATCTGATGATCAAAGTCAAAGAGACCGTGGAGAGAATGACTGAAATGCCGGTGGATGCTGTCAATATACAGATAGGCGATATTATAGAATCAACCAAAGACATGGAGCAGATGTACGAGTATCAGGAAGAAGAAGAGGAAAGCGAAGAGTAATAATGAAAGGGCTCCTATGTGGAGCCCTTCTTGGTGCCGAGGGCGGGACTTGAACCCGCATGGCCGTAAGTGGCCACCTGATCCTGAGTCAGGCGCGTCTGCCAATTCCGCCACCTCGGCTCAGCTGGTTATTATAACCACAGAAACGGATATCTTCAAGATCCCAGGGATTAGATCAGGATTCCATCATCGTCGATGTAATAGTCGTTCTCGTTCAGAGCCCAAGCTGGGAATGGAAAGCGCACGGTTATCGGCAATCTCATAAATGGCTGATCTACTATCACGCTTCCTTGAGTTAAAGTTGCCGCTTTTCTCTTTTGCTCATCCAACAGATGTCCGTACTCGCTCTTTGATAGTTCCACCCACTTCTGTCTTCCCACAACAACTGTAGCTGCCTGAGTTATGACTCTGTAATCAACCTCAGAGGCTGTCTGCTCTGCTCCTATGAGTATCACTCCGAAAGATCTCCCTCTTTCCGAGACATCTCTGAATATCGAGGCTATTTCGCTTCTTTCATCCCTTGGTGCGTATTTGTTCAGCTCGTCAAGTACTATAAACACCGGAGAGTTCGAAAGCATTCCCTTTTCTTTCTCTCTCATCACATCTTTTATAACCGCTCCGACGACTATCGATTGCATCTTCGTTCGAAGCCTTGATATATCTATCACGGTGATTCCACCAGGCCTGTTCCATTCTATCTTGTTTCCATCTTTTTTCCATATCTTGCCAAGCCCTATGTTGAGCGCGAGTTGTAATCTTCTTTTTAGAAGTTTTATCGTGCTCACACCTATTCCAAGGCTTTTCAGAAGTATGTAAAGATCGTTATCTTCTTTAAGCTCTTCTAAAAGCTCGTACGGATT
>WGAO01000115.1 GCA_015489065.1 Thermotogaceae bacterium | reverse complement strand
CGAGATTTTATGTTCTTCTCCTAATATTCCTCTGCTAAACAACTTTATTAATACACTTTCCACTATCTCTTCTGAGAAATGCTCTATAACTTCTCCTACGGTGAATTTTTGAAGATCTTTGAAAGCGTCTAACTCGCTTTTAGAAAAAACAACCCAATTTGGCATCTCATAGAAGAAAACCAAATAGTCTTCTGAGTATTTTTTTACTATATACTTTGCATCGATCGCTAGAGAAGCGTCGAGATTGATTTCCGCCTTTCTTTCTACTTCCATATTTTCCATGCTCTTACCCCCTATTTTGACTTAATAAGTAGGAGTGAAAATAGCCATTCTCATGTGAATGCCAACAAAGATGCTTTATGAATGCAATTTTACCAGAGGTTTTATCTGCTTTGCTGTTTCTTTTATCGAATAATATCATGCAACACAAGATATTAAAAAAGTTTTTCAAAACAGCAAAGACGAATCTGCTTAATATTAATGCACTCGTAGTACAATTTGACATTTATGAAGAATTATTTTGATATAACTACTATCTAGTGAAAGGGGTGAAGACATGGGGCCGCTAGGGAAATTTCTAAAACACCATGAAGAGTTTTAGAGCCTTATGGGTGGAAAAGGAAGCTATGGCAGAGTGAAATTTCATTGGCATATTCCATAGTGACCCAACAAGTTCGAATGATTTGATTTTGGAAATGAAGGTTTGTGGAAAGCTGACGATCCATGCAAGGCTCGATGGGTATCTACCAGCTTTTGAATTAAAAGAAGTTATGAAATGTTTGGATGATAAATTCTGGTAATTGTGAAATGTAAGGATTTTTTGGTTCATTATTCTATTTGTTTTGGACCGTTTTGACTATGGGAGACGGGTATAGTCAGCAAAAGTCCTGGTAGAGGAAGAGAGAGCTTTAGCGTGGGGGAATGAAACTAAGGGCTATCATATTTTTAAGCTTACTTATGTATACCGATTCTCTTTTCTCCTTCTTCGTCTTCTTATGATATACTTTTTCATCTCTTTTTAAACTTCAAATGCTGGCTCCTTTTACTTTTTCTTACTTCGCCGGAGAAATTCTTGTCCTATTCTATCTATCTCTATAGTTCCTCTATTATACCTATCTATGCTCCTTGTATGCCTCAATTGAACTTCCTCGGAGCAGTTACCTTGAGAAATCGTAATGGTTTTGTGATATGATTGAAATTGATCATTTTTGTTTGATTGAATAAGGAGGGATAAAAATTGCCGGTTGAGAAGGAAATAAGGGAGAATTTAGTGGATATAAAGAAAATTTACAAGTGGGTGAAAGAGGAAGAGATTGATGAAAAGATCGCCGATTTTCTGAAGAATTCTGACGCTGTTTATTTCATCGGATGCGGGTCATCTCATTACATATCCATAATAGCTTCAAGATATCTGACAGGTGTCACAGGTTTGGAATCAAAAAACATTCCAGCTGGCGAGATTTTGTTCTCTTATGATCAGTCTGTTTCGAAATATGGAAATAAAACAGCCGTTCTTATGTCAAGGTCAGGCGAGACAACAGAGACAGTGAAGGCTGCAGAGGTTTTAAGGAATGAGGGTATAAAATCTGTCGGAATTACGATAGAAAAGGATAGCTCTTTAGAGAAAGCAGTCGATCTTCCAATCGTTGTTCCCATTAAGGAAGAATCGATCGTCATGACAAAATCTTTCAACGCTATTACTTTGATGCTCCAAATGGCTGCGGAAAGGATGGCTGGTGTGGATAAATCAAGAATTTACGAGGAGATACTAAAAAATCTTGAGAACATCATGAAAGAATCTGAAAGGTCTGCTGCTGATTTTGCAGATGGAAACAGATATGTGTTTTTAGGAGTAGGACCTTACGAAGGGGTTGCGCGGGAAGCTGCTTTAAAGCTTGAGGAGATGTCTTTAACGGTCGTTGAAGCTTTTTCGACTTTCGAGTACAGACACGGCCCAAAGTCGCTCGTTGAAGAGGGCGTGAACATAGTCATATACGCTGATGGGGAAGAAGAAAGGAAGCTTGCGGATGAGCTTAAAGCTTACGGCGGAAAGGTGATTTTGAGAGGAAAACTGTCAGAGAATTTCGAGGATTCATTTGTTCAGACAATATTTGCCCAGTTCCTCGGACTTGAAATAGCAAAAAGAAAAGATGTAGATGTGGAAAATCCGAGACATTTGACAAAAGTGGTGAGGATATAAAAAAGCACTTGTAAATTAAGGTGCTATGGGGAATAACTTGGTAGTATGAGAGGACATGATGCTGCAGTTTTGTGCATCTTTCCTTAGGTGAGACTATAGTGATTCATTCAAGGAATCCTTTGATTCACCGCGGAATTCACCAGCGCAAAAAACCTCGGCTTATCAAAATTCTGGATAGGGCTTAAGCGGAAAAAATAAAGGGAGGCTTTTGCCTCCCTCATTTAAGTTGAGCGTGCAATTTGATAATTCCTTTTTCAAGCCATCCTCTGACCATGATGTAGGAATTTGAGTCTAGTCCCAAGGACTTCAAAGCTCCTGACATATCCCAAGCGATTACGAGAAATTCGTTTCCATTCTGAACATCTTTAAAGAGATTCTCAGCATTTCCAGATGGCTTTTTATTGCCTATGCTCATAATAGCTGTTTTTGGGTTCGGAAATTCCCAAATAGTGTCTTCGCATTTGTATTTATGAGTTGATATCTTTTCACAATTTTTAGCAGCTTCATCTTCTATAGGGGTGTTTGAAGAAATCTTAACGAGTGCATTTGGCATTACTTCAGAGTTTGTTCCTGTTGCTCCTGACATGGCTTCTTCTATGGAAGAGGATATGATATCGTTTATATCGATTCCAGCCACGACATACCCACTTTCTGGAAGATTTGCTTTTTCGTCGTCGTTTAAGAATTGCTGTCCTGAGAGCTCTTCTATTTTGTCAACAAGTCCTTTTACATTTTTCGCGTTCAGCACTACCAGCACATCACCCTTCAGCAGATCAGAGGAAGAGAGTTTCTTGTAAGGCTTTAGATATTCTGTTGCTTCTTTAGATATGACTTTCATCTCAGATTCTATTGAGTTTTTTGTAATATAGATTACGGAGAACGATTTAACATCCTCGTATTTTGAGTATCCAATCCCAACCACACCTGCTTTGTGGAATATCGGGTCATCTTCGAATTTTCCGCCACCCTTTAAAAACTCGTTGAAGAGATCATCACCACTGTAGACGATTAGATAATCCCCCATATTGTCAATTTTTGTGTTTACCGTTTGGCCACCCGCCAGGCTTTGAAGAGTGTTTTGAAGGAGATACGACAAATCTTGAGCCTTATCTATAGGACCGAGTGCAAAAATGAATCCTGGAAGAGCTTCGTTCGCTATGACAATGGCTTCTTTGACTTTACTCAACGAATTTGGGTCTATCTCGTAGGTTTCCAGCATAGATGTGATCATAGCTTCAAGTCCAAGATTGGTCATCAATGCGTTTCCGATTGGGATGTTTTTAAAGGTGTTGTAAAGCTTCTGGACATCGTTTATGTAGACAAAGCTTGTGTAATTCTGTGGAAGGTGATCCAGAAGTGCTGAGAAAGTTAGGATGGTTAGGAGTGTTGCTAGTACTATCAAGATTTTTCTCATTATTCCACCTCCGCTATCATCTCTATTTCAACATCAACATCTTTGGGAAGTCTTGAAACTTCGATAACTGCTCTTGCAGGGTAGGGTTTTTTAAAGTATTCGGAGTATACTTCGTTGAGTTCGGCAAATCTCTCCATGTTTCTTATGAATATCGTTACTTTCACCACTTTATCTATGGAAGACCCAGCAGCTTCTAGGATCTTTTTAGCGTTTTCGAGAACTATTTTGACCTGCTCTCTGAATTCTCCGCGATATATCTGACCATCTTTGAGAGGAATTTGTCCGGACAAGAAAACAAATCCGTTTGATATTACGGCTGTGGAGTACGCACCAACAGGTTGAGGAAGTCCTTCACCCTTCACTTCTTTCACGCTTTCTCACCTCCTCCAGTATTTCTCTATGTCTTTCAAGTACCAGCTTATAAAACCTATAAGCCTGAACATCCTCCTTCGCTGACTTTCCAGCGAAATAGATGTTCATCTTCTTTTTGAATTCTTCCCTCTGCTCTTTACTCATAGAAGCTATACTCTCAACCAAATCCCTGATTCTGCTATCGATCAAACAAGCACTGATTATCTCCTCCAATGCGTGATCCATCACTCCTCAGTCAGCTTTCCCTCCGAGAGAAAAACCTTTATAGATACTCCTGTCCTTCTCTGCCCTTCTATTGTCACATCTATGAACCCTGGTACCATGTAGAGATCTCCTCCATTTTCTGCGACGAATCTTCTAGCTATGGCAATAGCCTTTACAGCTTGATTCACCGCCCCAGCGCCTATAGCCTGGATCTCGACTTTTCCGTTCTTTCCGACAGCACCAGCTATCGCCCCTGCAACTTTGTTGGGGTTAGAGTTCGAACTAACTTTTAGAACTTCCACAACAATCACTCCTCCTTTATCTCAGTTTCCCTGAGAAACTTTGCTGCGTTCTCAGGGGGAGTTGGATTTATGTAAAATCCTGAACCCCATTCAAAACCTGCAACCTTGGTTAACCTTGGAACAATCTCGATATGCCAATGATAGTGATTCTTGCCTTCTCCACTCGTTGGAGCGGTGTGTATCATCATGTTGTACGGTGGATTGTCAAGGGCAACATATATTCTATACAGGGAGTTCTTAAGGATTTTCGCAAGCGATTTTATCTCGTCTTCTGTTATACCCCCAAAGTCGTGATTGTGTCTCTTTGGAAGTATCCATGTTTCAAAGGGAAATCTAGATGCAAACGGCTCGAAGGCTATGAAGTGTTCGTTTTCCTCGACAACCCTCTCCTTATCTCTTTTTTCTTCTCTTATCATATCGCAAAAGACACATCTCTCTTTATAATCGTAGTACTCTTTTGATCCTTGGAGCTCTTCCTCGACCCTTTTGGGAACTATTGGAAGTGCTATGAGCTGGCTGTGAGTATGTTGAAGCGACGCTCCGGCATCTCTGCCGTGATTTTTGAATATGAGGACATATTTGAGTCTTTCATCTTTTGCAAGGTCGTTGTACCTTAACTTGTACGCCCATATGACTTCCTCTACCTGTTTGTACTCCAGTGTGGCTAATGTGGCGAAATGGTCGGGAGTCTCTATTATGACTTCGTGGTGTCCAAATCCGGTCATGGCATCATACATGCCAACTCCGTATCTCTCCAGCTCTAGCTCAGGATTGAGGGCTGGGAATTTGTTTGGGACGACTCTTACCCACCAACCTGGGGTATTCGGCTCAGTGTCGGGTGGCCTGAACGCCATTATCTCAGGCGGCGTTGTGTGTTCATTGCCGTAATCGAATGGGCAGAATCCCGCTTTGACTTCTTCTTTTTCTCTTTTAAAATCATGGGGTCTTTTAGCCCTTTCCGTTGCTATTATCACCCATCTCTTTATAACTGGATCCTTTCTAAGTTCGGGCATTTACATCCCTCCTCTGACTTTTGAGAGAGCCACCTTGTAGAGCTTGAGGTATTCTCCTGCAGATCTGTTCCAACTGAAGTCCTGACTCATGGCGTTTTTGACAATTTTGTTCCAATGCTCTGGCTGGTTGTAGAAGAAAACCGCTCTTGCGATGGCTTTAAGAAGGTGTGCAGAATCATATGGTTTGAATCCGAATCCAGTTCCTTCTCCACTCTCTGGATCGTACTCTTTCACGGAATCCGCAAGTCCTCCAGTGTATCTGACAACCGGAGATGTCCCATATCTCATAGCGAACATCTGCCCAAGCCCGCATGGTTCATATCTTGACGGCATGAGAAACATGTCAGATGAGGCGTAGATTTTTGCGGCGAGTTCGTTGTTAAATGTTATGTTTGCTTTTACCTTTCCTGGATATCTTTTCTCCATTTCTATGAACATGTTCTCGTATTTTGGATCACCCGTTCCAAGAACTACAAGTTGAGCTCCAAGCAGGATCATGTAATCGGATATCTCGTAAACAAGGTCGAGCCCCTTTTGATCAACGAGTCTTGTTATCATTCCGATTATCGGAGAATTGCTCTCTGAAAGATTCATCTCCTCTCTAAGGAGTTTTTTGTTCTCCTTTTTCGCTTCTAGATTTTTAAGATCGAAAGGCTTGTAGCCTACCTTCTCAAGGAGCT
>WGAO01000114.1 GCA_015489065.1 Thermotogaceae bacterium | reverse complement strand
GGTGTATAGAATGCATGGCATCTTCCACATGTGAATATCCCCGGGATTCTCTTAGTGTCGTTCACAGTGATTACTGGTTGTCTTCAGAAAGGATAGTTTTAAAAAGCAACGAATGACATTTAGAACGAACATAACCTGAGATGTAAAAATTCTCCGTTGAAATAATTCCGCTCGGGTTCTATCTAATTGTCTGTGGTCATTCCATCAAAGCTTTCTTCTGAGATTCTTACAACTATAACTCCAGCGAGTTTGATAGAGGGATTAAAAACTGTGGGAAAGCTTTTTCTACCATACACAATCCTCTTTTTGATAAATCACAGCAAATCATTTTTCTAACTTAACAACTATTCTTTTTCCACAAAAAGCTATTCCAATCGGTATTACCTTATATCCGAGCTTCTCGTATTTCTCCCTGTACCTTTTCTCTTCTATCTGATCGAGCGCCTCTTTTGCTACCTTCTCGATTTCATCTTCACTATCGGCTCTCTTTAGCTCCATCACCAAAGCATATTTCCCATACCTTCTCTCTTTCGGATAAATAGCTACATCTACTCTTCCATACCCGCTCTCAACCTCTGTCTCTACAAAATATCCGTTCGTTCCCAAGGAAAGCATTCCAAGTACAAACGCTTTGTACACACGCTCAGAGTCATCATATCCTATGTCGAAATAACTGAGCGAGCTTGATAGATACCTTTCAAGAAGTCTTGCGAACCTATCTACTCTTCCCTTAACAATCGCCTCATCTAAGGATGTTATCAATTCATACATCATGAACTTTGTCTTTTTCTCGATCCAGCGCATAACTCTCGTTTTGTAAAACTTCTCTATCTCTTTGTTTGGTATAAAGACTTTATACCTGTCCATAGATGTTTGTATTGCATTCAAATACCCAGCACTTGCAAGGAGAGTCCAAACACCGGAGGGATTCTCGTCTATCTCTCTTAGCGATAGGAAAGGGTCTATTGGTACGATAAGCTCTTCTTTAGACAGGAGCTTATCTAACTCCTCTTGAAGAAATGGATTTGATTCAATCTGTTTTATGATGATGTCGTTGCTTGATGTGTTTATCCAATATGGCTGGAGAGCTTCTTCTGTAGAATTTCCCACAATCCTGCTGTGAACGTAATAAATAACGCTCCAGGGGTTGTATATTCCCTCAACACCACCAAATACATAGCCGTTGTACCAATCCCTGACTGCATCTATATCGCTTTTTAAACCGTAATATTTGAGCATTTCATACACTTCATCTTCCAAAAATCCATAATAAGTCTGCAAGGCTTTGCTCAATATTGTGTAGGTAGCAACGTTGTTTAGTCCTGAGAATATAGATTCTTTAGCGACTCTGTAAACACCGGTAAGGATTGCAAATTCAAGGTAAGGGTTGTCTTTCAGCGATGCAGTTAGGAGGTTTCTCATAAAGGAGACCATTTCTTCGTAGTAATCCGGGTCTTTGTGCTGATATGTATAAGCTGCTTCTATAGGCACGTCGTATTCGTCTATCAATAAGATGACTTTCTTTTCGTAACGTTTGTACAGAAATGCCGTTAGATCTAACAAGGCATCCTCATAAGTTGTGTCGTCTGTTTCGTAGATCTTCAGTATAGAGCTACTATCTTCTACATAATCTATCAGAATTCTGTATAGGAGTTTTTTTAGAGCTCTTTTTGCATCTTTCCAATTCGTTTGTTTGATGGTTTTGAACGATACGAACACAACCGGATACTGATGGAAATGCTCACTGGCGAATTCTTTTTCATTCATTATCTTTAGCCCATCGAATAGATCCTTTCCATCTATTGAGTAAAACTCCTTTATCATATCCATGTTGAGGGTTTTACCAAATCGTCTTGGACGAGTTATGAGTTTTATCTCGCCATCGAGTTCGTACGCATCTTTTATCAGGAGTGTTTTATCAACATAGTAATAATCCTTTCTTCTCATGTTCTCAAAATTGCTCACGCCAATGGGAAGTCTTTTCATGATGATCACCCCTGAGAGATTATCTCACAACACCGAGTTGTTTTTCTCAAGAAAGGATCACTTCTTTCTCTTTTTCAGTTCTTCGTAGGAGAATATTCCGGCAAGTGCGGAGCTTGCGCTCAGAATTCTCTTATGTGTTTCCATGCTGAGCCCGTGGAGACCGGTAAGGGGTTTTGTTCTGCCTGAGAGCGGTGCGGAATCCTTGAAAAGGTGCATCATAGCTCCAAACCACATACCTCCTATGACAACATCTGAGTACTCTTGTTTGAAATCGTACAGCTTTTTCCATATTCCCCCGTGTCCATCCTTCACCATCTCTTCTGCTATGTTCAATACGAACCTCATCGAAAATTCCAAGAAAAGGGGAAGAAGTATAGTGTGAGAAAAGATATTTCTGTGATGTCCCACACCCAGTTTGAGATCCATATCAGGTGCTCCACCTTCAAGATCGAGCCCTCCTGCGTACAGAAGGGCAGCAGTTGAAAAGATAACTATCCTCGATATCTTTTTCATAAAACTTCTCCTATCATTTCTGAAATCTTTTATCATTTCATCCACGAAACTTTTCAAATCCTCTGCAGTGCTCTTTGCCTTGTTCAAAACGAGCTTTCCAACACCTTTTATACCGTCCTTTTTGTAGATCACCACTGCCTTAAATGTTCCTTTCACCACAGAAAAAGAGAAGTTTGTAAGAGCTTTTATTTTAGATACAACCACCTCTTCTGCAGCGTCCTTTGCGCTCTTTATGAAAATTTCCGTCATCCGTCTTTTTCCAAGAACTCTTTCTGCATCCAAAAGATCTGCATAAAGGGACTTCACCGCTAACTCTCCCAAAATTCCACCTCCTTTCAAAATCTCACCTCCAAAATATTGTATACACTTTCCAAATGATATAATTGAACAAAACCGAATGGAGGTATAAGAATGGACTTTTCAGAAATCGAAAAGCTCTTTTATATCATTTCTGAGTTCTTTCACGATGATCCTGGAGAGATCGAAATAGAACCTGTGGAAAACATCAAGGGCGGGGGAAAGATCTGCAGAATATATCTCGATGGAGTTGAAGAGGCATCAGTTCCACTTATGTACAGAAACGCCGAAGGGATTTGCGAAGCTCTCGACGATAAATTCGTATCTCCTCTCGTAGTTGTTCCGTTTGCGGAAGATCGAGGTGGAAAGAAAGTCCTCATCGGTAGAAATTTTGAAATTGCCGAGCTCGAAGATAGATCGCTGGATCTCTCAAAAGTCGTCGTAGCGCCTATGTATTATCTTTACATAGCGTCTGAGCTTTTCCGTGCAGCGCTTGGCGGAAGATGGAGAGATTTCGAGATAAAGGCTTCAAAAGTTTTCGGAAAAGAATCATCGGTGTTCTTTCATCACTCTAATGAAAAAAGAGCCCTATTTTACAAAGGAAAGCTCTTTGAGAAATTCGACCCGTTGAATCCGTTCGAAGAATATTTCATGAAACACAAGCTCGTTTTTCCAAGGGAGAAGGTCGACGAGGGATATAGACTTCCGAACGATACACACATAGGAAGGGTAGATCCTTACGAAACTCCAGAGAGCGAAAAAATAGGGATAATACTGACCACCCTTGAAGGTGCTTACGATCCAGAAAACCTGGCTCTCAAGAAGACAGAAAAAATTCTTGGAAAATCCACTTCCTTCATTCCGTTCATCAGGCATTCGGACGGTGCGAGAATAGAGATGGGTTCAAAGAATTTAAAGCAAGCTTTGATTGTAAACGGAGCGGAAAAACCCCTGATCGGACCAGATGAAAAGGTTGGTGTGAACGCACTCGTCGCGTACTCGCTCTATTACGGATACAACTTCGAAGACGGAATAGTAGTGAGCAGATCGTTTGCAGAAAAGATGAAAGCCGTCTTGAAAGAAGAGAGAAAGATCGAGTTCGAAGCTCCGATAGCGAAGAACATCGAAGAGATAGAAGAGGGAAACAAGAAGATCTTCAAGTTCAGCTGGAAAGCTTCAAAAGGAAAGGATTTCTCAGAGAGCACGTTTGAATTTAACCTCGGAGAGCACAAAGCTCCGAAAGTTGGTGTTGCGAGATACATATCGAAGGATGTAAGTGGTAAGTTGAACATAAAAGTTCCCACCTCGTACAAGTTCACACTTGAGAATGTGGAAATCTCTGACTTTTACAACATCAGAAAGAATTTTAAAAAGAACGAAAACCTTGAAGATGTCATCGGAAGGATTGCTTTCAAAATCAAGATGAGAGTTGAAAAACCCTTAATGGTCGGCGATAAACTCACAGGACGGCATGGCAACAAGGGTATTGTCTCTAAAATAATCCCTGACGAGAACATGCCCAAAGTCTTCGTAAACGGTGAATGGAAAACCGTGGATATCGTCATGAGCCCCTTGAGTGTTGTGTCCAGAATGAACCTATCTCAGCTCTACGAAACGGCAGCTTCGCTTTTGAAAAAATACGGAATGTGGGATTTTGAGAAGACACCAGAGAAAATGGAAAAAGAAGACAGGGAAAAAGTGCTCGAAAACCTCAAAAAGCTCGGAGCGGATGATTACGGAAGATTTCGAATGATTTTAAAAAGACCGGCGGAACTTGGAAAGATAGAAGAGAAAGAGATCCGTGTCTTTGCAGGTTATCAGTACATCATAAGGCTTGATCACAACGTCAAGGACAAATTCCATGCTATTGGAGGCGATCTCGATTACATAAAGAAAGCACTTAAGGTGGAAGAGAGTCCAATTAAGCAAATAGACGGCGGAGCTGCAATATCTTTCAATCCGTTGACGCTCCAGCCAAACAAGGGAAAGAGAAGAGGGGGCGGCCAGAAAATAGGTGAGATGGAATTCTGGACCTTGCTCGATCACGGAGCATATGAAACGCTAAGGCTCTTTGAGGAGAGAAACATAAGAGGTTTCAACGAAGTGGTAGGTCTTACGCATCTTGATTTCATAAACGTATCGCTTAGGTACTTTAACAAGAAATCTTCCGTTCTATCTGTGAAAGCATCCGATATTGGAATCAAAACTGAGGCAAATCCGTCTGGATCCGTAAGGAAAGTCAAACTATGGGAAAACATAATAAAATCCATGAAAAATCTAAAGGAAGGCGTTGAGAAAATCAGCAAAAAGAAAAGCGAAGCCCATGCGAAGATCCTACTTGGAAAAGACGGATATATCAGAAACGTCGCAATCTCAAGAAGACTTTACAATTCCGCAAGGATGGTAATAGTTCCGCGACCAGACCTTGATGTGGACGAGATCTTGCTTCCAAAGGAGCTTAAAAAGCTGTGGAATATCGAAAAAGGAGACTACATCTTGATAAACCGCCAGCCGTCACTTCACCGTCACAGTATTCAAGCTTTCAGAGTCAGGGGATTTTGGAACGAATACGCTCTCGGCTTCCCAATACTTGCGTGCGAAGGTTTCAACGCCGATTTTGACGGTGATACAGTAGCAGTTTACTACCCGGAGCAGACAGAAGAGATCTTAAAAGAGCTCAAGAGAATGACTCCAAAAGCTGTTCCGTTCAAGCAGGGATCCGGTGATCTCGCATGGAGCATCTCTCAAGACTTCAAATGCCATGGATTGAGCAAAGATGAGATATCCGAGATGATAAAAGATCGCAATTTAGATTCTCAGATCTTCAAAGAAGCACTTACAGGCGCAACAGAAGAGGGACTGACCTTGTCTCTTTACGAGATAGAAAAAGATGCTGAAAGCTTTAAGAAAATAAAAGAGAGAAAATGCCGAGGAAATGAAAAGCAGTGGAAGCAGCTAAGAGAGAAAATAAGTGAAAACATCGGTGAAAACTTTCTCGATGGTGTTAGCGAGGAGACATTCCTTTCATACCTTCCGAGAAGATCCAGAAAGAGTTTGATGGATAAAAAGCTCCATGTAGCAGAAGCTGGGTATTTTACGAGAAAACTCGTTGAGAGGCTCGGCTCGTACTTAGTCTTAAAGAAAATGGGGAATGAGGGAATCCTGAGATACGATAGAGAGTGGCTCAATAAAGTGAAGAGCTACCTTAAAAAAGAAGAAAAATGGAAAGACTTTCTGCGTCTTGCGCTGAGCGGTAGGTACTCTCCAAGTGGTGAGATCATTGAGATATCTCCGATAAGGGACTATGAGATCCTCTCGCCCATAAGTGGCGAGATAACCGAGCTATCTCTCGGAATTGACCCTGCAAATGGTGGGAAATGGAATACGAAATACATAGGAATTTTGTCAGGTCACACGATAGGAGAGAAGGGTACACAGCTCTCAATGGAAACGTTTCACACAGGTGGAACAGGAGTACCGTTCAGCATGTCGAAAATCGAATCTTTCATATTCAAAGCATTGAAAAAATCATCCAACAAGTATAATCCTTCGGATGGCTTTAAAATTTTTCTTGAGTACATGATGGGAATGCGATCGATAAGAAATCTCTCAGAAGATATATCAAAAATGCTTGGTGGGAATAGTAATCTTCTTGAATTTTTCAAAATCCACTTCGTCTACTTTGAAATTCTTTTCAGATCGGCTATCGATGGACTGAAGATAAACTCCTGGGAAGATCGCGGAATATTGACGATCCTCAGCTTTGAGAGAGGAAAAGAACTTCTTAAGAAGCTGAAAAACGGAAAGATATCCGGAAAATTCGACGAGAAGCACCCAAGAACTTGGTATTTCTTCAAAGGAGTGGTGTAGGTGATAAGTAAAAGAAAACGCCAAAAGCGTGAAAAGAGTCATGAACAAAAAGTCAAAAAGAGAGGAAGAGCCCATCCTGAGTTTTATGGAAATTCTGTCAATCATGAAAATGTAAATCCACCAGAAGAAGAATACAGCGAAGAAGAGCATGGAGATAGCAAAGAAGAAACTCAAGATATGATAAAGGAAACAGATGAAGGAATAGATCTTGTATTCGACATAGAAACTTACAAACCATCGATGATAAGAGCTGCTCTGATACTTGAAACGGAAAAAGGAGTCAAAGTCTTTGAAACTACCTGGCTCTCGAGAGGATATAAAATACGAAGTATCATAGAAGAATTCAAAAAGAAAGCAGGTGATTTCAAAAGCGCCGAAAAGCTGATAGACCACTTCTTGAAAAATCCCGTGGTGGAAAACGAAGGCACTTCAAGGAGTAATCTTTTAAAATACTACATAGAATTCAAAGGTAGAAAATATCCGCTATCGCTCTTCACACCAAGCGGGTCTCCAAGACAGAAAAGGAGTGAAAAATTGTGAAAGACTCCGTTAAAGTTTACTTCGACTTTGGAAAATCGAAAGAAAAAATCGAAAAGATTGCAAAAGAGATTTACAAAAATCTGATCGATAATGTAATAAAAGGAGCAAAAAAGGATGAATTCCCTCCGATAGAGATCGAGGAAACCTCTGACGAGGAAAGTGCAGACATAATAATAACGAGCAAAATAAAAAAAGATCCTTCATCGGGAAAATACATCCTCTTCGTCAAGGACAACGTCACTCCAGATCACCTCAAACTCATCTCAAAGAGCGATGTGAAGATCGTCATATTCGAAAGAAGCTTTCTGAGCGAATACGAAGAAAAGGGAAAATTCGAAAAAGCCTTGAAGGAACTAATCAGGGAACTGATGATGCAAAGAGAACTCAACGAGGCTGCCTTTAAGAAGAAAGTCACCTGGAAATTCAACATAAAAAGAGGTAGCGAACCATCAATTGAAGCAAGTCTGTTTCTTGACGCATCGATGAGAGAGATAAGAAAGAAAATAATCAACATAAAGAAAAACATGGAAAGTATTTGGAAAGACCTGTTTGAAAAATCGAGGAAAAAAAGCAAAAAAGTTGCATCTATGTTTGAAGGAGAAAAATTCGATGATCTGAAGAGAGAGCTCAAGGAAATATCGAAAGATATCGAAAAACTCAGAGGGAAACTGTCCACATATCCGTCCGTACTTCTAACCGGGCCAACTGGGAGTGGAAAGAGCTTTCTAGCGAAGATCATATCAGAGACTATAATGGACGACTTTCATATGTTGACCATATCCACCCCATCTATACCACCACAGATAATAGATGGAGAACTGTTCGGAAGTGTAAAAGGCGCTTACACGGATGCTAAAAGTAGGCCAGGTGCGATGATATCGAAAATGGGAGGAGTGGTATTCTTAGACGAAATTGCCGAAGTCCTACCAGAGACCCAAGCAAAGATCCTCGTTTACATGAGTACTCTCAAAGTCAAACCAGAGGGCCTTGACTTTGAACTTCCCGCCCCTGTATTTCTAATAGCCGCTACGAACAAAAACGTCGAAGAAGAGATGAGAAAGGGCAACTTCCGAGAAGATCTCTACCATAGATTTAGATGGAAAATTAAAGTTCCATCACTTGAAGACAGGAAATCCGAAATGCGCTTTCTGATAAGCTTTATACTGGTAAACAGAATAGCGAGCATGGGGAAAAATCCGAAAGATTTTTACATAACCTATAGAGCCATTCAAAAACTCGAAGAAAAGAAATATCCGGGAAACTTCCGCGAGCTTGAAAGCGTTATATCAGAAGCTCTTGAGAATGCCGTTAGTTCCGATAGAAATATAGTAATGGAAAGAGACATACCTTAGAC
>WGAO01000113.1 GCA_015489065.1 Thermotogaceae bacterium | reverse complement strand
TGCGCTCAAGATTCTTTTATGGCTTTCCATGCTCAGGCCATGTATGCCGGAAAGTGGCTTTGTTCTATCGGAAAATGGTGCAGAGTCTTTCATAAGGTGAAGCATCGCACCGAACCACATACCACTTATGAGTGTATCAGAGTACTCCCTTTTGAAATCGTAGAGCTTTTTCCATATTCCGCCATAACCTTCCTTCACCATCTCTTCCGCAACGTTCAGTATGAACCTTATCGAGAACTCAAGAAAGAGCGGAAGCAAGATAGTATGAGTGAAGATGTTTCTGTGATGTCCTATTCCGAATTTCAAATCCGCGTCTGGAGCTCCACCTTCGAGATCAAAACCACCTGCGTAAGCGAGAGCAGCTGTTGAGAATATAGCAACGTGTGCAACCTTTCTTGTAAAGCTCCTTCTATCCGTTTTGAAATCCCTTACAAGATCGCTCGCAAAACTTTTGAAACTCTCGATCCTTTCCTTTGCTCCATCCAATATAAGTTTCCCAACGCCCTTAATGCCTTCTTTTCTGTATGTGTTCACGATCTTTGCGGTCGTTCGTATAGTGGAGAATGTAAAGCCCACAAGAGCCTTCAGCTTCGACTTTCCGACTTCTTTCATCGCGTCCACCGCGCTCTTTCTAACTATGTCCAATACGCGCCTTTTTCCAAGGATGCGAACCGCGTCCACGAGTTCATCTTGGATAAACACCGCGACTTCACCCACACTCACACCCCCTTTCTCCACGCACACCACCTCCAAGATTTATATACACACTTTCCAGAATCGCATGAACCGACTCTGATATAATGAAAAAAGAGGGGGTATTGATATGGAATTTTCAGAAATTGAGAAACTCTTTTATCTTATATCGGAATTTTTCGGAGAAGATCTTGGGGAAGTTGAGATCGAACCTTTGGAGAACATAAAAGGCGGCGGAAAAGTTTGTACGGTTTTCATAGATGGTGTGGATAAAGCGATCGTCCCACTCATGTACAGAAATGACGAAGGAATATATGAAGCGCTTGGAGAGAAATTCGTATCCCCCTTCGCGATAGTACCTTTTGCGAAGAAAGGCAAGAACGGAAAGGTCCTTCTTGGAAAGGGCTTTGAAATCGCGGAAACCGAAGAAAGATCGATAGATCTCTCGAAGGTATACGTCGCTCCGATGTATTACCTTTACGTTGCGGCTGAGCTCTTTCGTGCGGTAATCAGCGGAAACTGGAAGAGATTCGAAATAAGAATTGCCAAGATATTCGGAAAGGAATCCGCGGCGTTTTTCTCCCATTCGAAAAACACGAGAAGTTTATTTTTCAAAGGAAAGCTTCTTGAGAAATTCGATCCGCTCAATCCCCTTGAGGCGCATTTCATGAAGCACAAGCTCATCTTTCCCTGGGGAATAGTCAGGGAAGAATACCGCCTTCCCAACGAAACTCACATAGGAAGAGTGGACCTTTACGAAACCCCAGAGAGTGAAAAGATAGGAATGATCCTCACACTTCTTGAAGGTTCGTACGACCCTGAGAATCTATCCCTGAGAAAAACGGAAAAGATCATGGGAAAATCCACATCCTTCATACCGTTCATCATGCATTCTGATAGCGCGAGAATAGAGATGGGATCTAAGAACTTAAAGCAATCGCTCATCGTGAAAGGGGCAGAAAAGCCGATCATAGGACCCGGTGAAAAATTAGGTGTGAACGCCCTCGTTGCGTATTCACTCTACTACGGATACAACTTCGAAGACGGGATCGTCGTGAGCAGATCGTTTGCAGAGAAAATGGGGGCTGTTGTAGATGAAGAGAGAAAACTCGAATTCGAAGCCCCGGTGCTAAAAGATTTCGAAGTAATAAGAAAGACGGTGGGAAAGAGAAGAAAGAAGATCTTCGAATTCAAATGGAGAGCGTCAAAGGGAGATGATTTCGTTGAGGTAAGGTTCGAATTCGACCTTGGAAAACACAGTTCTCCGGTCGTTGGAACCGCCGAGCTGAAGATGAAGAGAGAAAAAGAGAAGGAAGAAAGAATAAAAATAAGAGTCCCCACATCGTACGACTTCGATCTTAAAGACGTTGAGATCTTCGATTTTTACAACATGAAGAAAACCATAAGAAAAAACGAGAACGCTGAAGATATCATTGGAAGAATTGCGTTCAAGGTTCTCATGGAAGTCGAAAAACCCCTGATGGTCGGTGACAAACTCACCGGAAGGCACGGAAACAAAGGGGTTGTATCGAAAATAGTTCCGGACTCCAACATGCCGAAAGTTTTCATAAACGGCGAGTGGAAAACAGTTGATGTTTTAATAAGCCCCTTGAGTGTTGTCTCAAGGATGAACCTTTCGCAGCTTTACGAGACCGCGGCTTCGCTTCTCAAAAAGCACGGAATGTGGGAGTGGAGTGATGATCCCAAGAAGGTTAGCAGAAAAGCCAGAGAGAAAATGCTCGAAAAACTTCAAGAGCTTGGAGCGGATGAGTTCGGGAGATTCCGAATGATCATCAAAAGGCCCGCGGAGATGGGAAAGCCGGAAGAAAAAGAGATACGTGTCTTTGCGGGATACCAGTACATCGTAAGGCTTGATCACAACGTAAAAGACAAATTCCACGCGATAGGTGGTGATCTCGATTACATAAAAAACGCCGTCAAACACGAGGAAAATCTCCTTAGGCAGATAGGTGGCGGAGCGAGGATATCTTTCAATCCGCTGACGCTCCAGCCAAACAAGGGTAAGAAAAAGGGTGGCGGTCAAAAGATAGGCGAGATGGAATTCTGGACGCTTCTCGATCACGGGGCTTACGAAATACTGAAACTCTTCAACGAAAGAAATATAAGGGGATTTAGCGACGCTGTGAAACTCACACACGTTGATTTCATAAACAGAGTGCTGAGAAAGGCAAACAGGAGATCATCGGTTCTTGAAGTGATAATAAACTCGAAGGTCAGAACGAAAGCGGATCCTTCGTTAAAGATCAAAAGTCTCAAACTCTGGGAAGATCACATAGATTCGATGACAAAACTTCTCAATGGATTTGAAAAGACCAAAAAAGACAAAATCTCGCCATATGCGAAACTTCTCCTTGGAAAGGACGGATACATCAGAAGCGTAGCGATATCAAGAAGGCTCTACAACTCCGCGAGGATGGTCATAGTTCCAAAACCGGATCTCGATGTAGATGAAGTCCTTCTTCCGAAAGAGCTCAAAAAGATATGGAAAATAAACACCGGAGATTATGTACTTATAAACCGCCAGCCTTCTCTTCACCGGCACAGCATACAGGCTTTCAGGGTCAGGGGATTCTGGAACGAATACGCCCTTGGATTTCCAATTCTTGCGTGTGAGGGATTCAACGCGGATTTTGATGGAGACACCGTTGCGGTTTACTATCCAGAACAGACGATGGAAATCCGAAAAGAACTTGAAAACATGACTCCAAAGAACATACTTTTCAAACAGGGATCTGGAGAGCTCGCCTGGAGCATCTCTCAGGATTTTAAATGCGCAGGACTGAGCAAAGGAGAGATCTCCGAAAAAGTCAAAAACGGAGAGCTCGATCACAAGATCTTCATAGAGAGCCTTGTCAGAGCTACGGAAGAAGGTCTTACGCTCTCGCTCTACGAGATAGAAATGGAATCCGGAAGTTTTAAGAGAATAAAGGAAAACAAATGTCGCGGAAACGAAAAGCAGTGGAAACAGCTGAATAGTGATATAGACGGAACTGAGGAGAATTTCCTTGACGGGGTGAGCGAAAAGACGTTCCTTGAGTACCTTCCAAAAAGAGCTAGAAGAAGCCTTATGGACAAAAAACTTCACGTTGCGGAAGCTGGGTACTTCACGAGAAAACTCGTTGAAAGACTTGGACCCTATATCTTAAAGGAGAAAGGTAAAGAAGGCGTACTGGAATACGACTCTGAGTGGCTTGAGAAGGTAAAGAATTACCTTGGTGAAAAGAGCTTTGAGGACTTCTTAAGACTCGCACTTGAAGGGAGATTTTCACCCGATGGGAAACTCGTCGAATTATCGGGATTGAAAATCTACAGAGTGCTTTCTCCTGTGAGCGGGGACATAACGAAAAAGTCCCTTGGAATCGATCCGGCAAATGATGGAGAATGGAGAACGAAGTACATAGGAGTTCTTGCCGGGCACACGATAGGGGAGAGGGGAACGCAGCTTTCTATGGAGACTTTCCACACCGGTGGAACCGGTGTTCCGTTCAGTATGTCAAAGGTCGAATCGTTCATAATGAAAGCCCTGGAAAACTCCGCAAAAATCCCGGATCCTTCAGAAGGCTTCAAGATCTTTCTCGAATACATGATGGGAATGAGAAATCCGGAAGATGTTGATTCGGAATACATATACAGAATGCTCGGTGGAAACAGAAATCTCCTTAAATTCTTCAACGTGAGATTCGTTTACCTTGAGCTTCTTTACAGATCCGAAAGGGACGGAATGAGCGTAGATCCCGATTGGGAAAAGCGCGGAATACTGACCGTTCTAAGCTTTGAAAGGGGAAACGAACTCTTCGAAGAGCTCGCCGTTGGAAAAATGAAAGGAATTTACGACGAAAAACACCCAAGGGCATGGTACTTCTTCGGAAAGGTGGTGTGAAACGTGTTGGGACCAAAAAAGAAAAAGAGAAAAGAAAAAGAGCCTACCAAGGAGAAAGAGCAAAAAAAGATGGGTGTGTCCCACTATGAAAGGCGTGAAAACAGCGTGAACGCCGATGAAGTTCCGAGTCCCGAACCCGAATTCGACGATGAGGAAACCCTGGATAGCAGAGAAAGAAAAGATGAGTCCTTTAAGCAGGAAGACGACAAGGTTGAAATCATCTTTGACGTTGAATCTTACAGACCTTCTATGATAAGAGCCGCTATTATTCTCGAAACAGACAGTGACGTCATAGTATTCAAAACGGCTCAGCTTCAGCGGCAATTCGCCATAAGAGATATAGTAAAGGCATTCATAGAAAAAGCCCCAATGTTCAAAAGTGGTGATGAACTGATCGAATACTTCAAGAGAAATCCCATACCATCTAAGGGTTCTATAAGGCACGGGCTCTCGAAGTATTACATCGAATATAACGGGAAAAAATACCCGTTATCGATCTTCACGCCGTCTGGAAGAGCCAAAAAATCATAGTGTGGTGAACTTCACAGGAGGGATGGATTGTGGGTGAAGCTTTGAAAATCCGCTTTGACTTTTTGAAGAAATCCGAAGATCTCGAAAACGCCGTAATGGAAGTTTACAGAAATCTTAAGGAAAACATCATAGGAAACGCCAAAAGATCGGAATTCCCACCTATCGAAATAAAAGAAGTGAGTGATGAGTACGCAGACATAGTCATAACGAACAAGGTCAAAAGGAAGTCGAATCTTGGGAAAAAGTACATTCTATTCGTTAAAAACAGTATCTTACCCGATCACCTGAAATTCATATCCCAGCACGATGTGAAGGCAGTCATATTCGAAAGGAATTTCTTGAGCGAGTACGAAGAAAAGGGAAAGTTCGAAAAAGCTCTGAAAGAGCTGATCAGAGAAGCGATGATGGAAAAAGAGCTGAACGAAACCGCGTTTAAAAAGATCGTGACTTGGAAATTCGACACAAGAGAAGGAGAATCCACCGTTGAAGCAAGCCTGTTTCTCGACGAATCTATGAGAGATGTAAGGAAGAAAATAATGAGCATAAAAAACAATATGGAAAACACTTGGGGAAATCTTTTTGAGAAAGCAAAAGAACTTAGGAATGAAGTGAAAGAGCTTTTCAAAAAAGGGAAATTCGACGAAGTAAAGAGAAAACTCAACGGCATTTCGAAAGAAATCAACAGACTCCGATCGAAATTGTCAACTTACCCGTCAGTTCTCCTGACTGGACCAACTGGAAGCGGGAAGAGCTTTCTCGCAAAAATCATATCCGAAGTAGTCATGAACGACCCGGAACCACTGACTATATCTGTTCCTTCTATACCACCGCATATAATCGATGGAGAACTATTCGGGAGTGTTGAAGGAGCTTACACCGATGCACGGACCAGACCCGGCGCGATGTTATTCAAAATGGGGGGAGTCGTTTTTCTCGACGAAATCGCAGAAGTTCCAACGGAAATTCAGTCGAAACTCCTTGTTTATATGAGTAATCTAATTGTAAAACCCGAAGGGCTCGATATTGATTTTCCGGCACCTGTATTTCTAATAGCCGCTACGAACAGAAACATTGAAAAAGAGATTGAAAAAGGAAACTTTAGAGAAGACCTTTACCATCGGTTCAGATGGAAAATAAGAATGCCGTCACTTGAAGACAGAAGATCTGATATTCGGTTCCTTATAAGCTTTATACTCGTTAACAGAATAAAAAGCCTGGGAAAAAATCCAAAAGAATTTTACATAACGCACAGAGCGATACAAAAACTCGAAAACAGAAAATACCCTGGAAACTTCCGAGAGCTCGAAAGCGTTATATCCGAAGCGGTTGAAAACGCCATCTCTGCCGAAAGAACGATCATACTGGAAAGAGACATACCGTGCTCGTGAGCAAAGACGGAACGTCATAGGCATCTCAACCATCGTGTGACCGCTCCGGGAAGTTAACAGATATAAGTTAACCACAAGACGTTATTCTGTAATGTTCCACTTTCTCGGGAAATCCGAGAAGGTAGTCTTTATCCACCTCGTAATATTTCGCCTTCTCGTAATCTTCCCCTGCAAACTGCTTGATCGCGTCTATATTTTCCCAGAACGTGATTATGGTGAACTTGGATTTGTCCTTAAAGTCTCTTCTGAGTATCATTACTCCTAAATTTCCCGGAACGGATTTGTAGTCTTGGATAGCCCTTTCAGAGAGGAACTTCTCATAATCATCTGCACTCAGTATAATGAGAAGGGGATGTCGCCGTATGAAGACGCGCTGTTTGATATCACAGAAGCTCTGTACAGAAAATACCAAAAGAAAGTGATCCTGCTAATAGATGAATACGACGTACCGATAGAAGCTGCGTACACGTACCAGCACAAAGACCCGGAATATTACGAAAACATGGTTGCTTTCATGAGAAACCTTCTAACTGCCGTCCTTAAAGACAACCCATACCTTGAGTTTGCAATTCTAACGGGCGTTTACAGAGTAGCTAAAGAGTCCATATTCTCCGGCCTTAACAACATCCAGGAATACACAATTTTCTCACCCTACATGCAAACCTATTTCGGGTTCACAGAAGATGAGGTGTTCGAACTGCTGAGATACTACGAACTTGAGGAAGACATGGATTCGGTTCGTGACTGGTACAACGGGTATGTGTTTGGGGGCGTTGAGGGTATCTATAACCCTTGGAGCGTGATCAAGTACGTTCATGAAAGGCTTGGAGGAGCTGATGTGGAGTCCGCCCTTCAGCCTTACTGGATAAACTCATCGAGTAACGATTTGATAATAAAGCAGATCGAATTCAATCCGTACCTTCAGAGAGAGCTCGATAGGCTTCTATCAGGAAAAGATCTAATAGTTCTGATCGATCCGTATCTTTCCCTGAGGGAGATCGATCAAAATCCTTCGGGGGTATGGACCCTTCTTGCACATGCTGGATACCTCAACGCGAAATTCGTTCACATGGGCAGATACAGAGTTTTCCTTCCAAACAAAGAGGTCGAGAAGTTCTACAAGACCCGGGTTATGGTGTGGATGGAGAAGAAGATAAAGGTAGCGATGATGGATATGATGAGCGCCCTTGATGAAGCGATCACGAAGGGAAATGCAAGAAAGTTTACAAAGCTTCTTGAAGAGTATCTTGAGAACAGCCTGAGTTATTTTGACATCGGTTATGATGATGCTGAGCGTGTATACAAGGCTTTCGTTTTGGGAATGCTCTCTCTGGCGACTAATGGATACGTCGTTGAGACGGAAGCTGAGAGCGGGTATGGAAGGGTGGATGTCGCCGTTTATCCGAAGGATAAGAAACTCGGAAGATATGCAGTAGTGATGGAGCTCAAAAAAACCATGAATGATGAAGAGCTTGGAAGGGCAGCCGATCAGGCGATAAGGCAGATCTATGAAAGGGGATACGCCTCTAAGTACGAGAAGATGGGGTTTGAAGTCATACCAATCGGAATGGCTTTCTATGGAAAAAAGGTTACTGTGAAGCTTTCTGGAAAGTAAAAGGGACTTTCTCAGATTGAAAGAAGCGTTGTAGAATCGCATGGGGTGATGAAAGTGAGATGGATAGCTGCGTTTCTTTTAGCACTGGTAATTATGGGTTTTTCGAGTGAGCTTTGGTTCGATTTCACAACTCCGATATTCACATACC
>WGAO01000112.1 GCA_015489065.1 Thermotogaceae bacterium | reverse complement strand
TTTGTACACCATGTAAGGACCAGTTCCTATAGGCTGAACGGTGTCCGCGTTATCCGGTGTGAGAACTCTAATTCCGAGGCTTCTTGGGAGTATCGGAAACGTGAAAAAACTCAGGTCGATTACAGGAGAGTTTAGTATGAACTCAACCGTTCTGTCGTTTATAACCCTGACTTCTTTCACATAGTCAGGAACTCTTTTGTCCAGTATATATTTTTTGGATTTTTTTAGGAGGTTGACGGTGTACAGAACGTCTTTTGCAGTGAAGCGTGTTCCATCATGCCACACTACACCGTCTCTGAGTTTGAACTTGTATCTTTTAAAACCGTTAGAAACCTCCCATGAGACAGCTAAAGCGGGTTTTACTTCTAAATTCTCGTCTATTTTTACAAGCCCTTCGAATACAAGCATCTGGACTCTGTAGGATGGCATGTCTATGTATATGTAAGGTATGAGACCTGGCATGTCCACCTCGGCGTATCTAAGCCAGCTTTCAGATATTGCAAATACGGATAGCGTTATGAATAAGATAAAAACGAGCTTTTTCAACATTCACACCTCCTCAGCTTTGAGGCCTATCTATACCAGGAGAGATTAGCTTCATCTTTGAATCGATTTCTTTCATGAGTTTTTCATAGAGTTTTCTTCTTAGGTCGTTAGGCTGGGTTTTAGATATTTCTTCGTCAAATACTTTGTTGAGGTTTCTCTTAAGGATTATCAAATCTGTTTGAGTCAAGTTTCCCTTGAGCTTTTCTTCTATTTCTTTCATCTCTTTATAGGCTTTACTGAGCTTTTTCATCCTGCTTTCAAGATCGGTGTTTTCGAGATTCTTAGTGTATTCGACCAAGACTTTGAGAGCTTTTGGATATTTTGTTTTAGAGTTCGTTATATCGATTTTTGCATCTTCTCCTTTGAAAATCTTCTCTCTGTAGTTTAGAAGCTTTCTAATTGCTTTGAAAAAAGCGTCGTTATCTTTTATTTCCAACTTTTCAAAATCTTTGAGTCCTATTAAAGCCAGATCTTTAAAAGCTATGGCTTGAGGATCATCTGAATACTCCGTCTCGTTTAGAAGCTCTTCGTATTTTCCTTCTTTGAACATCTCAACCCATTTGTCGGCATTTTCGTTCTTTTCAGCACACGATGTTAGAAATATCATAATCATTATGAGGATAATAGCTGCTCTTTTCATTCTCTCACCACTTTGTAAAGATATATATCCGTGCTCGTGTTTTGCGGGTTAAATACCGCTATAGCAAGCCAGCCATTTCTCGATGCGCTCACGCTTTCTATGGAAAATCCCTTGACTGGCTTTACAACTTTTTGTGATCCATCTAGCGTCTTTATTATCAGCTCTTCTCTTCGGAGTTTTTTGACATATCCAAAAGTCTTTGAATCGAGCCAGAAGACGGATTTTTCCAGTATGTCATCGTCTACCTTCTTGAAAGAATCGTTTTTGAAAATGTATAAATCAGACCTGAATTCGCTCGTGTTTATGATCAAGAGAATCTTCTCTCCTTCTGGAGAAGGAAATTCGGCCTCTATCTGGCCGCCTTTGAAAGGATATCTCTTATCGTCTATGGCCAAATAAGTTTGGCCAAGGTCATAACCGACGTATACGAGTTTTTTCCCAATCCATTTGGGATAGAATTCGAGATCACGGTTTTTGGTGATTCTCTCCAAGCTTTTCTTCCAGATATATATGTCAACTTGTGAGTTCATGTTGGATACAAATGCGATGGCTCCATCACTTGATATCGATGGCATGAATTCGGAAGAATTCGGATACTTCAGGACTTTTCCCTTCATCTTGTTTACATCGAAAAGAATTATGTCAGGATCTTTCAGGAAAGATGCATAAGCAAACTGGCTTGAATCGTCTTTCCAGGAACCTTCCATGGAGAATTTCATGTTACCAAGCTTTGCTTTCACAACGGAGCTTGAGAGGATTTTCTTTCTTCTCGAGAGGGTATCATAAAGTATCATGGGGTTAAATCTCCCATCGGAGAGAGTATACAGAACATAATGCGCATTAAAGGATATGGAGGGAAGTTCCTCGTCAACCGATTCTTTTGCTATGAACCCTCCCTCAAATTCCTTTAAGGCTGGGGACATAGAAAGGGCGGTTACAAATATGATTAACAGCAGTGATATTAAAAATCTCACACTTTTATTCTCCTTGAAAACAAATTCTATCACAAAATATGGTAGATGTAGAAAAAATTAAAATGATTTACATAAAACAAAATTGATATAGAATTTCATTGGTGAGACATATGGAGAAAAGTAGGGCGCTGTATCTGCTAGGTTTTTTGCTTCTTTTGACGATACTAGGTTTTGTTCCTATGCTATCTGGGATGAGAATAGTGTCATCCGGAGAGGAAATAATGGGTGGAAAACCTTCTGGTGAGACGTCCCAGACTGTGCTGATAATTCTCAAAAAAAAGCAAGGGGATATCTTTGATGATAAGACTATAGAAGAGCTTTGCCGCGTTAAAGATTCTTTGATGAGTATTCCGGGGGTTTTAAAGATAGATTCGGTTTTAGATGCGGAAAGGATTCGACTGGATTTTGGAATAAAATTGAGAAGGATTCCTTACTTTCCAAATTGTTCCATTTCCAAGTTTTCTCGCCAGATATTGAAGAGCAATCTTTATGTTGGAAATTTGATAAATCCAGATGGAAATGTTGTTTCGTTTGCCGTGAGCGTGGACAAAAATTACTCTCCGAAGATAGTTGAAGATATGAGCTTTGTTTTAAAGAGTTTAGGAAAAGACTTTGAAGTGTACATGACAGGAGAGCCTGTTGTTGATCTTGAGATAAACCGTTCCGTTAAGATTCTAGCTTTTTTGTATCCTCCAATATTATTCGGAATGATATGGTTTATTTACTTTTTAAGACTGGGAAATGTCACTGCGGCTGTTGTGCCCCCTTTGATATCTGTGGTGGCTGTCATTTGGACTTACGAGATAGCCTCGCTTTTTCACATATCAATGAACATACTCACAGCCACAGTTGGTATATTCGTGATAATCATAAGCTCTTCGTATGGATTGCACTTTCTTGATAGATATGTCTCATACAGAAGGAGTCACGATTTAAAGACTGCTGTGAGAAAAGCTATAAATAGCGAAAGAACTCCTATAATCTTATCCTCCGTAACAACGGCAGTTGCTTTCATCTCGTTTATCTTTACCCCAATTAAGGGATTCAGGGAGCTTGGCATTTTGGTTGCGATTGGGGTTATGCTCAGCGCCCTTTCAAGTCTCTACCTGACCATTCCGGTGGTCTCTCTCCTTGATATACATAAGATGAAAAGAAGAGTACTGAATTTTAAGCCAAAGATCAGCGGCTCTTGGAGGTTAGCGGCCTATATAGCTATAGTACTTGTTGTTACCGTTTTCTTTTTAAATTTCAGAAGAATAGAGGTGAATATGGATGAGTACAAGTATTTCAAGAAATCGTCAGAGGTTAGAATAGCTTCAGAGGTTTCTAACAGATATTTTGGATGGACGCTACCGCTCTATCTTACATTGAGGAAAAAAGGATCTTTCACTATGAAGGATCAGAAAAATTTGGAAAAGATAGAAAAAGAGCTTGAAAATTTGGAAGGAGTAAACGGCGTTATGAGTGTGGTTGATCTGTCAAAAGAGTTCCATGTTCCCATCCCAATACTCCAGATACTTTCAGAGAGATACAAAGAGCTCACCAGTATGATCGGTAAAGGGTACGTTAAGATGATGATAAAGACCCCTTATACAGGAACCTTGAAAGCTCAGAAACTGCTGAACGAAATAGAGAAGATATTGAAAAAATACGACTACGATTACAAGATAGAAGGTCCTCTGGTTAGCATGATCGATGCCAATAAAGGTATAGTTAAGAGCCAGGTTGTATCACTTTCGCTTTCATTCCTTTTTATATTTCTTCTTCTTCTTGGGGTGTTCAGAAAGTTTTCTTTGTCTGTTCTTGCAACGGTGCCTGTTATATTGACTAGCCTCTCGAATTTCATAGTTATGTCGGTCTTTAATATACCTCTTGAAATTTCCACGGTAATAGTTGCAGAGCTTTTAATGGGACTCGTAATAGACTATGCTATACACTTTGTGAGCAAATATGTGAAGATGAAAGATATTAATAGAGTTGTGGAAGAGATCAGTGGAGTGATTTTTAGCAATTCGCTTGGGCTATCACTTGGATTTGCAACTCTTCTTTTTTCTCCGCTCGCTCTTTACGCAAGGCTCGGTTTTCTTATGAGCGTTGGTATATTCCTCGGAGCTGTGTTCACCATATTGATAATTCCTCCGCTACTTGAGAATGTGAAGATTCGCTGATTCTAACCATTTCTTGACTGATCACAAAAAATATTCTATTATGCATTAGAGCAATAACACAGGAGGTGATAGGATGAAGAAATATGTGTACTTCTTCGCAAATGGAAAAGCTGAAGGAAACGCAAAGATGAAGGACATACTCGGTGGTAAAGGGGCAGGACTCGCTGAGATGACCAACCTTGGAATACCCGTTCCGCCGGGGTTCACTATATCAGCGGAGGTTTGTAAATACTATTACGAGCACGGAAGAACATACCCAGAGGGCTTGAAGGAACAGGTTGAGGAAGCTCTTCACAGACTTGAGGAAGTTTCCGGTAAGAAGTTCGGAGATCCGAAAAATCCTCTACTTGTTTCCGTCAGATCTGGTGCCGCCATATCGATGCCCGGTATGATGGACACCGTTCTGAACCTTGGTTTAAACGACGAGACAGTCAAAGGACTCATGGAGCTCACCAACAACGAGAGATTTGCTTACGATGCTTACAGAAGATTCCTTCAGATGTTCGGTGATATAGTCATGGGAATAGACAGAAGGAAGTTTGAAAAAGAGCTTGAAAAGATGAAGGAAGAGAAAGGTGTTAAGCTCGATACCGAACTTGATGCTGAGGATATGAAAAAGCTCGTGGAGAGGTTCAAGGAAATATACAAAGAAGAGGGAAAAGAATTTCCACAGGATCCTTGGGATCAGCTTTGGAAGGCGATAGATGCTGTCTTTGGCAGCTGGATGAATGAGAGGGCGGTTACATACAGAAAGATAAACGGTATAAAGGAAGATGAGCTCCTTGGGACAGCTGTGAATGTTGTCATGATGGTCTTCGGTAATATGGGGGAGGACAGCGGAACAGGAGTTGCTTTTACGAGGAATCCAAACACCGGTGAGAAGAAACCCTACGGTGAATTCCTTCCAAACGCTCAAGGTGAAGATGTTGTTGCTGGTATAAGAACACCTCTCAAGCTAGAAGAGCTTAAGAATAGGCTTCCAGAGGTTTACGATCAGCTTATAGATGTGATGCAGAAGCTTGAGAAGCATTACAGAGATATGCAGGATATAGAATTCACTGTTGAGAGGGGAAAGCTCTATCTCCTTCAGACAAGAAGTGGAAAAAGAACAGCAAGGGCAGCCATAAAGATAGCGGTTGATATGGTTAAAGAGGGTCTCATAACTAAAGAGGAAGCTATATTGAGGGTTGAGCCAAAACACGTTGAGACGGTTCTTCACCCGACATTCGATCCAGAAGACAAGGCGAAGGCAAAAGTCATCGCCAAAGGACTTCCCGCTTCACCAGGTGCTGCGAGTGGAAAGGCGGTATTTCACGCAAAAACCGCAGAGGAATGGGCTAAAAGGGGAGAGAAAGTCATCTTGGTTAGACCAGAAACAAGTCCTGAAGATGTTGGGGGAATGGCTGCAGCTCAGGGAATACTCACCTCAAGAGGTGGGATGACTTCACATGCAGCGGTTGTTGCAAGAGGAATGGGTAAACCCGCAGTTGTTGGAGCGGAAGATATCGTAGTCGATGACGAAAAGAGAGAGTTCAGAGTGGGAGATATCGTTGTGAAAGAAGGAGATTGGATTTCCATAGATGGTGCCA
Organism: Thermotogaceae bacterium; assembly: GCA_015489065.1. Lineage (GTDB taxonomy): Bacteria > Thermotogota > Thermotogae > Thermotogales > Thermotogaceae > WGAO01. The sequence continues at coordinate 16,242 of WGAO01000112.1, read as the reverse complement.
CCGGAGAAGTTCTTCTTGGGAAGGTAAAAACTATAGAGCAGCAGGGGCTCTCTGGAGAGCTTGCAGAGCTTCTCTCCTGGGCTGACGAGATAAGAAGGCTGGGTGTTAGGGCGAATGCTGACATACCAAGAGATGCTAAAGTGGCGAGAGAATTCGGAGCGGAAGGGATAGGTTTGTGCAGAACGGAGCATATGTTCTTTGAGAAAGACAGGATCCCGAAGATGAGAAAGATGATAGTTGCCAGGACAAAAGAGGAAAGAGAAAAGGCTCTTGAAGATCTTCTGCCACTCCAGAAAGAAGATTTCAAGGGCTTGTTCAGAGAGATGAAAGGGTACCCGGTTACGATAAGACTCTTAGATCCACCTCTTCACGAATTTCTCCCAAGTGAAGAGGATCAGATGGAGCAAGTTGCTAAAGATCTAGGAATATCTGTAGAGGATCTCAAGGAAGTTGTTGAATCGCTCCATGAGTTCAATCCAATGCTTGGACATAGAGGTTGTAGGCTCGCTATAACATATCCAGAGATAGCCGTGATGCAGACCAAAGCTATAATAGGAGCGGCGATTGAACTTAAAAAGGAAGAGGGAATAGATGTTGAACCTGAGATAATGATACCCCTTGTTGGGCATGTTAACGAGATAAAGTACCTTAAGGGAATAATAAAGGAAGTCGCTGACAAGATGATAGAAGAGGCTGGTGTTGAACTTGAATACAAGATTGGTACTATGATAGAAGTGCCAAGAGCTGCTGTAACGGCCGATCAGATAGCGCAGGAGGCGGAATTCTTTAGTTTTGGAACGAACGATCTTACGCAGATGACATTCGCGTTCTCAAGAGACGATATAGGGAAGTTCCTCCCGGAATATTTGGAGAAAAAGATCCTCGATCACGATCCGTTCAAGACGATAGACAGAGATGGTGTTGGAGCCCTCGTGAGAATGGCTTCGGAGAAAGGAAAGGCTACAAGGAAGGACCTCAAAGTTGGAGTCTGTGGAGAACATGGAGGAGATCCAGATTCGATAGAGTTCTTCAACACAATCCCGCAGCTCGATTACGTATCATGCTCTCCTTATAGAGTTCCAGTCGCAAGACTTGCAGCAGCAAGAGCTCAAGTGCTTCAAAAGAAGTGATGAAGAGCCCCTTTTGGGGCTCTTTTATTTTCCAAGGATTTTTTCTGCTTCCTTCAAATCCCGTGGTGTATTTATCCCAAGGTATTGATTCTCGTCATCTATGCAGAACGCCAAAGCGTTTTTACCTCTATATATCAATAGTTTTATAGCGTCTGGTATATAAAACTCTTCATTACTTCTTGCTGGGAGCTCTGGATATACATCTTTAAAAAGCCTTGAATTTATCACATATGCCCCTATGCTGTAATTCCATGGAGGAGGAGAAGAAGGTTTCGCGTGCTCTTCTATATCTGAGATTTTTCCAGATTCGTCTTTTTTTATCAGAGCGTATGGATACATTCTTTTCGATATTCCGCAAAGGATCGTTATATCGGATTTTTTCTTTTTGTGAAACTCTATCATGTTTTCCATAGTTTTTGGTTTTATCAACGGGGTATCGGAATATATTACGAGGATATCTTCATCGATGTCTTTGACAGCCGTGTAGAGGGCGTTCGCCGTTCCCAGCGGCTTTTCCTGTATCACAAAATTGGCATCTTTTATGATCTCCTTTACTCTATCTCCATAAATAGGATTTATCACGACTGTTACATCGTCTATAAATTTCACAGATCTCACATTTTCGTACACTCTTCTAACAAGCTCTTTCCCTAGAAGTTTTACAAGAGGCTTGGGAGTCTCTTTTCCCATTCTCTTTCCCATTCCTGCGGCTAGTATAATTGCTTTCAAGGTATCACCCTTTCATTCCGGTGTGCGTTAGACCTTCCACAACATATTTTTGGAGAAGTATGTAGACGATCAAAAGCGGCAGTATGGATAGTACGCTTCCGGTCAGAAGATAGTTCCACTGCGCTTCGTATTCGGATTGAAACTGAGTCAGTGCGATTGTCACCGTGTATAAGTTTTCCGAGCTTATGTAAAGAACTGGACGCAGAAGATCGTTCCAGTTGTTCATGAAGGCTATTATAAAGAGAGTAGTTGTTTCAGCTTTTGCCAGAGGAAAGAAAACTCTGAGAAACATCGAGAAAGGGCCTGATCCATCTATGACAGCGGCATCTTCCAAATCTTGCGGAACATTCTCGAAGAATTCTTTGTACATGAAGGTTCCAAATGATCCCACCAGGAACGAGGGAATTATGAGAGGGAGAAAGGTATCGAGCCAGTTTAGTTTCATCATCAGCAGAAATTCGGGTATGATCGTCACCTGAACCGGTATCATCATAGTCATCAGAAGGAGAGAAAATATTATCCCTGAGCCTTTAAACTTCATCCTAGCGAAGGCGAATCCAGCAAGTGAACATGTAAAAACCTGTCCAACAGCTGCAAGTCCGGCAACTATGAAGCTGTTAAGGATGTATCTTGCAAAATTGTAGTCCTTTAGAACTACTTTGTAATTTTCAAACATGTCTTTTTTGAAGAGTTTGTCAGGTATGAAAGACGGTGGTAATCTAAAAATATTCTGCTCGGAGTTAAATGAGTTTACGAGCATCCAAAAGAACGGGAATATCATTACTACTGCAAGTGCGGTCAGAAAAGTGTACACAACGACATTTTTCAGCAAATTTTCACCCCTTCAATACACGTTCTTTACCCAGTATTTCTTCAGAACGAAGTTCAACAGAGTCAATAGTCCAACAATTGTTAAAAGAACATAAGCCATTGCTGATGCGTATCCCATTCTGTAAAAGACGAATGCGTTAAGGTAAACTGCGTAAACAAGTGTAGTTGATGCATATTGAGGGCCCCCTTGTGTCATTGTGTATATTATCTCGAAGTTTCTGAAAGAATCTATTATGGCTATCGTGAAGACGAAAAAAGTTGTCGGTGAGAGTAGGGGCAGTGTTATCTTCCAGAAGGCTTGGGATTTACTTGCTCCGTCTATCCTAGCGGCTTCATAGAGTTGTTTGGGTATGCTTTGAAGACCTGCTAAAAATATTATCATGTAGTATCCAACCATCTTCCATGTTTGAACAAATGCTACTGTTAACAGAGCCCATTTTTGATCGCCAAGCCATGAAGGGGAGTTTATGTGGAGCAAGTGTTCCAGAAAGTAGTTCAAAACACCGTATTTCGGACTCAATATCCATCCCCAGACTATTCCAACGGCCACTGCGGATGTTACGACTGGTGTGAAATAGGCTGCTCTGAAAAATCTGACTCCTTTGACCTTGGTGTTTACTAAGACGGCTAATAAAAGACCGATCACAAGAGCTCCAGAGACATATATCATTGAGAAAACCAAAGTGTTTTTGAGTATCTCAAAGAAAGCAGAGTCGGTAAAAAGTTCCTTATAGTTTGATAGTCCTACCCAATGAGGTCTTGACATTATATTCCAATCCGTAAAGCTCATGAAAAGTGCAAAAATCATGGGACCAAGCCTGAAGACAAAAAGACCGATCAGAGTCGGCAGCAGGAAAACCCAAGGGTGCCAAGGTCTGTACCAGGAGAGTTTCTTCAATTGGATCTCACCCCTCAAAGAAAGTAGGGGGCGGGAAGCCCCCTCAGGTTATTTGTAATATCTCTCAAGGACTTTGTTTATGTTCTCATACGCTTTCTGAAGCATTTCATCAAAGGACATATCACCGTTAAGAACTGCGTCTATGAGACCATTGAGACCCATTGATTCCGCGGGACCATATCCTCTCCACTCTCCCCAGCCCATGGTGAACGAGTTCATGAGTTTTCTAGAAGCGAGTTCTCTAAGTACTTTTCCTTTTTCTGGTGGTTGTTTCCCTTCCTCGTCAAAGTCTTTGGACATTGTCAAAGGCTTGTAAGATGGTATTTTTCCAGCCATGTACATGTCTATTGTCAAACCTTCACCAGCCATGAATTTAGCGAATTCCCAGGCTTCTTTTGGATGTTTCGTTCTCGCTGATATCACTATGAAATCTGGCCATCCAAAAACGACTTTCTCTGTTCCGCACGGCCCCTGTGGAACTGGGGCGATTCCCCATCTGAATTTTCCGTCTGCAATTCTCCTGATGTTCTCTATGTTCCACGATCCATCGACCCACATGGCAGCGATTCCCATCGGGAAAACATTCTTGGCTTTGATTCCCTTCATATCTTTGGGTCTTGGTGAAACATGGTATTTTGTCGTCAAACTGGTGAGGAATTTAAGAGTGTCTATCGCCTGTTTGTTTGGATCGAATCTCATGGTATTTCTGTTTATCAAACGGCCACCGTTTGCGTATATCCATGGCTCTATGTTTGCATATCTTCCGTAGAGCCAGAATCCCCACTGATCTATTTTTCCATCTCCGTCTTTGTCTTTTGTAAGCTTTATAGCGGCGTTCAAGAAGTCAAACCAAGTCCAGTTTTCATTTGGATAAGGAATTCCGGCTTCATCAAAGGCATCTTTGTTGAAGTAAAGGTTTGTCACAACTAGAGCAAAGGGAATTGCATAATATTTGTCAGTTCCAGAGAGTTTTTTCCCAGCTTCAAACAGATTGAAGAAAAACTTGTCCTTGTCTAGGTCGTTCTCAACATAGCTTGTTAGGTCCATTAAGAATCCGTTTTTCACCCATTCTTCAAGGTATCCAGAGCTCATGTTGAATACATCTGGGAGTTTCTTGGTGAATGCCATCGTTCGGAGTTTAGGCCAGTAGTTTTTCGGCTCCATGGTTGTCAATTCAACCTTGATATTTGGATGGAGACTCTCGAATTTCTCTATGGCTTTTTCAACTTTGTCTTTTATAGTCGGATCCCACATCCAGTACTTTATAGTGACGGTCTTTCCGATAAGCAAAGTTACCAAAAGTGCTGACAAGAGCACAAAAAGTAGCTTCTTCACCCTCATCCCCTCCTCGTGGAAGATTTGACAATTTATATATTAGCATTCACAGAAACTTCAGAAGAAATTTTACGCCAAGGCCAAAGAATATAAATCCCAATATCCATTTGACATGCTTTGAAGATAGATGATGGTGTGATATGTAAGCTCCAAGATATCCTCCAGCTATCGCCGGGATGGCGGCTGAAAGAGTTATTGTCCAGTTCACGGCGCCAAAGCCTATATTTGTGAGAAATCCTATCAAGGATGAAAAAGTTACGACAAAGGGTGTGATGTAGACCACCATCTTTGGATCAAGACCGTAGACTATCAGGAGTGGAGATATTATCCCTCCCCCACCCACTCCGAGAAATCCCGATAGGAATCCAGCAAAAGACCCGACTGAGATAGAAAATGGAAGAGAAAGCGCTTTTTTAAACCCTTTTCCCTTCTTTGGAATGTATGTCATTACTCCGGCGAAGAAGAGAAACGCTGTGAAGACAATCCCCGTGATCTTTGGGCTTGATTTGTGGGAGAAATAGACTCCAACAGGGGATAGCGCAAATGAAGAAACAGCTAGCGGGATAGAAGCTTTCAAATTCAGAGTTTTTTTCTTGAAGTTGTGATAAGTTGCTGAGAATGTGGAAATGAAATTCGTAAAGAGCCCAACAGGTCTTGCTGTGCTGAAAGGAATTCCTAGGAACACCAAAATCGGTATCAAAACAACAGCAGAACCTAAACCGCCAAGAGCGAATATGAAAGATGCTATGAAAGAAGACACTACTATGACTGCTATATGCATTTTTTGCCCCCTCTATTTGGTATAAGCTTTCTGACCAAGGGATTTTAGTATTAAACTAGTTAAATTGGAAGCATCTTGAGAGGCAACTTTTTTGCTGTATTCATAGAGGAGCATATCTCTGAACATCTTCTGCCCGTTTGTTTCTGGTATCAACTCAGATTTTGGAATAGAATCCCACATCTCTTTGAATATCTGGTAGAAGAAGTAAGAAACGAATTCTTCCGTCGCTTTTTTCAACGCTTTTCTTTTGTCGATTTTAAGGAGATCCTGATAGTCGAGCATTGCGTTTATCTCCACATTACATCACCACCAGATTCGCTAAGAGGACACCGGATTTATGAAGTGTCTGGAGTATGGCTATTATGTCTTGGGGAGTTGCGCCTAGCGACTTCAGAGCTGCAACTAAATTGCCAACAGTCGCCTCATCTTTGTCAATCTTTCCATTTGAAACAGTTATGTTGAAATTCCCGTAAGAAAGTGTGAAATCTGCGATCTTTACATCGCCTCCAAAGACTACCGTCCCTGTTCTCTCGTTTATTATCACTCTTGCAGGCATATCTGGAACGACGCTTATGTCCTCGACAAGAGCCAGAAATGATATGAGATCATCTTTGAAAGCATCGGGTATTTTTACCCTCACCATGGATGGGTCCAAAGCTTTAGCTAGCTTTTCTCCAAATTTGTTGTTTATGGCATCTGAAACTCTTGCTGCTGTTGTTATATCTGGGTTGTTGAGAAGCAGCGTTACTGTGTTTTTCGCATCCGCAAGCTCAGTCGGAATCTCTTCTTCTACTATCGCACCGCCTGGTATGTATCCAACTACTTTGTACCTTTTCTGCAAATTCGAGCTTCCCTTGACATCCTCACCGCCGAGTGTTATAGGACCTTGTGCTACTGCGTAGACTTTTCCATCCGCTCCATACAGGGGGGTCTGTATAAGATATCCATCCGTTAAAGATTTGGCATCACCTATGGATGCTACGACAACGTCCAGTCTCATACCTTCTTTATAAAATGGAGGAATATCAGCAAACACCATGACTATGGCTGTATTTTTAGACTTTATATCCTTGGGATCTATGCTAACGCCAAATCGAGTGGCCATATTGGCTATCAGAGAGGAGTTAATTGATCCGCTGTCTCCTGTTCCATTCAATCCCACTACAACTCCTATTCCAAAAAGCTGGTTATCTCTTGCTCCTCTGAATGTGGCAATGTCTTTTATTCTAACGCTTATTGAAAAGGCGGATATACTTATAGCGAGCAGAGCGATGAGAATTCTCTTCATATCCATCACCTCACATGAATATTCCTGCGATCATCGACGCAAAATAGGCTATCCATGAATCAGGAGCATCGGGATTTTTCTTGAAAACTACCTGATCTCCTATCCAGATTTCCGCTTCTGCCATGCTTCTTGAATCAACCGTGTTGTCTGCGCTTATGTCCTCAGGACGGACTTTTCCTTTTATAGTTATCTCTTTCATTTCGCTTCCAACCTTTATCTTCTTGTGGCCAGATATTATTAGATTTCCATACTCGTCCTTCCCCACAACCACCGATGCTATCTGGAGTACTATCTTTGCACTTGCTTCGTTCTTTCTACTTATCTGGGAATTTATGTTATCCGTTGAAATGTATTTCTTTGGTGAAAGGCCGGTGAAGCTTCCTATGATTCCGCTCAGAAAATCTATGAACGCGCTTATCGGATTCCCGGAGTTAGTCTTGAGCGAAGCTATTGGGAGCTCATAAACCATTACCCTGACTATATCGCCCACATTCGAGGCTTTTCTGACCGATATGAGACCTCCCTGGTGAGCTTTCTTCCAGAGAGATTCTGGAAACATGATAACAACTGTCAGGATTAGAATCAAAATGAGAATTCTTTTCATCTTTCCACCTCCATGACTTTCAGGACAGGTCCTTCTTCCAGTACCCCCATTACTATTTTTCCACTTGAAATGTTCTCAGCCCTAACCACTTCTCCAATGTAGGCATCTTGAAGCGACCTGACTATAGCAGATATGTGAAGCCCTGGAAGGTTGACATACGCTAAAAGCAGTTGACCTTTTACAACATCCGGTTTTCTCTTTATGCCTTCTTGCACTATTACATCCCCAGGTTTGAACATCCTCAATGCTTTTGAGTAAAAAGCGTCAGATGTGGAAGCGGGTGTTCCAAGGATTTCGAAAACATTCTTTGTGGCTTCCTTTAGAAAATCAGGTTTTATAACATCTCCAAATTTGATGAGTTTTTTAGCGACTAACACCTCTTTTGGGCATTTGACATCCATCATCATGTAGAGATACTTGTCCTCATCTTTGGCAAATACGCTGAATTTTCCCATGCCCAAGTTTTTGTATTCGAATGTCGGGGTTCCATCTATGGAACCGCTCGTCTGAAGTAACTGAAATGTTGCACTTTCGAGGCATTCGTACTCTTCTGTGATGGATGCAAAAACAGTGCTCGCGAATTCTAGGATTTCCAAATCATTTTCATCTACCCCAGAAAGTTCTAAAACAGAGCTCGTTGCGTATATCGTGATAACGCTCGATTCAAAAGAGGTTTCCAAGTTCTTTCTTTTTGCCATGTTCTCGATATAAGAGGCTGAAAGTGTATAGGTTCCTTCCGGCACATAGGCGAGTATTATCGATTTCAGTAGCGTTGGATCCTCTGTGTAAGTAGCTGAAAGATCAAATAAGGTGACCCTTCCAGGGGCCACCTCTACATAAGACGGTATCAGGACTTTAGATATCAACGAGATCGACAGGATGGCCAGAACCACTGAGGTGATCTTGGCCGTTTTCATCACCTCTTCATAGCGGTAAGAGTTCTGAGCATGTCATCGGATGTCATTATTGCCCTTGAGTTAAGTTCGTAGGCTCTCTGAGCTGTTATCATTCCGACCATTTCTTTAACGACATCTACATTGGATTTTTCAAGATAGTTCTGCCTCAACGCCCCAAATCCGTTTTGGCTAGGTGTTCCTTCTATTGGGGCTCCTGATGCTCCAGTTTGAACGAATAGATTGTCACCTATCGCCTTTAATCCCGATGGATTTACGAACCTAACGAGCGTTATCGTGCCCACCGTTTGAACAGTTCCATCGGGCATTTCCACGGAGACTGTCCCATCCTCAGATACATTTATCGCAACTGCGTTGTTCGGTATCGTTATATTTGGCACCAAATAGTACCCGTTTGATGTAACGAGTCTCCCCTGAGAGTCCATTTTGAAAGCTCCATCTCTTGTGTAAGCTATCCTTCCATCTGGAAGCTGCACTTGGAAGAATCCGTCACCCGCGATGGCCATATCGAGGGAGTTTCCAGTGTACTGAAGGTTTCCAAGGGTGAATATTCTCGTCGTGGCAGAAAGTCTCGTTCCAAGCCCTACATAGAGTCCTGTTGGATGAGAAGAAGCCCCCGTTATGGGAGTACCGGCGTTCTTGGAATATTCGTATATCAAATCCTGGAATTCCGTTCTAACTCTTTTGTAACCGTTTGTGTCAACATTTGCCAAATTGTTAGAGATTGTGTCAAGCTTGAACTGCTGCGCCCACATTCCAGTAGCTGCTGAATATAATGACATTAACATCTTATCATCCTCCCTCACCTAAGGCTTCCAACATTGTTTATCAATCTTCCGAGAAGTTCATCACTTGTGGTGACTACTCTCTGTGAAATTTCAAAATGCCTTAAGGCTTTTATCATTCCAACCATTTCTCTCAAAGCATTCACATTTGATCTTTCGACATATCCCTCTTTTAATCCTACACGGACCTTTTTGGGTTCCCCGGATTCCTCTGTTTCCTTGAAATATGTGTATCCGAACTTCTCCAGCTTTTCCGGGTGATCAAATCCATATAGTGCTATCTTTGTGAGTTTCTTTCCATTTACATATATCGTTCCATCTTCTTGAATTTCAACGCTTCCATTTATTTTTATCCTTTCTCCATTTTCATCTAAGAGATATCCCCCGTCTGATGTCATCATATAGCCGCTATTATCTAGTTTGAAATTTCCGGCTCTTGTATAAAAGATCTCTCCATTCTTTTCCACTCTGAAAAATCCTTTCCCAACTATGGCAAGATCGAGGGGATTTCCGGTTTTTTCAAGCGCTCCCTCAGTTATGACGGGGCGAACTTCATCGAGTACAACAGCTCCTTCTAATTTCCCTACAGGGAGGAATTTTCTTCCTTTTATCGGATCGGGGAGTTCAGCAACCATCAATCCTTCCATATAGGTTTTGAAAGCAGCTCTATCCTTCTTGTATCCAACGGTGTCTACATTTGCCAAATCGTTGGATATTCTATCCAGGTTGTACATATCGTTGAGCATTCCCATAGCTGCCATATACATTCCTCTGATCACCGCTCATCACCTCTCGTAAGTTTCGGCTACAGTCATCAAAAGATTGGGATCACTCAGAAGCACTCCCGTTCCATTGGCTACACACATAACCGGATCTTCTGCTACGGACGCCCTTACTCCTATTTCTTCTTCAACTACTTTATCAATTCCTCTCAAAAGTGCACCTCCACCTGTGAGAACTATTCCGTTTCCAATTATGTCTGACGCTAATTCTGGAGGAGTTTTCTCAAGTATTGACTTTATCTTGCTCACGATGTTGTTGATCATGGGTTTGATCGCTTCCATAACATCATTTGAATTTATCTTGTCAGTTCTCGGAAGTCCTGAGACAGCGTCTCTACCTCTTATTTCCATTTCATAATCTTCGTAATCTGGATGAACCTTTCCTATGCTCTTTTTGACATCCTCCGCTGTGGCTTCACCTATTATCAATCCGTATTTTTTCTTCACATATTTCACAATAGCCTCGTCCATCGCCATTCCAGCAACTTTTATGGAATCTCCTACGACGATTCCGCCAAGACTTATCACAGCTATGTCGGTAGTTCCTCCTCCTATGTCCACTATCATGCTGCCTTCTGATCTGGTGACATCTATCCCAGCGCCTATTGCTGCAGCAATAGGTTCAGACACTATATAAACCTTTCTGGCACCGGCGTTCAGTGCTGCTTCAAAGACCGCTCTCTTTTCAACGCTCGTTATCTTTGTTGGAACCCCTATAACGACTTCTGGCTTGAAAAATCTGCTCTTTTTTGCCCTCTTGAAGAATTCTCTCAGTATGGCTTCTATTATCCTGTAATCTGCTATTACCCCATCTTTCATCGGCTTGATCGTTTCTAAATCCTCGTGAGTTTTGCCAAGCATTTTTTTGGCTTTTTCTCCGACGGCAACTATGGACTTTGTCTTTCTTGATATAGTTACAACTGATGGTTCATAAACCACTATTCCTTTTCCTTTTTGATAAACAACGAAGCTCGCAGTTCCGAGGTCTATGCCAAGATCTCCCCTCGGCAAGGTGCATACCCCCTTTCCACTACAATTTTTCTATTAAAGGTGAGAAAAATCCTGGCGGGAAAATTAAAGGCGGGCATCGCCCGCCTCAGACATTTTCCACTATCTTACCTAATTCCAACTGCTCTTCCGCCGAAAGGACTTTTTCTATATCGAGAATTATCATCATAGAATCACCTATCTTCGCTATTCCAAGAATGTAGGAATTTCCAACGCCACCTACTTCTTCTGGGGGTTCTTCCATCTGATCCTCACTTACAGTGAGCACTTCTCTGACATCATCTACCATAAATCCGACTTTCTTCTTATCGAGATTCACAACGATAACCTTGCTCTTGGCTTTCTTCTCAGGTGGCAGATCTTTCATGAAGAACTTCTTTCTGAGGTTAACTATTGGGATGACCATTCCCCTGAAATTCATTATCCCTTCTACATAGTCGGCTGACTCTGGAACCTTCGTGAGTTTTCCGAGCTCGACTATACTGTCGATCTTCATTATGTCCACTCCAAATTCTTCTTCTCCGAGTACAAAGCTCACTATTTTGAATTCCATCGTTTCACCCCCTAGGGATTATTATTATTCCAACACGACGACAGTCTGTCCTGTTTCGAATGTGTCTCCGTCTTTGACGAGAACTTGTTTTACAACTCCAGAGTAGGGAGTTTTGAGCTCATTCTCCATCTTCATTGCTTCAAATACCAGGAGTGTATCTCCAGCATTTACAGAGTCTCCAACCTTTACATGAACCTTTATGACATTTCCGCTCATCGGTGCTTTAATGACTTTTTCCCCTCCGGTCGATTCCTTTGATTCTTGTGGTTGTGGATCCGGTTTTGGGGCGATCTTTTCAACTTTTGGAGCTTCAACAGTTACGGGTATTTCCTCTGGCTGCTTTATCTCGATCTTTTCATTAGTCGCCTTTCCCTTTATCTCTTCTACTTCAACGATGTATTCCTTTCCATTGACCTTTACCTTGAATTTTCTCGCCATCTTCTAACACCTCTCCAGCCATGTTTTTTCCAAGTTTCCCATCCTCTTTCTCCTCTAGTTATTTTCTTTATTCTAACATTTTTTCCAAGAATCCTGTATATAGCTGCGAATACGGCGGCGATTTCTTCCTCATCCTCTTTTGTTTCAATTTTTTCTTTCACCACGGGTTCTGTCTGCTCTTTTGTAGTGAATTTCGTTATGTACTCCATCAATATGAAAAGGAAATACAAAATAGTGAATATTATGAAAACCATCGAGAGTCCTACTGTCGTGATTTCCCAAATTCCCAAAGCTATCACCTCACAGCGGAATATTTCCGTGCTTTTTCTTTGGTCTTGGTTCGACCTTTGTCTTAGATATGTCGAGCGCTTTTGCCACCATTTCCCTTGTCTTTATCGGATCTATGACAGCGTCTACATATCCTCTTGATGCTGCCTGATACGGATTTGCGAATTCAGCCTTGTACATCTCTATGTATTCTTTTCTGGCTTTCTCAGGATCTTCAGCGGCTTGTATCTGTTTTCTGAATATTATGTTCGCGGCACCCTCTGGTCCCATGACGGCTATTTCTGCAGATGGCCAGGAGAAGACGAAATCCGCTCCGAGATGCTTACTGCTCATCGCTATGTACGCTCCTCCATAAGCTTTTCTGAGTATTACAGTTACCTTTGGAACTGTAGCTTCACTGTATGCAAAGAGGATTTTTGCGCCGTGTCTTATTATTCCGCCGTGTTCCTGAGCGACACCTGGAAGGAATCCTGGTGTGTCAACGAAGGTGAGTATGGGTATATTGAACGCGTCCAAGAACCTTATAAACCTTGCGGCTTTATCAGAAGAATCTATATCAAGGGCTCCAGCGAGTACTTTCGGTTGATTTGCTACTATACCAACAACCATACCGTTCACCCTTGCAAAACCGGTGACGATATTCGGAGCGAAGAGCGCATGAACTTCCAGAAAACTCCCTTCGTCGATCACCATGTTTATGACATCTTTAACATCGTATCCCCTTCTGGGATCTGTCGGAACGATATCGTAGATATCTTCTGACATTGAAAAGTCGTCATTTCCTTCTTCATTTGGGGGATCTTCCATGTTGTTAGAAGGGAGATAGGAGAGGAGTACTCTGACTAATTTCATAGCTTCCTCGTCGTTTGAAGCCAAGAAATGAGCATTTCCGCTCTTTTGGTTGTGAACGATCGCTCCTCCTAGTTCTTCAAAGGTGACCTCTTCACCAGTAACGGCTTTGATGACATTTGGACCGGTTATGAACATGTGCGATTTTTTATCCACCATGACGATGAAATCAGTTATTGCAGGAGAATATGTCGCTCCACCTGCACATGGACCTGCGATAACGCTTATCTGAGGTATTACACCAGAAGCTAGAGTATTCCTTCTGAAGATCTCACCGTATCCATAGAGTGAGTCGACTCCTTCTTGTATTCTGGCTCCTCCTGAGTCGTTTATTCCGATGAATGGAATCCCCATCTCCATAGCTAGGTCCATGACTTTCATAATCTTTTTGGCGTGCATTTCACCAAGAGAGCCACCCATAACTGTGAAATCTTGGGAATACACAGCGACTTTTCTACCGTTTATTTCACCGATTCCCGTGACGACACCATCGGCAGGGAGTTCCATCTTGTCGAGCCCAAAGTATGTATTCCTGTGCTTTACGAACTTGTCAATCTCAACAAAAGTCTCAGGATCCAAAAGAATTTCCAGTCTTTCTCTGGCAGTTAGCTTTCCTTTTTCGTGTTGTTTTGCTATCTTACTCTCGCCACCACCAAGCTCGATCTTTTTCTCCCTCTCCTTCAGTTTCTCTACGATCTCCCTCATTCCCACTACTCATCTCCCCCTTCTACAAGCTCAAGAAGTATTCCTCCCGTAGTCTTAGGATGTATGAAAACGACTTTCGTTCCATGAGCTCCTTTCTTTGGTTCGTTTGAAAGAGGTTTGAGCCCGTTTCTAGCAGCTTTCTCTATTGCCTCTATCACATTATCGACTTTTATGGCTATGTGATGAATTCCTTCGCCTCTTTTTTCCAAGAAAGAGTGTATTTCGCTATCTTCGGAAATTTCCTCCAAGAGTTCGAATCGCGTTTCCCCAATTTTTACGAAATAAACCCTCAACCCCCTATCTGGGAGTTCTTCCACTCTAGAAACTTCAAGGCCAAGAAAATCTCTGTAGAGTTTCAATCTTTCCTCAGCATTTTTAACGACTATTCCTATATGGTCTATTTTAACAGCTTTCAATTCTTTCACCTCCTGTTTTGGCTGATTATATCATCTAGTGTTCTTTAGGAGTAAAGCTTGCGATCGCAGAAGTATTCAAACGGAGGGATAGGTTTGGCTAAGAAGATGGGCGGAAAGACGAAAATGCTCGCCGTTGCTTTTATATTCGCAGTTTTGATAATATTTGCTCACTACATGTACTTCGAGTCTCAGAAGCTCGAAGGGTGTGGTGTGAGTATTTTTCACGATTGGAGAAGCTATATAGCGTATGTTCTTTCTAAAGTTCCGTACATAAAGGATAAAGTTCATTACACACCGATGAAGGTCGGCAATCCTTCAGCCTATTACAAAGATGTACTATCTGGTGTGGTTGAAGATGTTGGAAAAAAATTGGAAGAACTTGAAAAAAAAGAACACATGTTGAAGTCTCAAGAAGACGAATATAAGAGACTCCTTGAAGTTTTAAACGATATGAAATCTCAATGGAAAATTAAGTTCGAAGAAGTGAGCAAGTCCGCAGCAGCATATGAAGATATTCAAAAGAATGTTCAAGATTTGAGAAACATACTCAAATCGGGAGACCCTGAAGAGCTTTCAACGATACTCGTCCAAGACACTATAACGGCTTCTACAATAGCGGCAGCTGTAGACCAACTTCCAGACGATCTGAAAGCTGAGATACTTCAAGCTCTTGCAAAGAAGGATCCCTTGAAAGCAGCAAAGGTTACAGAGATACTTGGAAGCATAGAAGAAAAGATAAAGGAGATAAAAAATGAGCAAAAAAGACTGGAAGAACTACTTAAAAAGGTAGCGAAGGAGAAATCAGAGTTAGAGAATGAAAAAGTTTTTGTGAATGCGATAGTTCAATATGTCTCGATGCTTACCGCTCAGGATATAGTTAGATTGATAATGGACCTGAAGCTCAATATTGATGTCATAGCTGCACTCGTTTCAAAACTTCCACCTGACAAATCTCAAGAGATTCTAACAATTTTTCAAAATGAATATCCAACTATATTCAAGAGGCTCATAGAGAAAGGGGTCGGAGAATGAAACAAATCTTCGTATCCGATGTTCTCAATATAAAGAAGATCCCAAAAAGCTTGAAGAAAGATCGGAAAAAAACTGAGAGTTTCTCAGAGATACTGAAAAATTTGAAGAAGCTCAAGTATGCATCTGGAAAAATAACCGAGACTGAGAGTTTGAGAAATGCGAAAACCTCGAAAAAAGCGCAGATTGTTAAAGTGCCTGATGTTTCCAAAGCTTTGAAAGAGAAAGATGTAGGAAAAGCTACCAAAGAAAAAGTTGTCAGCGAAAGAAAAACATCAAATCCAAAGCTTTCTGAGATAAAAGATGAGAAGAATCAAAAAAAAGCTGAGATTTCGGAAAAAGGAATCAGAAAGAGGATATCAGCTGGGGTTCAGAAAGAAGCAAAGGTGGAATCATCTCAAGGCAGAGAAAGAGATGAAGTTCCAAAGGCAGAGGTTTTTGGAAAAAAGAAAATAGTCGTCGGTGAAAAAGAGGATCTCAAGCTGAGGCGGAAGATTTTCCTGGATAAAGCGAGTTTTGAAAGCTCAGAAAAGCCTTTGAAAAGCCAGTTAGTAAAAGGGATCAAAAAGCGCGAGATTTCTGAGAAAGCGAGTTTCCCAAAGAAAGAGAATGTAAACTCTGCAAAAATTGAGAAGCGAGATCTTAATCCAAGATCGAAAGTTAAAGAAGAATATAAAAAAGAGAATTTGGCGGGGGATATCCCTCAAAAAGAGAAGACCGTCAAGAGATCCTCAGAAGATCTTCAGAAGAATTTCGCGGATGAGACGAGTGCTCAGAAAAAGTTTTCTAATGTTGTTCAAAAGAAAGAAATGGAAAGAGTTCACTCATCTAGTGAAAATAACAGCAAGAAGGATGGTACTGTAGAGCTTGAAAGAAGAG
>WGAO01000111.1 GCA_015489065.1 Thermotogaceae bacterium | reverse complement strand
GTATGAAGCTCAGCGAGAAGATGGAGAAAGCTCTGAACGAGCAGGTGAATAAGGAGTTTTATTCATCGTATCTTTACCTTTCAATGTCGGCGTACTGCGAGAGCCTCAACTACTCGGGATTTGCCAACTGGCTCAAAAAACAAGCGCAGGAAGAGCTCGGACATGCTATGAAGCTTTACGAGTACATATTCGAAAGAAGGGGAAGAGTTGTTTTGGAAGCGATAGACAAGCCGCCAAGCGAGTGGAAAGATCTCGTGGATGTTTTCGAGAACGTTTTAAAGCACGAAGAGGGAATCACAGAGAGTATTTACAAATTGATGGATCTTGCAAAAGAAGAGAAAGATTACGCCACGGAGAGCATGCTCAAATGGTTCGTGGACGAGCAGGTTGAGGAAGAAGCTTCAGCTGAGGACATACTCCAAAAACTCAAAATGGCTGAAGGAAACAAAAACGCTCTATTTGCACTCGACAGAGCCCTTGCGCAAAGATGAGGATCGGGGATTTTCCCCGATCTTTTTTTGAGAGGAGGAATACGATGAATTGGAATGAGAATACTTTCTCTAAATTTGTCTATGTGAGCGATGTTAAGATATCTCAGGATGGTGAGAAGATCGCATACACGATTACTAAAGCGAATCTGGAAGATAACAAATACGAGAGCTCTGTGGTAGTTGAAGATCTAAATAGCAAAAAGAAAGGTTACATAAAAGACGCTTCGATGCCAAGGATTAGCCCAGATGGAAAGTCGCTCATAGTTAAAAGATCAGCCGATAAAAAGACTCAGCTCTATCTTGTGGACCTTGAGACGATGACAGAGAGAAAGATAGCGTCCATGAAGAGCATAATCGATGTTTCTTGGAATGAAGACAACAGAAAAATACTGATATTGGGATTTAAAAGGCTCGAGGATGAAGACTTTTACTTTGAGGACGATCTTCCCGTCTGGTTTGACGCTATGGGATTCATGGACAAAGATAAGAGAGTGATTATGGTGTACGACACAGAGGCTATGGAAACCTTAAGCGAGACGGAAGTCGAGAGATTCTCAAGCGCGATCTGGAGCAAAGATGAGATAATCGTGACTTCTCCCCGCAGAGAAAACGGAAAGATCCAGCTTTGGAGATACGACATAATTGAAATATCCGAGGGCGAGAAGAAAACTCTTTTTGAAGATGTCTCATTCAGAGCTGTTCATTCAAACTCAAAATACATAGCTTTCCTTGGAAAAGAAAAGGCGGAAAAGATGAGCGAGCATGACTACATATATCTGTGGGATGGAAAGATTTTGAAATCTCTTAGCGAAAAGTACGGGCTAAACGCAAGGAGCGTGAAATTGGACGGAAGTTCGAACGCCTACGCCATCGTTGATAACGCCGGGAAAGTTCAGCTCTGGAAGCTAAGTCAAGATGGCGAGAGAGAGATCTTAATCGATGAAAGCGCGTGGGTAACGAATATAGATGTTAGCAAAGATGGAAAAGTCGTTTTGACTATGGAAGATGAATCAAAACCAGCGGAAGTTTATATCTTTGACGAGAATTTGAAGAAGATATCAAACTACAATTCAGAGATCTTCAAGATCCTTCCAGCAAAAAGATCGAAGCATTTCAGATTTGAAAGCCTTGATCTTGAGATAGATGGCTGGTATATGAAGCCAGATATCGAAGATGGAGAGAAAGCTCCCGTGATAGTCTTTGTTCATGGGGGACCTAAGGGAATGTACGGCTACAGATTTGAGTACATGATGCAGCATCTGCTAAGCGAAGGTTTCTACATCGTTTATTTCAACCCGCGCGGGAGCACTGGATATGATGAAGATTTCGCTCTGAGAGTTCTTGAAAGAACGGGCATCGAGGATTTCCAGGACATAATAAGCGGAATAGACGAGTTTCTCAAGTTAGAGCCCCAGGCTGATGAAGATAGAATCGGGATAACCGGTATAAGTTACGGAGGCTTTATGACTAACTGGGCTATAACGCATTCTGATAGATTTAAAGCTGCGGTGAGCGAGAACGGAGTGAGTAACTGGCTCAGCATGTACGGGTTTTCCGATATAAGTCTGTGGTTTGTAAAGGAAGTCGTCGGAGAAGATCCGTTTGAGAACGACAACTACAGAAAACTGAACCCGTTCTTTTATGTGAAAAATGTTAAAACACCGGTTTTGATAATCCACAGCCTTGAGGATTACAGATGCCCTCTCGATCAATCCGTGATGTTTTACCACGCTTTAAAGGACCTAGGAAAAGAAGCTTACATAGCCATATTTAAGAAAGGAGCACATGGTCACAGCAGGACGGGATCACCAAGGCACAGATCGAAACGCCACAAACTCATCGTGGAGTTTTTCAAAAGAAAGCTCATAAAAGAAGAAGAGGGGTTCCCGATAAAAGAGATACTGAAAAAGTGCTGAAAAAATAGCTCTTGCTAATTGGCACATTAAGCTGATTTGCGATGCATGTCGCTGTTTATCGATTACGATCGATAAATTCGTACGAATTTGTCGAGTACAATAGGTAAATTTATACAATATGGTATAATTAGCTCAAAAATCTTAGGAGTGACGAGTATGAACGTGGATGAGCTTTACATCATGAATCCGTGGTGGCGCTCCTCAGATGAGATAGAAGCTGACAGGCACATAATACGCTTTGAAAGCAGCGCGTTCAAATATTATCCTGAAAAGCTTTTCAAAGAGATTGATTCTGAAAAACCCGGTGTGTACACGATCAGAGGGCCAAGACAGATAGGAAAGACGACGTTTTTGAAGCTCTACATAAAGAAGCTCGTTGAAAATGGCGTGAAACCAACGAACATTTTCTTTTTCACATGTGACGGGATAAGCGACAGATTCGATCTCATAGAGATTGCAAAGATCTATTTCCGAATTTTCGAAAGAAAATCAGAAGAGATAAGATATATTTTCGTAGATGAGATAACTTCCATCGAAGATTGGCAGAAATCGGTGAAATATCTCGTAGATATAGGTCTTCTTGAGAACGTTGTTTTGGTACTCACCGGATCCTCATCTTACGATCTCAAAAAATCGAGTGAGAGATTTCCAGGAAGAAAGGGTTATGGAAAAGATCTGATTTACGCACCGATAACCTTCAGAGATTTTCTGAAGAGCTTCGATATAGATATCGAAGGTAAATCGATGGATGAGATACTCTCCCTATCAGAGAACGATTTGAAAATTCTGAGCATGAAGAATGCATTTTTGAAAGAGCACTTTTTGAAATACCTGAATGCTGGTGGATTTCCAAGAGTGATCAACGACTTTCTAAAAGAAGGAAGAATCTCCGAGCTCACTAAGAGTATCTACAAAGACTTCGTCCTCGGAGATGCGGAGAAGTACCTAAAAACGAGAACAAACCTAATGGAAATATTCAGAAAATTACCCGGTATCGTCGGGCAGAGATTTTCTTGGAATTCTCTTCTAAATATCTTCACAGGCACCGTGAAAAGCGTTGATACGATACAGAAATACTTCGAATACCTGGGATACAGTTTTATACTGATGAATGTCTTCTTCGTGGACATCTCAAAAAAGAGTGTAAGGATGAAAAAACAGAAAAAAGTCTATCCGAGCGATAAGATAATAGCTGAAATCATATCGGATATGAGCGGAAAAACCATCGGGCTTCCTCAGCTCATAGAGATGCTGACTCTCCGGCATATCTTGAAGGGCTCCGACATGATGTATAGCGGTATGAACCTTTACAATGGACCATTCTTTTGGTACTCAGGTCGGGGAAACGAAGTAGATTTCATCTGCAGCTGCGATGAAACTCTAATTCCAATAGAGGTAAAGTATCAAAATAGAATAAACAGATCTGATTATTCAAACATGAAGAGAGTCTTTGG
>WGAO01000110.1 GCA_015489065.1 Thermotogaceae bacterium | reverse complement strand
GGCTAAAACTCAGGAAAATAGCATCACAAAAAGATTGTGAACAGATTTCACAACTCCGGTCAACCTCCCTGAGATTTGGGTGTCATCTAGGGTAGAGAAACTAACTTTCCAAAATCGCATGGATAGATAACTTAGATGTCTTGTGTGTAATAAGTTAAGCAAATTCACGAGAATCTTAAGGAAATTTTTGCATGACACATTTTAATATGATATAAATAACTAATAATTTACATGTATGCAATTTTTATGTTTCATAAATTAGATAGCTAATCGATTTTGACAAGACACTATATATAGATCCAAGGCGTATATTCTTCCATTCCAAGGATGTGTTTTTCCAGTTTGTACGCTTCGAGGCGTATTAGGGTTCTGTAGGATATCTTTCTTTTGAGTCTATCGTGATAGATTGTTTCTGATAGTTTGCTTTCGAATTCTTTGATGAACAATTTCTTTCCATCTTCGTTTAATTTCAATCCACCTGTAATTTTCGAGAAGTGTTTAGGTTTTATTTGGTTTCTGTTGATCAATCGGAAGATGGTTCTATCAACGATCACTGGTTTGAATATTTCGGATATGTCAAGATGCAGTGTAAATCTCCTTTGATTGGCTTCATGAAGATATCCAACTCTTGGATCTAGGTGAGTTTTATAAATTTCTGAGAGGGTTGTGGTGTAAATCAGGGAGTTTCCAAAAGATATGAGAGTGTTCATGTAGTTTGTTGGAGGGCGTCTCTCTCTTTTTTGGATTTTGAATTCTTCTTTGTCGATTATTCTGTTAAATGCAGAGTAATAAGCGTCTCTAGAGTTTCCTTCGTATCCCATGAGCTCTGGTATAGTCTTGGCGCTATCAATAGATTTTAGGTATTTGTTAAGTTGATCTACGATATCTGATAGTTCGTATCCTTTATTTGAATATTTTTTCAGAAACGCTATCATGTTTTTGATAGATCCTCTGACGAATTCCTTTGCTATCTTTAATCTTTTTGATGCGTTTATATAGTACTCGACTTGTTTTACAAATGTTGCACCGGTTGTGTTGGATTCCCTTGGATAATAAGTTCCCACATAGTACCCTCTGTGATTATAAAAGTGAGTGACTATTCCTTTTTGAGTTAAGAATTCCAGGAGTCTTTTGTTAACCGATATTTCTCCAAATATTCTCAGGTCTAACACATTTTCAACTGGTATGTGCTTTTTCCCATTCTCAGTTTCGACTATCAGGGAGTTTCCATGTCTTTTTAAATTCCCAGATGAGAATACATAAACACTCTGCAAAAATTTCACCTCCTTTTATATGAAACCGTAATCATCCTCTTTTTCAACACCGAAAGTCTCAGTAGATAAGCATTTTTCATTTTTAAGTATGTATATCTTGACGCTGTCCTCACTCTCGTTCATCAAGGACTGGAGCTCCCATTTGAGTTTTTCTAATTTTGCAAATGTTATTTCTCCTTCGAATACCGAGTTCTGAACCCACTTTAGATATTTACGGCAGATCTTGAGAGCTTTCTGGACTCTCTTTTCGTTGAAGTCATAAGTCAGTACAATGTACATGACTACGCCCAGCAGAGCTCTTTGTATCCGCAGTTTTTGCAGATGGGTTTTCTTTCAACACTTGGAGGCACGTCTGTAGAAAGGAGCTTTTCAATTTCTTCAAGGAGCTTTTTCAAATATTCTTCTTCGTTTTTTCCAAGATTCACTTCTATTTTCTTTTTTTCCATCGGAATGAGTATGTAGCCTTTTGCATCTATTCCGCGCTCTTTGAGAGAATACAGGTAGTAGAGAAGCTGTGCTTTTGCAGAATCAATTGCTCTCGAGCTCTTTTTTATCTCCCCGACAACCGTCATTTGCCTTTCCTTCCAGACTATGTCCATTTTTATTCCCGGAAGCTCAACGGACTTTTCACCTTTTTCTGAGTAATGATTTTCGTGAATGAATCTTCCAAGCTCAATGAATGGATTGCTTTGATCTGGTATAATGTCCCTTTCGATAAACCATGCTTCTCTTGGACATTTGACATAACTCAGAACAGTGGAAGCCTTTATTCTCAAACTATCACCTCGCTCCCGTTTTCCAATCTGAGCCCTTTTACAGGATCATACCAGTTTTCAATGAATTCTCGCTGTATGATTACCTTTCCAAACGCTATATCAAAAGCACTTAGATTTTCCTCGTTCCAGACTCTTGTGCTTATGGTATAGGGGGCGAGCTTTCGAATGTAGATAGATAGTGCGATGCGCCGCTCGATGCCTGATAAATTTTCTGAGAGATTGAGAGCATCTTCAAAGAGTTTTTCGGCTATTTCATTTTCAAGAATGATGAAACTCACATTAAATCCTCTGTCTTTTATAAGTGAAAAATTAGAGAGTTTGCTGAAGTCTAGAGTTTTGAGTTTCTCCATATAGTTTCCATCATCGATTTCGCCGTATCTGGTCACTTCTTCGAAGTATTTTTCGACAAGGTCTTTGAAATCTTTTTCCTGATACACTTTATTTTCGTTGAGGAGACTTTCTGTAGTGTCGATCAGGAATTTTCCGTATACTTTCTTTGAAAAACTCCCTTTTTCTGAAATTGTGTGAAACACCAAAACTTCTCCTTTTTCCATTTCGAAATGTCTGTTACATCTACCCGCAGCTTGGAATATGCTATCGAGCGGAGCTATATCTCTGATTACACGCTCAGCTGATATGTCAACACCAGCTTCCACGACTTGTGTGGATACGCAGAGATTGTATTCTCCTTTTTTGAATTTTTCTATTCGTTCTCTTCTGTGCTTTGGTATGACACGTGACGAGAGAAAGCAGGTATTTTCCAGATCTTGAAAGCTGTCGAAGATTTCTTCTGCTTGCTTTATCGTATTCGCTATTATCAAAGTTCTTTTTCCATCTTTGAATTCTTTCACAATATTTTCCTTGAATTCTTCAAAGTCCATTTTACCTTTAAATATGAGATTCACGCGGTTTAGCTTTTCATAGTACTTCGAGGCGTCTATTATCTTTTTTCCTTTGAAGATCACCGGCATCGTGGCGGTTGAAAGTATCACAACTACTCCGAGCTTTGGGAGGAATTCTACAACGCTTTTCACAACTTTCCAATTTTCGTGCGGTATAGCTTGGATTTCATCTAAGATTAAGGCGCTTCCAGGAAGTCGGTAAAGAAAGGGAGCTTTGCTCCCACCGATCAACTCTTCCAAAAACGACACAAATGTCGATACGACTACCGGATAGTTCCAAGTCCTGGCGATGACATCTTCTTTCTTTATGTTTTGAAAAGTTTCCTGCTTTAAAATATGCTCTTTGTCAAGTTTTTCAAGGTTCAAGTCTGATAGATGGTGATATTCAAGGACTTTGTCATCGCCAAGCGCTTTTCTGAGGACTTCTGCGGTTTGTTCTATTATGTTTATCATCGGAAGTATGTAGAAGAAGTTTCTCTCGGGAGATATTTTCAGAGCGAGTGCGGAGTTTGCGAGCGTTTTTCCTATGCCGGTGGGAGCGGCTATGGAAAAAATTCCAGGATCTTTTGAACTGAATTTCAGCACTTGGTTGTGGAACTCTTTTCTGAGCTGCGAGATCTCATCGTTTGATTTTAAAGAGCTCGTATAGTTTTCCAGCACTTCGAGATTTATCTTTGGCGGATTTGGATTGATATCTGCGGCGTCTTCCCAGTCGCTTGAGACAAGAACCGAGTAAAGGAGTTTTAGGAGAAAGTATCTTTCTATCCCGTGTTTTTCAAATGATAGATCAAACTCAAGTGACTCTACATCATCTATAGTTTTTTCAATGTCCAGATTTCTGAGCTCGCCTATCCACGGCTTATCGTCCAGAACAATGGATTCTTTCTGTCTTTGAAGAAGCTCGTCATCGAAAGATTCGCTGTTCCATGTTTGAAGATGTGAGTGGTGGTATCTCACTACAGCATAGCCGCAGTAGATTAAAAAATCACTCAATCCTTCATCCATGAGTTTCTTTGCAACCAAAAGTGCGGAAAGCTCTGAATGTCTGCTTAAGGGACTTTTTTTCGATTTTCCTCTGATCATATCTTGAAAATATCTCGTGGATTTTGCTGCGTCATGATGCAAAGCCGCTATTTTCAGGACTTTGAAAATTTCGTCTTTTTCGTATCCGAATACTTCTTTCCAATTTACATATTCGGAGATTCTCTCAAGTTTCCACTTAGCTTTTTCCCAAACTCCGTTCAGGTGATCTTCAAGGAGCTTTCCAGGGTGTGATATCACATCCATGCAATGTTCCACCTTCCCACACTGTACACCTCTCCTTCCACTATCTTTAAAGGTTTTCCAGTCGCGCTCAATATATATGTGCTGTGCTCTTTGTAGTTCCTGAACTCGTCCATCTGCCGCACGGCTCTTTCTTTGAGGTACAGAATACCCTTTTCAGGTTTCACCTTAACTTGAGTGCTCGAAACGACGCTATGAACTTCGCAAGGAAGGTGGCAAAGCGAGGTTTCGAAAACTCCCACAAATTCTATTTTCGCTATGAATTCACTTATGCCAAGATATGGCGTGAAAACACTCTCTCCCTGTTTTATCATTTCACAAAAAGTGTCGAATTTTTCGAAATTTTCCTCACTTACGAATATCAAGAACGAGGGATCCCTTAAAACTTCGAGTGGTATCTGTGTTCTCTTTCTTTCTTTAGTATGAAGGTAATTCACGGAAATAGTGGTTTTTCTGATCGGCTTTTCCAAAGCTGCGGATACTTTTAGATTTCCGAGCTCTTTTATGTGGTTTGACAAAGGACGATTCTCAATTCCCAGGATCGCTCCTATGAGTCCGAGAATTGCGGTTCTTGGCGGGAACGAATAGGTGTTTGCAGAAGTGGTGGTATAAACTTTTCTGAAGTGTCCGAATGGCCCCCTTATTCTGAAAACAACTGTTCTCATGACTCATCACTCCAGATCTATCTTTTTCACCTCTGTAAACTCAAAGATCTTCTCGATATCTTCAGGTAAGCCGTTCATTCTTGTATCAAGGCGAGGATCTTTTATAAACCATACAGAATCGATTTTGTCAGATATGGATTTGAGAGATTCCGAAAGCTCTGAGAGCTCTAGGTAATAATCTGAGACGTCTCGCACTTCGAAATCGTCCTTATCGGATACGAATTTCACTAGGTAATCGAGTTCACCGTGATGGTATTTAACTCCGTCTTTGTAATCGATTTTTATGAGGAGTCTTGGATTGTGTTCGGTTTTCGATCTTGTTATCAAATTTTTCGTTCCAAGCCACATGCCTTCGATGAGTTTTGATACATCTTCGTCCGAAAGTTTCGTTGCCAGAGCTGCTCTGTCGTTTATGACTCCGTAAAACGCTATCAGAGCGTAAGGAACGACGTATTCTTCTCTGAAACTTCTCTGCTTGCTTCCCGCCTTTGACAGAAAAGCCGCTGTCCCTTGGACGAATTCCCACTTGACTTTGTGGAGCGATCTTCCGTATCTGAACTGAACGGGTCCCTTGAGCGACATCTCCATGGCTCCTTTCTGCTTGATAGGGATAACCGCTCCGAACAGCCTTACATCTATACATTTATCTATTATAAATTTATCTATGGCGTCATCGGTGGTTTTTATGCCGAGCTCTTTTGCCCTGGCATCCGGAGCCACGGCGTCACCGCTCACCCAGAGCTCT
>WGAO01000109.1 GCA_015489065.1 Thermotogaceae bacterium | reverse complement strand
CTTGAGGAGTTCTTAGGTGTATTCAAGGAAGGCGACATAGATCATATAAGAGACTCTCTTTTCTACAGCTTATACGTATCCGTGAAAACCAAAGATTACCAAAATGCGGAAACTTACGGAAAGCTCCTCTCGTCAATCGGTTATGGAAAATACGAGCTTGAAGGATCGTACTACCTTGGAATCGCTCTTATGAACCTTCGAAAATATCAACAAGCTGTTGACTACTTGACAGAAGCCGTGGGAGCTTATGAGAACATCCCGAAATCCGATATAACTCCGGAAAAGAAGAAAATCTATGAAGATGCGATAAAGAAAACGATCGAATCCTACGAAGTTCTCGCAAAAAAGCGTCTTGAATACTACCTATCTGCAGCGGACTATGTTGCAAAGCTCATAAGCATAACGACAGATCCAAAGAAAAGATTCGAACTCGTTAAGAAAAAAGCTCTTTATCTTTACAAAGGGCATGATTATGAGAACGCACTCTACGAATTCGAAGACCTGATGAGCAAAGATAAGACCTTTGAAAAATACTACAACGCCTCTATGGCCAGACAGCTCTTTGCAAAACTCATAAGAAGAATCATCCAACAGTCGTTCCCTGTATCTCTTTTAAAAGACGACTTTGAAAAGGTTGTAAAAAGCTATGAAAAGGTCCTAAAGGAAAATCCTTCTATATTGGATGAAGAGGATTACTTGAACATCGCGTACTCCGCTAATGTTGTAGGAAACTTCAAGCTAGCAGGGGAAGCTATATCAAAACTTGAAAAAATGGGACTTATAGACAAAGCAAAGATATTTAAAGCATACATGGAATTTCTGATGGGAAAATTCTCTGATGCTGAAAAGGATCTTAAAAGCACAAATATAAAGAAGTTGAAAGATTTCTACCAGGCGATGTATTACAAGATAATGGGTAGGATAAGGTATGCAAAAAAGGATTACGAGGGTACTGTCAAGTACCTAGAAGTCTTCTTTACTAAGTACATGGGAATGGGAATGGATAGCGATGACATACTCGCAATAAGTGACGCTTACATAAAGCTGAAAAAACCTGAGAAAGTTCTTGAGATAGTCAGCGAAGAAAAGTTGGGAAGCTCTCCGGGTCTTTATCTGATAAGAGCCCAGGCTCTAATGAGCGTTGGACAATACGAGGATGCGTTCAAAACCCTGGAAGATCTCGCAGAAAGTCCTATGATGAACAATCTGAGCAACGATTTAAAAGTCCAGGCTTTCAAGATGATGGGAACTCTGGCTTTTGAAACCGGAAACTACTGGAAAGCTAAAGAGTACTTTGAGAAGGCGTTCGGATACGCAGGAAAGCAAGCAAAAGATGTCAAAGATAGATTCACGCTATCTGACATACTCATAAGAAAAGTGAGCGGAAGCAGAATAGCCGAGAAAGAGCTCGAGGATCTAACAGAGAGTGATGACAAAAACGTGCGAGTTATCGCGTCAGTCGAGCTATCGGATCTGTACTTCTTGAAAGGAGATAATAAAAGGGCACTGAAGATACTGAAAAATCTGAAAACTGATGACAAAAAGCTAAAGAGCTTTATCGATTATGAAATCGCAAAAATTTCTTTGGACAACAAAGATTACGAAGAAGCTGTAAAGAGATTCTTAAGCGTATGGAACTACACAAAAGACAGAAAAGTTCTCAGAAAAGCATTTGCCACGGCTATATACTCAGAAAGATTTGACGAGGTGTACGAATACGCTAAATCATTCATGAATGATCCACTCCTTGGAGATATGGCACGCTTTATCATCTCATCGAAAGACGGAAAAATTTCCGTGTTTACGAGACCTAATTCTTTCCTCTCACTTGCAATATTTTACAAAGCAACCGGCAAGTTCGACGAAATTAAGCAGACTTTTGAGAATTTCTACAAATCCAATGATGGATATGGAAAGATGTTTGTATCGAAAGTTTTCAGCTATCTTGGCGAAACACTTGAATTTACATTGTTAAAAGACAAATCAGACCCAATAGCTGAATATGTCAGAAATG
>WGAO01000108.1 GCA_015489065.1 Thermotogaceae bacterium | reverse complement strand
GTTCCTATGGTGAAGAGAAGGGAGTTATGTGTCTTAGCAAAGTTCTTTATATTCATCACCATGGCCCAAGAAGTCATTATAACCATAAAAATCATAGGTATTGCCGCGATCCAGGGGTTTGATCTCTTTCTGACAAGATATACGGTTATGACGAGGAGTGCCAAAGCTGCAAGAAGCTGGTTAACAGTTCCAAAGAGTGGCCAGAGTATAAGAGCACCCTTACCACTTGGATTTGCGAACGCGAGCGCGAGCGCAGTAGCAACGGCCAAAAAAGTGGCGACATACTTGTTCTTCATCCATCCCTGCTTTGTACTTTCACCTATTTCCTGAATTATGTACCTCTGAACTCTTGTTGCAGTGTCAAGAGTTGTTCCAGCAAAACTGACTATGAAAACTCCCATTATAGTTGCCAGGAGATCATGCATGAATTTAGATTTTCCAAATATATACTGCATCATGTTGACCGATCCTTCAACAAATGCACCTATCTTCGCACCGAGTCCTTTTGCAGTAGCCCAGTCGGCATAGTGGGTATTCCAGGCTTTCATACCCTCACCAATTCCTTTTCCAAACGCACCAAGACCGGCTGCAACTGCAAGGATAACAAGAGATGCGAGTATACCCTCAGCGATCATTCCTCCATATCCGACAAGGTGCGCATCGGTCTCTTTATCAATCTGCTTTGAAGATGTACCAGAAGCGACTAATGAGTGGAATCCAGATATAGCTCCACATGCTATTGTTACGAAGAGAAATGGCCATATTGGAGGAGCACCTTTCGGGTGAGCGTTGAATGCCGGAGCAACATAGTTCAGATGTCCCGGATCTCCTATAGCAGCCGCTATACCTCCAAGTGATATCAGGCCCATGGCAACCAAGAGCTCGTGAGAGTTTATGTAGTCCCTAGGCTGAAGAAGCGTCTCAACCGGAAGCGTGGAGGCTATAAATGCATATATCATGAGTATCCAGAGCCAAGTGACAATTGGATTTGGAAGGCTTATAGGTAGGAAAACACCGATAATAACCGTAACATACATGAGTATTAGGGCAATCCAGGACCAAACATGAAGATTCTTTTTCTTTTTGTAGACCATGTAAGAAAGCGTTATCGCTATCGGTATTTCCATCCAAACAGGAAATACCGACTGCGGATACATTTTAAAGAGAACTCCCATTATCATAGCGAATATCGCTATGACTATCCAGAGTTCGAAAAATATCACCGCCATGAAGAGGTACTTCGCTCTTGGACCTATGATGGTTGTTGTTAGTTCTCCTATGCTCTTCCCCTTGTTTCTCATTGAAACCACCAGAGATCCGAAGTCGTGAACCGCGCCTGCAAAGACCGTTCCAAGCGTTACCCACAAGACTGCAGGAACCCATCCCCACATAATCGCTATGGCAGGACCAACTATGGGGCCGAGTCCTGCAATGGATGTGAAGTGGTGTCCCCACACAACCCACTTGTTTGTGGGAACATAGTCCACTCCGTCTTCAAGCTCATGTGCAGGAGTTGGCCTACTGTCATCCAGCTTGAAGATCTTTTTGGCTATCCATCCACCATAGACCTTGTACATGACAAAAAACCATACAAGGGAAAGAACGAAGATCAGGAAGCCCACGGCCTCTCACCTCCTCACAATTTGATTATTTTACAATTGTCGTTATATTCATTTTGCGGATATTATATAGCATTATATTAAGTTTTGAAAACACCCATTTCACAGGAGTGAGTTTGAAAAGCGAAAGACAAATAAAAGCTACTTTGGGCGAAAATTGAATCAGATTCTAAAAAGAAAGGAATAAAGTTGAAGGAAGGTCATACCAGTAGATGTCATAACTATTAAAACTATCTCGATTTGATAGCTCTTCAATAACTTTCATAAGAAGTGTTGTTTTTCCGCTTGATTTTGGTCCGTATACAAAAAGTATCGCATTCGGCTCTGTCAACAAATAATGCTTGAGCCACTTCTTTTCTTTTTCTCTATCCCAGAATTTCATTCATTCCACCCCCAACAGCTCTTTCGCCGCTCTCTCATGTAATCTAGTATGAAATCTTATTTCCCCGTTCACAGGATCCATGAAGAGTACCTCCTTTTCTACAAGTTCTCTCACTGCAGCATCTTTCACGCCGTATAAGTCTTTTCCATTCAGAAGGTCCCTTAATATTTCCGAATATTTTTCATCAGATCCCATCAATTCAATCATCTTCGATCTTGTCTGCTTGTAAAGCTCATCTAATAACTTTACAGGATCTTCATCTTTTACAGACTCTCTCAATATCCAAGGCACGCCTCCAGCTATTTCAACTATCTTTTTTGCATCGTTATGGGACAAACCTTCAGAAATCAGGATGTCTATGGCAGTCTCATCGTCAAAGTAATCCACAAGGTAATACCGAGATGTGTTCTCAAGCGTCGAGTCAAAATATACCTTCTCAATAAAGAAAGTATCAGAAGTCATCACTATTACATGTGATAAGTGAAGAACCTTGGTGAGTCTGACAAAGAAGTTGAAAAGCTCTCCAACAAGCGGCCTTTGATTTCCTCCGTTAAGGTAAACATCCTTTAATTTCTGAAGCTCGTCAAATACGATAACAGGTATTTGTCCTCTCGCTCTATCTTCTTCAAGATGTTTTCTCATCTCTTCAAAGGGATCAAGTTTCTTCTTTCTGATATCCTCTATAGCGCCGGATTCGAGCTCGAATACTTTAAGGTTTATCTTCGGCTTTATAGAGCTCAGAAAACTTCTGAGCCACCCTTTTTCTTTGAAGAATAGCTCAACGACATTTTCATATCCAACGATGAATTTTTCTCTCAGGTCGTACCAGTAATATGCGAATGTCTCTTTTGGAAGCTCCTCAACGACTTTCATAAGAAGCGCTGTTTTTCCGCTTGATTTTGGTCCGTATACAAAAAGTATCGCATTCGGCTCTGTCAACAAATAATGCTTGAGCCACTTCTTTTCCTTCTCTCTATCCCAGAATTTCATTCAAATCACCTCTTTTTCAAAACCATGCAAATTCATTATATCATCGCTGTTTCATGTGCTAAAAATGAAGATGTCTAACCAGCTGATTGAATCTTCAAACAAACACCTCAAAGTTATAGCATCACAAATGAGCACACAAAATATTTGCTCCTCTCCCATTAAAATCTAATGAAAGGAAGAGCCTAAAGCCTATACACTCAGAAGAAGGTAAAAGAAATAAAGATGCAAAGTAACCTCATCGAAAACCGCTTTTGTGAATATCGATTCTCACACAAAGTGATTCTGAGAATTGCGATTCAATATAAAAATGAAGATCTTAAAATTCCTCTTGTTTCATAAAGCATCAATGAATTCAGACCTTGAATTTATTCACCAACTCAGCAAGGTTTTGCGCCATGTCTTTTAGCTTGTCTCCAGCCTTCCCTAAGTCTTCAGACTGATTAGAAATGATTTTCATTTTCTCTTCCAGACTACTTATCCTATCCGTTATTTCCATGACAGATTCTGATGCACTACTCATAGCCGAGGCTATTTCCTCACTCGCAGCCCCCTGCTCCTGAGCGGTCGCCACAAACTTTTCTGTTAACGACATAACATCTTCAATTTTATCGAGTATTCTCTTGAACTTCTCCATAGCATTTTTTGCTCTCTCACTTGTTTTATCCACTGATTCGACCATCTCTTTCATAGCACCTTGAGTTTTCACAACACCTTCCTGAATCTCGGTTAATATCTTATCTATATTTTCTGTTGCTCTCTTGCTTTCTTCCGCTAGTTTTCTTATCTCATCCGCAACAATTGCAAAACCTTTTCCCGCTTCTCCAGCTCTTGCCGCCTCAATAGCCGCGTTAAGAGCTAAAAGATTGGTCTGCTCAGCTATTGAATTTATGGTTTCAACTATTTCCACTATGTTTTGACTCTCCTTTGCAACATAGTTTACTATTCTCGACGCATTGTCCGCTTTTTCTTCAACACTCATTATCAGATTTATGACACTCTCTATGAAAACCT
>WGAO01000107.1 GCA_015489065.1 Thermotogaceae bacterium | reverse complement strand
GAACACAAGTGTAGAAGTTCCTGAGTGGGTTTTCAAAGAACTACGAAAGTCTGAAATCTATTGTTATGATCATCCGATAGCTTTTCTTTCGCCATCTGTGATCAAAATTTTAGAAAACATGAAAAGTTGGGAAGTTGGAAGTGTTGTATCCAAAATAATGGAAAATGTGGGAGAATATTGGGAGCTTCCAACTAAACCTGAATTCAAGTCAGGTGAAGTGATCAGCCTCATTCCAAGGGATCCCGTTGTAGATTTAAGATACGCTGAATCTCCTGGAGTTGGAGTGGTCGCTTTCCCAAAGATCAGAGATTTCTCTAGTTATAACTACGCCTGGATCGTAGATGGAGCTACCTTAGAGTCATCTATACTCATTCTTCCACCTGGGAATCACAAGATAACACTTGTAGCCACGGACTCAATTGGATTTAACGGATCAAAAACACTCAAGGTCAATGTCACGCCATTCCAAATTGTGAAAGAAAAGATGAGATGCGAGATAGGGATTGATAACTGTGAAGTCTTAACAGGGAGTAGAAACCCTGGGGTGTATGTTATCAAGTCTGTGAAAACATATGGGATGTTTACGTTCATCATAGACGCTACAGAAACGACTTTTCCGGAGATTCACTTATCCATTAGGGACAGATTCGTCTCGGCCAGCGCAACCGATCCAAGTGGAGCGAAGGTATTCGTTTTTGTAAACGGAAGAATAGGTGATAGACTTATCAATGGAAAAAATGTAGTGGAAGCTGTAGCCGTGGACCCGTACGGTAATATCACATTGATGGCTACGGAGGTGATCAAAAGTCCGGATGTAAGAGAGATCCTCAATCTTCGATCTCCTTTCTATGTGGGGTGGGGAAAGTGAAATTCTATCTTTATCTGACGGGAATAGTAATTTCAATAGGGATGCTTGTCATCTTTCTTCCGATCAGATGGAAAGTAGATCTGTATTCCTCACGTGTGGCTCTTGGAAGTAGGTCTGATTATGAGAGTCTGGACAACATGACAAAAGGCGGATACGTTCTTGTAGAAAAGAAAATCAATCCTCGCAAAGCTGCAAAGATGTTAGATGATAAAAGTGCGTATCTTGGAGCACTTGAATTCTCGGATGGCTATAAGGACGCGCTGGAAGCTGAGAGAATCAGGAAGAAAAAAGAGCTTTTTTTCAGGGCATTCGATCCAGATCCCAAGAGAATATACACACCTTCTGAAGTATACGCCAAAATGAGAAGAGCAGTTCTTGAAAGAAGTGTTGATCTGATACTGCTGGATCATGTTCCTGAAAATGTATACGAAAAATTCAAAAAAGAATTCAGAGTATCTGAGAGACCTTTTCCGCATCCAGAGCTTCCATGGAAGAGGTGGATCTTCTCGATACCCGTGTTCCTCATCTTGAGTTCTCTATCTCCAATTCTGTCTCTTTTGATGTTAGTAGCGGCGCTCCTCAACTATGATATATCTCTGAGCATTTCATCAATATTATCTACCTTAGCAGTTTACAAATGGAGCAAGAAAAATCCATTTTATTTGTTCTTCTCATTCATGCTACTTGGACTAATAACCAATGCCTCTATGTCAGATTTTTTTCACATGAACGGTGTGCTGGATTTTCGTGGAGTGAAGCTTTCTTTGATTCTTCTTCCAGGGCTTCTTTTTTTAAAGGGACTTTCGGATAATGCATGGGCTTTGAAGGACAAGAAGTTCAAACTAGTGCTCGGCATAATAGTTATCATCATAGGATATTATATATACAGAAGTGGGAACTACGCTCACGCATTACCGTATGAAATAAGAATTAGAGATTTCCTCGATGAGGCTTTTTGGATAAGACCGAGATTTAAGGAAATTTTTGGATACACTTTTCTGTTTTTTGCATTTTCAAGGTCCAAATGGTCATTCCTTTATGAATTCTTGGGATCTATTGCTCTTGTGAGTACATTCAACACTTTCTGCCATATAAAGACTCCGATATACACATCTATTTACAGATCTCTTTTGGCGTTTGGAATAGCGCTTGGATTTTACATGATTATAAAAGGAGGGATGAAAGTTGCTGAGAATAGGACTCGTGCAGATGAGATCACTGCAAGGAGACATAACGGGAAACAGAGAGAAGATGGAGAAGATTCTAAAGGATTTGGAGAGAAAGGGCGTTGATATAGCAGTATTCCCGGAACTTTCGCTAGTTGGATACTGCCCCAAGGATCTTCTGATGAGGTACGATTTCTTGAAGAAAGCCGAGATGGAACTGATGGAACTAGTAGATTTTACAAAAGATATGGATATGACTGTAATTGTTGGAACACCGAGAATGGGTAGCTCGGTTTACAATTCCGCAGTCGTCTTTAGGGAGGGAGAGATCGTATCTATATACGACAAACGAGTTCTTGATTCTGCAGAGAGCAGATATTTCAGCACAGGAGATGACATAGCGGTTCTTTCTACACCTGAAGGAAACATCGGAATTCTGATAAGAGACGATCTATGGGAGATAACAGGTCCTGCTGAGGAGTACGCAGAGCTCGGCATAGATTTACTGATAGACATATCCGCCTCGGCTTATGTTAGGGGAAGGCCGGAATTCAGGAAAGATGTTGCTTCTCTGAAAGCTAAGTCTCACGGATACTGGATCGTCTATCTCAATGCGATTGGTGGGGTGGATGAATTCGTCTTTGACGGGGCAAGCTTTGTAGTTGATCCAAAGGGAGAGATCTACCATGAACTTGAAATGTTTGAAGAGGAGATAAGCATAGTCGATGTGGATATGAGCTTTTCAAAGAGCTTTAAGCTCCTAAGCTCAAACAAGAAGATAATAGATGAAGACTTGGCTATTCCACTTGATTACATTCCCATAAGAGAGAAGCATGATTCTTTCAAGCCGCGTACTTTGGAGAGAGTCAAAGAAGAAGAGCAGATTCTAAGGGCTCTCATGACAGCTCTAAAAGATTATGTCGAGATGAATGGATTTTCCAAAGTAGTGGTCGGTCTGAGCGGTGGTATAGATTCATCTTTGGTAGCTTCTGTGGCAACTTTAGCCCTTGGAAAGGAAAATGTTTTAGGAGTTCTGATGCCTTCAATGTACACATCAAGGGAATCTATAGAGGACGCTCAAAAATTAGCTTCCAACCTCGGAATAAAGACTTACACGATACCGATAACAGATGTATTCAACGAATACTTGAACGCCCTCAAGGAGCCTTTCGAAGGAAAAGAGAGAAATGTAGCGGAAGAGAATCTCCAGGCAAGGATAAGAGGTACATATCTTATGGCTATATCGAACAAGCTTGGACATCTTGTTATATCCACCGGGAACAAAAGCGAAGCCGCAACCGGGTACGCTACGCTCTACGGAGATATGGTCGGAGGATATTCGCTGATAAAAGATCTTTACAAGACAGATGTTTACAGAGTTGCGCGCTGGATAAACGAAAGGGAAGGAAGAGAAATCATACCAGAAAGAGTCTTCAAAAAGCCACCTTCAGCCGAATTGAGCCCGGGTCAGAAAGATCAGGATAAACTTCCACCATACAAGCTCCTTGATAAAATACTCACGCTTTTGATAGATGAGAATAGGACACCCGATCAAATAGTCAATTCTGGATTTGACAGAGAGACGGTTGAATATGTTTTAAAGCTCGTCAAGGAGAGCGAATACAAGAGATACCAAGCTGCTCCAGGTCCGAAAATAACTGGAAGACTCCTTGGTGTTGAGTGGAGATATCCGATAACCAGCAAATACATCCTCTAAAGTGGGTGAAATCTTGCAAAGGAGGATAAAGAGACATCCGATACTCGAATTTGAAGAGAAAGAGACAATTACTTTCTACTTTGAAGGGAAACCTTTGAAAGCGAGATCTTCTGATACGATCGCATCAGCTCTGATAGCAAACGGGATAGACATCTTCGGATGGACAGAGAATGGCAGGCCGAGGGGATTTTTCTGCGCGATAGGGAAATGC
The DNA here is from genome assembly GCA_015489065.1 of Thermotogaceae bacterium. Lineage (GTDB taxonomy): Bacteria > Thermotogota > Thermotogae > Thermotogales > Thermotogaceae > WGAO01. The sequence continues at coordinate 3,051 of WGAO01000107.1, read as the reverse complement.
TCGTCGTGCCTTGTGGTAGTCGACGGTGTTCCCAATGTTAGAGCTTGCATCACAAAGGTTAAAGACGGAATGAGCGTGGAAAGACAGATAGGAAGAGGAGCTGTCTGGGAGGAGAAACGATGAAGACAGAGCTTTTAGTCGTAGGAGGAGGCCCAGCCGGGCTTTCTGGTGCCATAGCCGCTGCAAAGAGCGGAGTAAAAGTTCTTTTAATAGACGAAGGTCTTGATCTTGGCGGGCAGCTTGTAAAGCAGACACACAAATTTTTCGGACATCAGGGATTTTTCGCCTCAAAAAGAGGCGTTGAGATAGCGAAGATCCTCAAAAATAGAATCGAAGATCTAAAGGTTGATTACATGCTTCAAACGACTTTAGTCGGATTTTACGAAGATGCGGCAGTCGCTTACAGCAGAGAAGAAAACAAGACTTATGAGATAGACTATGATTATGTTCTCCTAGCCACGGGGGCTTCTGAGAAATTTTTGGTTTTTAAAAACAACATGCTCCCTGGGGTTTACGGAGCTGGAGCCGTTCAGACTCTCATGAACCAGTATGGAGTTCTTCCAGGTGAGGATTTTTTGATAATAGGTGCTGGAAACATAGGCTTGATAGTAGCCTACCAGATAGCCCAAGCTGGCGGAAATGTAAGGGCGATTGTCGAGATATCAAACAGAGCCGGGGGATATGAAGTTCACGCCAACAAGATAAAAAGAATGGGAATACCGATACTCTTGAGGCACACTATAGTCAAAGCGATCGGAAAAGACAGGGTAAAAGGAGCTGTGATAGCAAAGGTTGATGATAATTTCAAAGTCATAAAGGGAACAGAGAGAGAAATCGTTGCAGATACGATATGTCTCTCAGTCGGTCTTCAGCCCTCAATCGAGCTTGCAAATCAACTTGGTGTTGAGATCGTCTACATACCAGAACTTGGCGGTCATGTTCCAAAAAGAGATGAGAACATGAGAACTTCCAAAAGAAATGTCTTTGTTGCAGGAGACTTGTCGGGAATTGAGGAAGCGACGAGCGCTATGGCAGAGGGCTACATAGCCGGATACACGATAGCTCAGGATATAACAAGAAGGGATCTATCAGAAAAGATAAACAAATACAAGGAAGAACTGGTCGATCTCAGAAGAGGACCTTTTGGAAAGAAGATAAGATCCGGTCTTGAGAAAATGGGAATTCATCTTCCAAGTGGTGGATATAGAACGGATCTGCAAGAGGATTTCGGACCGTCTGGAAAGCTTCGCGCGATAATGGAATGCCATCAGAATATACCTTGCAATCCGTGTGAAGCTGTCTGCCCGACGAATGCCATAGATATGGGAGGAAACATAAATGGAATTCCGCATATAAACTACGACAAGTGCGTAGGATGTATGATGTGCGTTATGAAATGTCCAGGCCTTGCGATATTCATGGTCCAGGAATTCGATGAATATTCCATCGTCGGCATTCCTTACGAATTCGAACCTCTTCCAAATGTGGGCGATAGAGTTATCTTGATGAGCAGAGACGGGGAGGATGTCGGTGAGGGCGTGATTCAAAGGGTCATAAAGAACAGAAAAGATAAAACACACGTAGTTTATGTTGCCATGGAAAAGGGGCTTGAAAAAGTTGTGAGGCATTTCAGAGTTCCATCATTTGAGGAAGATAAGATCGTCTGCAGATGCGAAGAGGTTACAAAGAAAGACATAGAAAAAGCGATAGCTATTGGCTTTACGGATTTTGAAGAGCTAAGAAGATACCTCAGGATAGGTATGGGGCCGTGCGGCGGAAGAACTTGCAGATTGATAACTATGGGAATACTCGCTAAAAAAACTGGAAAGAGCATAGAGGAGATATCGAGCATGAATTTGCGACCGCCATCGATTCCACTTCCCATTGATTCGATACTCAGGGGTGAAGAAAAATGAAGGAATATCGCGTCTGCATAATAGGCGGAGGAATAGTCGGAACATCAATAGCTTTCCATCTTGCAAAACTTGGAGAGAAGAGAGTAGCAGTTTTTGAAAAGAGCCACATCTCATCTGGAGCGACTGGAAGGTGCGGCGGTGGGATAAGGCAGCAATGGAGCGCGAGGATGAACGTGCGCCTTGCTATGAGAAGCGTAAAGCTTTTTGAAAGGTTCAAAGAGGACACAGGTTTTGATATAGAGTACAGACAAGGCGGATATCTTTTAATGGCTTTCACAGAAAAGGAAGCAGAGCGCTTTGAAAAGAATGTCAAAATGCAAAAAGAAGAGGGTTTGGAAGTTGAGATATTATCTCCAAAACTCGTTAAAGAAAGATATCCATTCATAAACACACAAAAACTCCTTTTGGCAACTTTCTGCCAAACCGATGGCCATGCAAACCCGCATCTTGCAAATTTTGGATACGCATTCGCTGCAAAAAAACTGGGCGTTGATATCTACACGCATACGGAAGTGAAAGAAATCGTCGTTCAAAATGGAAGTATCGCGGGAATAGAGGGCTCAACTGGAAAATTCAAATGCGATGTGATCATTAACGCAGCAGGAGCCTGGTCAAAAGAAGTTGGAAAGATGGCGGGTATCGATATTCCGACGACAAGCTACAGGCATCAGATATTTGTCACGGAGAGCTTGAAAGATTTCTTTCCGTTTATGGCGATATCGTTTGACAAGAATTTCTACATAAGGCAAACCAAACACGGCCAGATGATAATGGGTCAAGGGAATCCTAACGAAAAGCCTGGAGTTAACAGAAATGTAACTTATAAATTTTTAAAGAGCATGTCAGGGAAAATGACTAAGATCTTTCCGTTTTTGAAAAGCGTCAGGATACTCCGGCACTGGGCTGGATGCTACAACATGTCCCCTGACGCTCAGCCCATAGTTGGATGCTCTAAAAAAGTAAACGGATTTTGCTACGCGGTGGGATTTTCTGGGCACGGCTTTATGTTAGCTCCAGCAGTCGGAGAAGCCTTAGCCAAGCTAATAATTAAAGGATCGACAGAGCACGTCGATATCTCGTTTTTGGATATCGATCGCTTCGAAAAAGGAGAAGTTGAGTTAGAGGGGAACGTGGT
>WGAO01000106.1 GCA_015489065.1 Thermotogaceae bacterium | reverse complement strand
TATTATTGTAGGCTCCCACAATTTAACTAATCATTCGGTAAAAAATGAAGGAGAATTTAGTATAATGATTACAGCCGAATCTAAAACAATAGATGCGCTTCTCTTTAGTATTTTATATAATATCTTTGTTAAAAACTCAAATGTCAAACTGGATTACATTGGTGCTGACACACCCCTACTTTATCAATGGGGTTGTCCATTTTGTGGGGAATCCACACCAGATCCATTTGGAATTATTGAGTGTCCAGGATATGGTGAAGGCGATGCAAAATACGTTTCTGAATATGACTGCGAGAGTTATGGTGACGATGGATTTTGTAAGGCTTGCCTTCACAATGAACATATAGTAAACCGAGAGCTTTATTTTTGTGACGATAGTGGGTGTGGTCTAGGTATCGACCCAAAATACGCTAAGTTTATTAAACACGCCGTAAATCCACCATCAGACGAGTATGTTAGAAAAGCTCTGAGACTAGTTGAGATTTTTAATGGAATATGTAGGTATAAATCACCCGAACATTCTGCAAAGTTACTAAGGGATTTAGACATGTTGGGAAAAATTTTCATCGTAGATACAATAGAGAGAGGTATTTCAGATTACCTTATTAGCCTTAATTTCTTTAAAGAAAGAACTCTGTCCTTCGTTGAAGAATTTATAGAAACAGTTGAAGAACACGTCAAAAGAGCACTAAAGGGCGAGATGTAAGTAGGAACATTGTTGGCTGTGAGATGAGTGAAGGATGGTTCTCTTTAAAAAGTTTATGGACTTTTTGGTGTAATCTACATTTAGTCTACTTAAAAACTAATTATAAGGTGATGAAAAGGGCCAACAAAGAATTCCAGATTTCCTGATTTGAGCAGGATGTAACTTTGGATGAGAATCTTTCTCATTCTGTCACATCTGCCGGAGCTACTCCCCCCTCAACGGCTTCAACGCTCCCTCCATTTCCGTTAAACTGCTTGTATCCCCTCACAACCTCAACCTCAATACCATCCTTGCTCCATCCTATCTTTTTCACAGCCTTAAACATCGCTTCTATGTGTTTGCATGCATAGTGCATCTCCTCGCTGTGTTTTGCGTAATCGGGACAGGAACAAATCCACTTGTAACCAACCCATTTCACAACGTACTGCTTTGGCCTGCCGAATGTTGAATTCAGAGATAAAACACTGAACTCCGTTTCGCTTATCCTGTACACAACCATTGTAAACTTCTTTTCTTCGTATTCTACTTCTACTGGCATAGCCATCAAGCCTCCAGAACAACTTTAACAATTCCACCGCACCTGCAGCACTGCATGTACTCGATGGCCTTCCTTGCTGTGTACCTTGCTTCAACAACCTCAAAGCATCCCACATTCCCGCAAACCGGACAGACTACAAAACTCATTCAAACCACCTCCTCAGCGGCTCTTGCAAAGCCGCCTCACTGGAGATGGCGGCTTTTGTAGCAAATTAGCAAAATAACAAAAATGGAGAAAATTTATCTACTAAAAATCAAGAAAATGTGGAAAGACAAAAATCTAAAATAGGGATCGGGGGTGTTTAAACTGGCCAAATCATTCGGATTGGGAAAGATTACATCGCTATACGAGGAGATCTGTTTGAAGTTTGCAGCTATGAATGTCCTTTTGGTTGAGATAGATGATTTGGTGGGGAGTATTAATAATTGTTATAAAGCATGAGTAGTGAGGAAGAGGTTGAGGAGTAATGGATTGGGAAAAATATAGAACAAGTAAAAAAGTGTATGCCAGTGAAATACTGAACGATGTTGAGATGGAGAAGAGACTTCATCTTCATTCTAAGCTTGAGGAAGAGTACAATAAAAAAAGACTGTCAGATAGAGAATATTACAGGTTATCTGAGAAAATAAATATAGGGGCGTTTCAGGATGAAGAATTAAAGGAGAAGGTAGGAGAATGTGTTTTTCCCAAAAATTTAGAAACAGCGAGTACATTATATGGCATACTCTTAAATCACCCTTTAATTGCTTTGACTTATGCCGGTTATCGTTATTACGAAAATACTAAAAGTTGGGCATGTTATTTTTGTGAAAGAGAGATAAAAGAACATGAAGGTTACTGGGCTCACAAACAAATGAAGTGGAGTCAAGGACCTAAGATGTGTCATGAATGTTTCTTAAAGTTTTTGAGTGTGATAGAATATAACAGCGAATTGTTTAGCCTCATTCGGAGGTTTAAATACATTGATGGAAGATGGCAACTACAGAGTAGAATGGAGGATGTCGATTTCGTAAATACTATCAACTCTTTGACGAAGTATTACGATGAGTTCAAAAGCCTGAAAATAGAGGAATCAAGCGATGAATTTATAAGAAGAATTATTACGATCGCCAAGAATTACCAGAAGTGGGTCATAGAACAAGAGGAGAAATTGAGAGATTTAAAGAAGAAAGTAAAGGAAATAGAGATGCAAATGAAGAAATTAGAAGAGAAAATGAAGGAATTAGAAGAGAAGTAGATTTGATTTGGGGAAAATTGTATGGAAGAAGCTTGATATACTAGCTTTTAGGTGGTGAGTACACACCAACTAGTTCTCTTATGTACAACTTGGTTATGCCTTGAAATTTGATGTACTTATTGAGTGTAGAACTAATCTTTGATGAATGGTGAGATTGTTAAAGATCAATTGGTATCCTACAAAACTCTATTTGATCCAGAAGCGTTCATAATGACATCTCTGAAACACGTACCCGAGTGGGTAAAGAAGAAATTAGAAGGAAAAGGCGTAATTTTAGTGGATGACTTCCATCCAAAGGGCAATGGAGTCCTAGAGTTTAGAGAGTTATTACGTGGCGTTTGGATGCCATGATCTGCCCCTCTCTAAAGTACCACATACCAACATACCAAGAGCTAAAGAAAAAGAAAAATCAGTAATCTTCAGGCAGCATCAGCGTTATAACGCTGCCATTGTCATCAACCCATACTTTTTTGCCGTTGATGTTGATCTCCTTCATATCTGGCTGTCTGAAAGTCCTGACTGCCTCCAAAGCCATAACAATTGCCTTAGCAATTTCCCTCTTGTCCAGCTTTTCAATTAGATCCACAGTCAGATCTACATCCCTGTTAGCAATTCTGCCAGTGTTGAAGATTATTCCGTCTTTGATGGCATCCTGTCTCGTGTAAACGGAAATGACGTCTTCTTCACTCCATTCCATCGTATCACTTCCTTATGAATCCTGAACATGGCAGGATGTAGCCGTAAAGATTGCAGAGCCTCAGGTATTCCTCTATGTTGCCATCACAGTATTTCTCGTGGCTGCAATCTCTGCACGGGAGTTCATTGCGAGTTATTGACTCTGAAGGGTGGTAGGTGGGGGAGGTGTATGAGGGTTTCATGTCAACAACGATCCTCCCCTTTTCCCTCAGCCAGCTCTCCACAGCCCTGATAAGTTCATCTCCATAGATTTCTTCGAGCTCGTTGAGGTTCTTCTTTGCATCATCTCCTTCAAGGATGATGTAGTCGTTGTTCCTCAGCACTTCTATACAGGTGTCCAAGGATGGATCTCTAAACATCCAAATCACCTCTTTGAAGAAAGAGAAAAATCAGCAAATTACATCAATTCTGTTCTCTGTAAAGACTTCTGCAAAAGTTCTTGGTTTGATTTCTTCTTCAGCGTTCAGAATTTCGTCGAGCTCCTTCTGTCTGGCAAGCTCTTCAATGAGCTTTTCAAGTTCCTTAACTCTCTCCTTAAGCACTTCCATGAACCTCTCGGCATCGAACGTTCTGACTCTGAAGTCCATTACTGCTCTCACGTTCCCTATTCTGATGTCCACGTCGGCATAGATATCCCTTCCGTTGTAGAAGCGCCACTTATCGCTGTTGTATTGAATCTCATCTCTGAACACCCTTTTTATTGCCCTCTTTACGGTTTCCTCTGGTAGACCCTTTGTTTCAAAGCTTCCTCTAATGATTACTTCAACGATTTCAGGCATCTGCATCGACCTCTACTTCAACTTCAACGTAGACTGCCTGAATTCGCTTTGCTACGTCCTCAAGCCCGTTCTCCCTGCAGAATTGCTTGATGCGTTCTTCTTCCTTCCTGTCCCTGACAAACCTTCCTGCCTCCATCAAACCACCTCCTACGGGCATTCTAAAGCCCGCTCGTTTGTGAGGCGGGCTTTTGTTGTTCTCTCAACAACAAAGTTGACAACCCTCTCAACTCTCGCAAATGCTTTGAAAAGCTCTGTGAAGCCGTAACTTTCGATGTATTCCTTCACATTCCCCAGAGGGATTTTATAGCCCATCAGATATGCGATAACAGCAGCACTAAATTCTGCAACAACTTCTTGCAACGGGATTTGACCTCCCTTTATGCCGTAGAGATTGTCGTCAACCGCATGCGCCAGTTCGTGCAGGAAGACAATAAGTTCAGGGGAAGCAAGTCTTATTGTCTTTGTCTTCAGGTTGTACGTGCCGTAGCAGTTCCTGAAAGCTGTAGTTTCTACCTTCAAGCCAAGTTCTTCTATGATGCTGTTGAATTCATAGGGAATTTCGATGCTGAAGTTCTCTTCTGGCAGCGGTTCGCCTTCAGTGTCCTCGTAGCGGAAAACTGGAATGGGTTTAAAACTAACGAGCTTGTCAACGAGTATTGTTTCCTCGATTTCAACTACTTCTACTTCTCCATTCTCGTTTACGATTTCTTCTTCTCTTCTGATTTTTACCGGAACTTTCTTTCTGATTGGAGCGAGGATGTAGAATGCCTTTGCTCCCTTCTTAACTCTCCTGCCGACCTTTTTCCATTGCTGAAAGCCTCTTGCATCCGTTGTGTCATGCATGAGCATTATAAGGCGATTGAAGAAGCTCCATGCATCTGATGGTTTTCCGTTTCCTTTGAAAACTGCTAATGCTACTTTCTCCGGGTTATCTTCGAATGCTTTTAGCACGGTTTCCATTGCTTCTCTTATTCTGTTCTTCTTGTCTGATTCAACACCATTCGACATCTCAACACCTCCTCAGCGAGCTTTTTTGCAAGCCCGCTTCACCGGAGTTAGCGGGCTGGATTGGAGAATGGAATAGGGCAAAAACGACAGAGATTTATACTAGTGTTACAATGAAAGATTTTGAAGAAAATAGGGAATCTGCTGGATTTGATGGAAAGTGGTGGGGAGGAAGAGGGTTTATATATAGCTAAAATAGTAGATAACATGAAGTTTGTTATCCTTCCGTATTGGGACAAAAAGCGAATTTCGTATATACTAAGTTGTCCGAAATTCCGCCCCGAAACTTAAATAGGGAGAAGAGGGATGATTAGAATGGATATTGAACGATTACATAAATATGGAGTTCCGGATACAGTTATCAATAAACTTAAAGAGCTTGGATTCTCTAAGCTCACGGAGGTTCAGAAGATAGCTGTAGAAAAAGGACTATTCGAAGGAAAAAATATTGTCGTTAGTGCTCCAACAAATACAGGCAAAACGTTCATAGGAGAACTTGCTATAATGAGTGCAGCTAAAAGGAGGGGAAAAAGAAGAACATTTTATTTAACACCTCTTAAAGCAATTGCTGAGGAGAAATTTGAGGAATTTAGAGAAAAATATGCTGATTGGGGTTTAAATGTTGCTATTAGTACCGGAGAACGAAGTGAATATGATGCAAATCTTATGGAGTATGATGTTGTTATTTCTACATATGAAAAACTAGATGCCTTGTTAGTAAGAAATCCAGAATTGATAAAGGATATAGGCGTGGTTATCGTTGATGAGCTTCAAATGGTTGGTGATGAAGAAAGAGGTGTAAATTTAGAGATACTGTTAACCAAGATGATATGTGCTGCTAATGATTCACTTCAAATTATTGGTCTTTCTGCAACAATACCAAATACCAAAGAGTTAGGTGAGTGGTTAAAAGCAGAAGTGATAGAAACAGAAAAGAGAGAGGTAGAACTTAAAGAAGGGATAGTATACACCGGGGATAAAACCATTAAATATAATGGGTATACCTTAGAAAAGGGAGATTTTCTGTACAAGGAATTTAACACAGGCAATTTAGATATTGAAAAAGGACTAAATATTTATACCTTTGATGGTCTTATCAAAATATCTCAAGAAGAACAAGTAATAATTTTTGAGAATACACGAAAAAAAGCAGAGGATTTAGCAGTAAGAATCAGCAAGCATCTACCCCCTTCGAGCAACATAACAAAATGGATTGACAAAATAGATGCTTTGGTTGAGACAACCCCATTAACGCGAAAGCTAAAGAAATGTATGTTGAAAGGAGTTGCTTTTCATCATGCAGGTTTACTACCCGAGGAAAAGAGAATAGTTGAAGAAGCTTTTGAAAATGGAGATATAAGAGTAATATGCTCAACTTTAACTTTAGGAGCAGGAGTAAATACGCCTGCAAAGACAGTAATAATA
>WGAO01000105.1 GCA_015489065.1 Thermotogaceae bacterium | reverse complement strand
GAAAGCCACTTTCTCATCGCCTCAAATTGAACAGGACCAAGAGTGTTCTCAGTCCACCATTTCTCTGGATCTCTGAAAAATTCTTCGAGCCATCCTTTTCTTATTCCAAAAGTCTTATAACTGCTGAATCCCTTTGCTCTGGTCATTTTCCACCTTTCAAATGCATTTTAAGGACTTCAATACTGCTTTTACTCGGATTCAATGATACGTTGTCAAGATCAGCTGATATATCTACAGAAATCCATTCTCTCCCGAATTCTTCCTGTAAGCTTCTTAGGATCTTCTCAAGAAGTTCTTTACGTATTCCAAATATTTTATATGTCCCTCCATCGATACTATTGCTGCAAAGGTAACTTATCGAAAAGTAGTTGGTGCCTATATCTTCTTTGAGTCTGTATAAAGCATAGAGAATTACGTTGGGACTTAGATTGAAGTCTGTCATTTTGAGATATCCGAGTTTTTGAATCTTCTTAAATTTGTTTCCTTCTCTTATGATGATCCCAACCCTTAGAGCATTGCCGATGGGTGTCTTTTCTAAAAGCTCCACCAACGATTGTAATCCATTTTTCCTTGTAGCGAGGCTTAAATTATCACCCATAAGCTCAAGCAACTCCTCCCTTGTGTAGGTTTTCCCCCACTCAAGGTTATTCACATACCATGAGATCAGACTGGAATTCTTTGCCAGATTTGTCCATATAACCGCCCAAGTGAACAGATCATCTGCTCCAATTTCTCTTAAGATTTTCCCTGTCTCTGTAACCCTTGCTCTCTTACTATCAATGATTTCCGCATCAGAAAGCCACTTTCTCATCGCCTCAAATTGAACAGGACCAAGAGTGTTCTCAGTCCACCATTTCTCTGGATCTCTGAAAAATTCTTCGAGCCATCCTTTTCTTATTCCAAAATGTTTATAGTTACCAATTTTTTTCAACCCCATCTTACTCCCCTCATACCTAACCTTTAACGAGTCTGCAACGAGACACCCCCTATCTGCGATTCCAGCACATCTCCTACAGTGGACACATCTTGCACTATCTATTAATACATGACCATTGTTAAAACTTATCGCTCCATTTGCGCATTCAATTTCGCATGCACCGCATGAAATGCAGTATGCCGATTTAGAAGCTACAAGCTTCAATGCGTGGACAAGCTCCACACTTGGCGACTCCACCGATATCGTGAAATCTTTCGAATTACTTTTAATTTCAAGAATGTAATCTCGTCCATTAAAATTCAGTTTAATCTTATCGCCCTCAATACCCCTATCTCCAATAATTTTAACCCATTCCAAAAATTTCTTCAGACTTCCTCCATTTACATGAATACTGACTGATTCTTTTTTCTGCGCTACAACTACCCTGTTCCTCTGCCATCCATCCCCACCAACTCTCGCTTTCCAGTTACCTTCTCTGATAAAGTTCTCAACATCTTTAACCTTCCTTTTTCTTGCATAGTCTTTAATTACCTCAATAAATGGTTCTATGTCACCTCTGTATTTTTTCCATGTGATTGTTTCCCACCACACGGATTCAAACGGGCATACTGAACATCCAACTCTTACTGCACCGTATCTGTAAACTTCATTCATTGGTAGCCCCCTCATAAATATATAGAGGTAAATCATGGCCGAATTCCATTCTTGAATTGGATGAACGTTAATTTGCCGAAAATTCTTTCCTCGCGAAGCTTTGTCGAGTTTTGCCCTCTTTGCATTCTCTTCAGCCCTTATTCCATCATAGAAAAGAATTCTTGCATTTTCACCAAACTTTTCCCGTATGAATTTGACTGTCGGTAGTGTTTTAAGCACAGTGCAACACCATCTGTGCACTCTGCTTGGAGGACCAAACTCTTTCCAGAATTCTATTGCGTCTCTATCGTTTCTTACCGTGAAAAACTGTATATTAGGGTAGTATTTCGTCATTTCAATAACGTATTCGTAAGTTGGTGTTAGTTCCTTTGTTGTGTCATTGAATATGACAATGAATTCGTCCGGCGGCAAAGCCCTCTGAACCAAATCGAGCAGAACAGATGAGTCCTTACCGCCGCTGAATCCCACGACTGCCTTGTAGTTTTTGTATTTTTCTCTAATTTTCCTTATAAAATCCAAAGTTCTGAATGTAGCATTATCTATCAGGTGCTTATTCTTTTGAATCATCTTCGACACGTCAACCGGTTCCAATTCCAGATTCTTTTCGTAAATTTCTAATTTTGGCTCACTAAAAAATCCACCACCAACTACTCTCGCAATTTTTCTACCCTTATAGTAATATGTTCGATTTATATTCCACAAAAGTGGTTCTTCTATTCTTGGATACGTCCAATAGTCGTCGAAGCCTAAAAGATCAAGTTCTTCATAGAATACAGGTCTCACTGTTGGTAAGACTGAACCTTCTCCTATATCTCGTAGTTTTATTCCACCTGTCTCTACATCCCAATCTATCCCATACATTGCTGATCCACCTTTACGTCGTTTAAATTAATTCAATTTACATCTCCAATTCCTGAAACAACTTACTCCAGCGGGCTTCTCCCATGCCTGAGCATGAAATCCAGTTCAGGGTTTTCAGCTATCAGCGAATCTATTAGAGCACTAATTAGGGTTTTTGAAATCACTTCTTTTGAGCTCAATGGGGCTGTGGGCATGGTAAAACTAGACAGGGTATCCGTCAGTTGCCCAGTAGACAATTTTTGAAAGCAATTCCTCATCAATGATACGTGTCTCCATGAGGTATATGTTTTCCTCTGCAAACCCCTTATGTAGCAGGCATTGAAGTTTTCAGCAAGTCTTCACGACCTCGAGAACTTGTTAAAAATGTGGGCTGGCTTCAGATATATATTTCTGCCTGACTATGACTTTAACCACTATATGTCTGTAAATCCTAATGGTTTTTGTTAGACAGCCACCTGTAAAAGGTTTTGGAAATAGAAATGACCCTGAAATTCCCCTGAAAGACGTCTTTCAAACGCATACCAAACCGTTAAATAATGTTCGGATACCGAAGGTTTGAGAGTTCAAGGTGTCGAAATGCTGGATGAAGTGTGGGACACAGAGGAGATGAAGAGCTGGCTCGCCCTGAT
>WGAO01000104.1 GCA_015489065.1 Thermotogaceae bacterium | reverse complement strand
GCACAAAAGAAAAAGATTGATATCACAGGCGAGATAACTTCCATCGTTGAAAAACTCCAAAAGATCAAAAGCACTGGATACGAAGAGAGACTAAAAGAAATCAAAAATCTTTTAAAAAACGGGAAAAAACAGAAAAAAGAACTGTCGAGTTTTGTTCCAGGACTGATAGATGAGATTTTTGAGATCCTCAATGCGGAAGATTTCAAAAACAGGTACTTTCAAAAACACATAACCCAAACACTATTTTTTACGTTCTTTGGTCAAATATCTTTTTTGAACATAGTGAACGCCAGTAAATCTCTCGAAGAATGGAAGAGTATATTTCTCAAAGATTACATAAATCCAATATTTGAATCGATAATTGACGAAAAAGATTCTAAAAAAGATTATTCTATGAAGTGTTCGATATGCAACATCTACGAAGCATCGAATAGCAAAAGAAAATTTACAGAGACCACGTTCGTGCCTCTTGGAAGTAGTGAAAAAAACTTTAACATATTTTGGGGCAGCGAAGCACCCAAGATTTGCGATCTTTGCAGTTTGATAATGATGTGTACTCCAGCAGGAAGTTTCCAGATCAACTACAAAATCGTGAGTGAAAACAAAAATCCCGTGTATAAGAACTTGCACATGTTTGTCAGTACAAATGATCCGCTAACAGTCTTGAAAGATTTCTTAAACAATTTCGAAATGAGAATCCAGAAAAGAGAGATCACAAATCCGTTTTCCGAAATAGTTTATGATTACCTCGATCTCGTTAAGCAAAAATCCGAATGGACACTCGAAAATATACTTTTTGTAGAATTCGATGCAAATTACCAAAGCAAAAAAGCAGAGCTCCACTATTTCAGAATACCGAGGTATCTCGCAAAATTTTTTGTGGATCAATCAAGGGTGATATCCGGTATAAAAGATCACAACCTGTCAATCCAAATGATAACGAACTTTCTCGACTTTTCCAAAGCCAGTGACCTAATAAACGCGTATCTAAGAGACTTTATAAAGGAAAACCGATTCAGAATGATGAGTTACTACGCTTTTTTGGCTTCCCAGGCCGACGAGATTCTCGATCTTTACAGAAGGGAATGGAGGGATATAGCCGTGAAGGAAAAGGCTGAGGAGATCAGAAAGAAACTCTGGGTAGCTTACAGCTCAGGAAAAGAGATGAGTCTGATACTGAGAAGTCGTGGTGAAGAAAACAAAATCAGAGGAATAGCGTACAGACTTTCAAATGCTGTGAAGACTGGAAATAAAAATCTATTTATGGACACACTCATAAGACTCTGCATGTCTTTGGGAAAGCAAGTACCGAGTGTGTTCATAGAATCGCTATCTGGAAAATTGGGATTTGAATCTGTTGCACATTCTTTCATAGCTGGTCTTGTCTCAACTGAAGAGTCAGAAAAGATCTCACAATCCGAGGAAAAGCAGGAGGTGAACTGAAATGGGAAAGGGATTAACGTTTTCAATAATATTCGAAGCTCAAAGCTTGAACTACGGTGAGGGTATAGGAAATATTTCTGAGCTAAAAAAGCTGACAAGAGGAGACGGAAGAGTTTATACATACTCTTCAAGGCAGAGCATCAGATACGACATAGTCAGATTGGGACATGAGATGTTTGGATGGAATTTGGATGTTTTAACTCCAGAACAAGGAACGATTCAGTACAAAAAAGACAAGACGATAGAAGATTCCGTGGAAATGGATCTATTCGGTTACATGAAAACCGCTGGAAAACAAAAAGCAAACACGCGTAGCGCAGTTGTCAGGCTTACCCATGCGATATCTCTGGAGCCGTACAGAGGAGATATGGATTTTTTGAGCAACAAAGGGTTTGCAGACAGACTTGGAAGGAATCCTGATTTGGCAAACATAGAAACTCACTACAGCTTTTACACATATACGCTCACTGCTGATCTTGATAAAGTCGGTATCGATGGTGAGATAAAACTCAACAACACTGAAAGGTACGAAAGAATGGATCAGCTTTTAGAAGTCATCAAAATTCTGAGCAGAGAGATAAGAGGAAGAGTGGAAAATCTCTCCCCGCTCTTCATCGTAGGAGGAGTTTACGAATATTCCAATCCCTATTTCATGGGAAGAATTAAACTCGAGTTTGATGGTGAAAATCCAAAGATAGATATTAAACCAATAAAATCGACACTTGAAACTTCTGTGAACAGTAGGCTTATAAAAGATGATACGTACGCTGGAATAGTTGATGGAATATTTTCAAACAAAGACGAGCTAATGGAAATCTTAGGGGATGATCGAGTTCTTACTATCGACGAGTTTTTCAAGAAAATAAAAGAAAAGATCAAAGATTATTACGGGGTGTGAATAGATGAGAGTTTTAAAGCTCAAGCTCTTCCAGGAGAGTGCGTGCTACAGAAAACCATTCTCTTACAAAGCGTGGGAATCCTATCCACTTCCGACTTACTCCATGGTAAAGGGACTAATGCATAAACTCTTAGACGCAGATACGTTCATACCAATGGCAATCTCCGTTCAAGGAGATTATGAATCAGTCTACACGAACTACCAAACATTCCGGCTTTACAAAAAAGCAACGATAACTACTATGCCGTTTCCCATAACAGAACTGTTCAACGTAAACCTTGTCATCCACGTTGCAAGCAACGAAGATATCATAGAAAGGCTCTACAAAACTCTCTCGAACGTCCACGAATTTCTGAGCTTGGGAAGGCATGAAGATATAATGAGAATAGACGACGTAAAAATCGTGGATTTAAAAGATCACGATGCGGATGATGACTCAATAACACTCAGATACAACACATACATTCCGGTATCTTGGGCGAAATCCAATATGGATACTTTGATAAAGATGGGGATTAGATACAAATTCGGATACATATACGAATATGTGAACAACTCGAGGATTTGGACGATGAATGCGGATGTTCTCTACGTGGAACGAGGGACTCTTATAAACGAGGGACTCCTGGAAATCGACGAAGAGGGAGGGATTACATTCTTGTGGCCGATGGAAATCCTGGAGTAATCTACGCCAAATCTAATCCGGTCGAAACTCTTCAAGAACACACAAACACCCTGCTTGAAAACTTAGAGATTTTGAAAAACCTGTATGAAGATAAAATTTTGCGGATTCTTGGCGAAGACTCGAAAAACTTCTGGGAGCTCTTAAAACTTGCTTGCATATATCACGATGTCGGAAAAGTCTACAGCGTTTTTCAAAACGAAATAAGAAAAAGGTTGAACATTCCCTTGTTAGGAGTTTCCGATCTTCCAAAGATCCCACACAACTATTTATCGACTCTTTTCATAGATAAGAAACACATAAAAACGAAATTTGGAAAGAAAGCTTACAAAACCCTTTTTCAAGCGGTTTTGTTCCACCACAAACGTGATGAGAAAATAACGCTCATGAAAGATTTCTTAAACACCATCTTTGAAAAAGATCTAAGAGAAAGAGGAATAGCTTTTCTAAGAGAATTCGGTTTGGATCTATCAAAACCAAATTTTGACATAGTTAATCTAACAAGATCGAACATTAGAATAAAAAAATTCGACGAAGAATACAAACTCTACGTGATGCTCAAAGGGTTCCTGCACAGGCTTGATCATTCTGCGTCCGCACATCTTCCTGTTGAAGTGAAAATCAACGATCACGTGAATCTCAAAGTGAAATCTTATATACACAACAAACTTAGGAGTTCTCTTCGAGAAAATCAAAAATTCTGTGTAAAGAACAAAAATGAGAATCTCATACTCATAGCTTCGACAGGAATGGGAAAAACAGAGAGTTCCCTGTTGTGGTCGAATGGTGATAAAACATTCTACACGCTTCCCCTAAGGGCAGCTCTAAACTCACTCTACATTAGAACCATTCAAAGAATTTCATACAAAAATGTAGGACTTCTGCATTCAATGAGCTTTGAAATCATGAAAGATCTTTTTGATGACTTCGAAACAGCCTATATTACCTATCAGAAATCCCGCCAATTTTCTTACAGATTGATTTTCACAACGATAGACCAGATCTTTCCATTTGTATTTCTGTATCCTGGATACGAGAAAATACTTTCCTCCCTCGCTTATTCAAGGGTAGTAGTGGATGAAGTTCAGTCCTATTCTCCAGACATCTTGGCGGTACTCTTCCAAGGGATAAAGATGATAAACGAATTTGGTGGAAAATTCATGATCATGACGGCCACAGCACCCGATTTCTTTATAGAAGACCTTCAGAATGCCGTGAATTTCAAAATAGGCGAGTTCTATCTTCCATATATCAGGCACAAAATCTCAATCCATCACTATCCGTTGGAAGACGATTTAGAAAAAATATTGGAAAGCTCTCAAAATAAAAAAGTCCTCGTTATAGTCAACACCGTGAAAAAATCCAAAGAGATCTATCGACTTTTAAAAGATCGTAATGCAAAAGTGTGGCTTCTTCACGCCCGATTTACACGAAAGGATAAAAGGGAAAAGGAAAAACAGATAGAAAAATTTGCCAGTGCGAATGGAAAAAACGGCATCTGGGTAACAACCCAAATAGCTGAAGTGTCTCTGGATGTCGACTTCGACATTTTGTTTAGCGAACTCTCTACTCTCGATAGTCTCTTTCAAAGGATGGGGCGGTGCTACAGAAAAAGAAAGATAAGTGTGGATTCTCATCCAAATGTTCATATTTACACAGAAGGAATAAGTGGGATTAGAGGAATCTACGACAAAGACATACACAACATCAGCAAAGAGATCATAAGAGATTTCGATGGAAAAATACTCAGCGAAAAGGTAAAATCTCGAATGATCCGAGAAGCGTATGATATAAGCACCATTAAAGACACAAATTATTACAAAAAATTTACACAAGCAAAGGAATTTGTTCAAACCATTCCAGACTATTCCACACAAAAAAATGAAGTTCACAAAATACTTAGGAAATTTCAGACCGTAGATGTTATTCCCATCGAATTTTACAAGGAAAATTACCATCTTTTCAAAAAGCTCAAAAGACTCAAAAAACAGAAGAGAACCCCAGACATTAAAATGGAAATCACGGAAGTTATGAGAAATATTGAAGACATGATCGTCTCCATTCCGGCATATGCTGCGAGAGAGATTCATCCGGTTGACGAAATCAGAGGAGTTTTCTACATAGATGCTCCTTACAGCAGGGATGAAGGGATCATATTAGATTCTCAACAGGAGGAAGAAGATTGGATACTATAGACGGATACGAGATCAAGGGATTGGAAATCTACTATTACTACATATGCGAAAGAAAATTGTGGATGTTCTCCAAAGGATTGGGTACAGAGACGAACAGTGAGAAAGTTTTAGTTGGACAACTTCTTCACAGATTCTCATATCCCAGGG
>WGAO01000103.1 GCA_015489065.1 Thermotogaceae bacterium | reverse complement strand
TTTTCCTAAAGGCCGTCAGTGATAGCAAAGTGATAATAGCTGGAATAACAAAATCAAACGATGGTGATGTCAATTCTGATATCGATGAATCTGAGTTTCCAAATGGAGCTGTTTGGATATTCGGTGTAGATATAAACGAATAAGGCGCCCTTTCTGGGCGCCTTTATTACTTATTGCTCAGATACATGTCTATTCCCTTTGCCGCTGTGTATCCATCCGCAACGCCATGAATTATGTCAGGTCCATGAACTATGTCCCCACCAGCAAAAAGCCACTCGATCGCTGTCTGGTTGTACTCATTTGTCTTTATCCTTCCTCTGACGAACTCAAGCTTTTCCTGAATTTCTTGTGGCAGGTAAGAGTAATCTGGAGCCTGACCAATTGCCTCTATCACCATGTCCGCTTCTATAAATATCTGGTTGTTCTCATCAAATTGCGGGCTGAACCTGTGGTTCTCATCGAAGACTCTCAAACATTTTTTGAATCTAGCTCCCTTGACTTCGTCGTTCTCTATGACGATCTCTATCGGACCCCAACCGGGATGGAATTCGACTCCTTCTTCAAGAGCCTCTTCTATCTCGTCCATATCAGCGGGCATTTCTTCAAAGGATCTTTCAAGAGACAATGTGTGAACATTCACTTCACCATATTCCATTGTCTGGAGCCTTGCCATGGATCTTGAAATATCCATAGCGACATTTCCTCCACCTATGACTATGAGTTTTCTTGGGACTGGGGGTTTTGGTCCGTCACCTCTAAGGTAATCTCTTATCATCTTGAGCATTGGAAGAGCCTGCTTGACATTCGGATGATCTGTACCAGGAACTCTTGTTGATCTTCCAAGACCGAATCCCGTAGATAGGAATACTGCGTCGTGTTTCTTTGCTATCTCGTCAAAGTTTATCTCCTGGCCTACCTTTGTGTTGACAAGTATTTTCACGCCAAGTGCTTCTATGAACGCTATATCCTTGTCAAGGGCCTCATCGGGAAGCCTGTAACGTGGTATTCCATATCTCATGACACCACCAGGCCTTGCATTCGCTTCATATATGGTTACATCGTATCCCATGGTTGCAAGAAAGTATGCTGCTGAAAGACCCGCAGGTCCAGATCCCACTATCCCGATGCTCTTTCCTTTCTTCTCTGGTCTTATGTTGAGAATCCTGTCATACTCTTCAAATGGAACATTGTCTATTATGTACCTCTTCAGCCACCTTATAGCGACCGGCTCTCCTCTGACTCCGACAGAACACGCAGTTTCACATCTGTGTGTACAGACCCTACCACAGACCATTGAAAGCGGATTCGTTCTGTAAAGCCATCTGAGCCCTTCCTCCAAATCTCCTTTGTATATAGATTCTATATATTGCGGAATATCCATGTGCTCCGGACAGGTGTATGTACATATGCCACAAGCCACACATCTTGCAGCTTCTTGCTCGGCTTGTTCTTTGCTGTATCCTTTGACTATTTCAATGAAGGATTTGACTCTGACCTCTGGTTCTTCCATCGGCATCTTAACTCTGACAAGATCGAGTATATCGGAGTTTTCGTCCTTTACCCATCCGAGTGGTGCTTTTCCATGCTCGTACACTCCTCTTTTTGCATCAAGACCTTTTTCAGTTGGCATGTATATGTAGTCTTCTGCGTCTTCTGAAACATGAACATATTCCCTTGTCATCTGGAGAGAACCGGTGGTACATATATCAACACAAAGAGCACAGAAAGAACATCTTCCATAATCTATAACGGGCCTTTGGGGCATCTTACCATGATCCCTGACAAGTCCCGGAACTTCCACCATTGTTATGGCGTCTGTCGGGCATATTTTTGAACATGTTCCACATCCGATACACTTCTCCCAATCGTTTATGTGAAATCCTCTGTATCTGTCAGACGCTTCTCTCTTGACTTTGTTTGGGACTTCTATGGTAACAGGCTTCTTCCCCAAAAATTTCCAAGCCTTGAGAGGAGCGAAGAAATCTTTTTTTGGTAACTCCTGCATCGCCATTCTTCTCACCCCTCACCTGTCTATTTCCGGTGCACAGACATCCATCGTGGCAAGCCAAAGAGGTACATCTTCTATTCTAGTGCCCGGCAAGTATTTTTCTATACCGTAAAGCCCCTGAGGATAAGATGCACCTCTGACGGCCACTCTATACGGCTTGTTCTTTCCATCTGATACCACAAAGAATCCGTATTCTCCTCTAGCAGATTCTATATGTGCATACGCCATGCCTTTTGGAACGATCCTTCTGAGAGCACTTCCCTTGCTCACGGCAACATTGACCTTATCACCTTGTGGCATCTTCTCAAGAGCTTGTCTAATTATCTTTATACTCTGAGAGATCTCCTTAAACTTCAAATAAACCCTGCTGAAAGCGTCACCGTCAGTAGCAGTTGGAACTTCAAAATCGACTTTATCATAGAAAAGATATGGATCGACTTTCCTCACATCATATTCAACACCCGTAGCCCTAAGTCCAACACCGGTGACGCCCATTTCAAGAGCCTGCTCCCTTGTAAGAAGAAGTCTTCCCTTGAGCCTTGAGTGAAGAATCCTATTCTTGAATATCAGGTTCTCATAATCTGGGAGTCTTGACTCTATATAGTCTAGGGTCTTCCAGATCATATCTTCTATTTTTGGAGTCAAATTCTTTCTCACACCACCTATGACTATGTACATGTGGTAAACCCTTGCACCAGTGAGGGCTTCGAATATATCCAGGATTCTATCCCTGTCAGCAGTTCCCCAATAAGACGCCGTATAAAGGCCTATAGGACCTCCTACGCCTCCAACCGCCATGAGATGATTCGCAATCCTGGCGAGCTCCAAGACTATCATTCTTATCCACTGAGCTCTTTCAGGAACATCGAGTTTTGCTATTTTCTCAACTCCCATTGCGTAACATGCTTCGTTTATATCAGGTTCTGGAACACAAATCCTCGGAATGAGGGCTATGTTCGAATACCAATATCTTCTTTCCATAAGCTTTTCAAATCCTCTGTGTAAAAACCCTGGGAGCGGTCTTGCCCTCTTTACGATATCTCCTTCCACATACATATGTACTGAGAAATTCCCATGCATACCGGGGTGGTTCGGACCGAAAAACAGCTTCACTTCACCCATTTATCTCACCCCTGAATATCTTTGCTTCTTTTATTACATCTTTTTCATACTTGCGATCCGGGAATTTCTTTCTCGAATAGTCCCTTGGATCGAAGTCTTTCCTTAGAGGTGGTTTCTCATCCCAAAGCTCTAAAAAGAGCGGTCTCATATCGTCGTTCCCTTCGAATTCCACTCCGAAGAACTCATGAAGCTCTCTCTCATAAAACCTCGCAACTGGCCAGAGCTCTTTTACGGTGAAAAACTTCGGATTGTTTCTATCTATCCTAGTTGAGACTATGAACTTTCCTCCATCTTTCCATGAGAAGAGAATATAGACAAGTTCTAGTTGATTGTCATCTATCCAGTCAACGCAGGTCATCAGAGAAAGGTGAGAATATCCATTAGCCTTAAGAGTTTCCAAAACCGCTATAACCCTATCTGGCGACACAGTCACCTTAACTTCTCTTTCATCTATTTCCTCGATAAATGGATTGAAGCCTTCCAAACTTTTTACTACATCATTCATGGAACTCATCATGTACATACACCTCCCCAAGGGAGCGAATTTGATTCTGCTTGTACCATTCATAATTTTCTCTGTATCTCTTCCAGCCGTCAGCCTCTCCTTTTCTTATCTTTTCCATCAGGTAATTGAAAGCTTCCAATATTGCCTCAGGTCTTGGCATACATCCAGCTATGTAGACATCCACCGGTACATAGTAGTCTAATCTGTTTATCGTAGAGTATGAGTCGAAGTATATCCCTCCGTTTATCGTACAACTACCAAATCCTATGACATATTTCGGATCAGCCATCTGTTCGTAGGTGTATATAACTCTTCTCAAGGTTTTGGTATTGAGATATCCAGTTATCAAGAGGATATCAGCTTGCCTTGGTGTTGCCATCGGCGCTACACCGAACCTCTCCATATCGAACCTCGATGTCATGGTGGGCGGGAGCTCCATAGCTCCGCATCCTGTACAGTAGTGAAGCATCCAGATTGACCTCGATCTAAAGCTATCCGCTATCTGTTCCCATATCGTCCTCTCCTTCATCGAATCACCTCCTCAGAGCGTCCATCCAAGCAAGACGAATAGGGCGTTCAAGAATGCAAGTCCAAGAGGTACTCCCCAGTAGAACTTCAGCATTTGCTCTATTCTAAATCTCGGAAGAACGGATGATATCATGACAGCCAGGACCCACACGACTACGAACTTGACCAAGTACCACCCAAAACTTCCTCCTCCAAGGAAAACATCCACAAAGAGCGATATCTCAACGAACACAGAGAATACATGCATTATATGAAGGAGTCCCATGTACTTTCCAGAAAGTTCCACCATAGGACCAGAGGCGATCTCCGCCGGAGCTATCATTATGTCAAATGGCTTTTTTCCCAGCATTCCCATCAAAGATATGAAAGCAACTATTCCTCCAAGCGGCATCACGAGGAGATTCCATCCGCCTCTCTGAAGTTCTATAAGTTTGTGAATGGATGCGGTCTTGTAGAAGAAGATCACCGATGACATGACGATGAGATATGGAAGCTCGTATCCAAGCATCTGTGTAAGCGCCCTACTCACACCTATCGATGCCCATGGGTTTCCACTTCCCACCATTCCCATAGCCATTCCCAGAGCTCCAACTGCAAACAAGTACATTATGACAAAGAAGTTATCACTGTTCGGAAAAGGAGTCCATGTGATCGAGCCCATTGGTATGATCATTGCAGTAGCTAGAGCACCTCCAAGTGCCATGAGAACACCAAAATCGAATATCCATCCATTGCTGAAAGGATGCTTTGAAAGCGCTTTGAACAGATCTATGAAGTTCTGATACCACGGAGGACCTATTCTCCTTTGAATTCTCGCCATTATCTTTCTGGCGATTCCTTCAAGAGATAGCACCAAGAAAAACGCGACCACCAAGTTAAATAACGCTTTGTACGCGGCCACCATATCACCACCTCACCCAGAATACGATTAGTATTGTCAGACTTACCCAGAAAGCGTAAGCAGAAGGAGAGGGTCTGAAGAACCAGCCGTGTACCCATTCTCCAAGATCATGGAAGAATTTTGCAAGCATTCCAAGAACTTTCTCCCAGGATGGATGCTTTTCATACATCCTCTCAAATCCCGCATAGAACTTCGTGTTGTAATGGTAAAGCTCTGGAGTGTATATGTACTCTCCACCAGTGTATATGTTGATCGGAGTTCCTTCCTCCTTGTGCGGAGCAAGCAAGTCTACTTTCTTCGACCTTGGGAACATCGTATAGAGTATGTATGCTATTATGAATCCAATCAAAAAGAGGTTGAACACAAGAACTGGATTCCAGTTACCGGCAAATCCTCTTATGAGCCAGTGATCTGGATCGGATATCTTTACCATAGGCGCTATTCCAAAGTCTGCCCTCATACTCTCAATTGGTTGAAGAACTGGAAATGGCCATATTCCGATTATCAAACTGATAACCACAAGAATCATCATTGGTATCCACATCACAGGAGAAACTTCTTTGACATCCTTGTACTTCTTTGGAAGCTGACCCAGGAAAACCCCAGCCAAGGGTCTGAAGACGTATAGGAACGAACCAATTGAGCCGAAGAATGCGATAAATGCAGTTATAAACATTCCTTTTCTTACGAGAGCTTGGTATATCATCCATTTTGAAATGAATCCACTCATCGGAGGGATCCCCGCAAGCGATATGATGGCAAAAAGGTATGCAAGGAATGTTATCGGCATCTTGTGTATGAGTCCTCCAAGTTCGCTTATCTTTTTAGTATGAGTTCTGTAGACCACCGAAGCGAAAGCCATGAATATCACCGCAGCCGCTAAAGCGTGGTTGAAGACGTGGAGGACTCCTCCTTCGAATCCCATAGGATCCATCGTTCCTATACCTATGAGTATGTATCCACCATTTGCAACGGATGAGAAAGCTATGAGCATTTTCATGTCATCCTGCTTTATCGCCATCAAGGTACCGACTATTATCGATGTCGCACCGAGCGCTATGAGGAAATAGTTTGTAGCAGGAATTCCGGAGTAGAACGGAATATTCGCAAAAACTCTAAGGGATGGTATTACCGCAACTGTGACCATCAAAACATAGCTTCCGAGCTTTACGAGCTGTCCTGAGAGAACCGCTGAGAAAGCATCTGGAGCGTTTCCGTGTGCTATTCTAAGCCAAGTGTGAAGCGGGAATATACCACTTTTGGCTATTCCTGCAGAAGCCAAGAGAAGGAATATCGCAGCCTTTATTCCCGTTGATGGATCGGATACCATTTGCTTTGCTATTTCGGATATGTTAAGAGTTCCATATCTCTGAAAAGCCAGAAAAGCTCCGTAAAGATACATGTAAGTTCCAGAAGCGCTCATAACAGCGTATATAACAGCGGCTTTTCTCGACTCTTTCTTTCCCATCGGGACAATCAGCATCGACGACAAAACTGCTATCTCCCAGAATATGTACAGTGTTACAAGGTCAGCTGCCATGAAAACTCCCAAAGATCCCGCTGTCATCATGAGAAGGAACATGTTGAACGCCGCTGGATATTTTTGTGAATCAAGCCATTTTATAGCAAAGAGCATCACTGAGACTATAACCATCAAACTAACTGCTGAGAAATAGAAAGATGCATTAGTCCATGTGAGCTGGAGTTTTTGTCCAAAAAGAGTTCCAAGATCGCTCGTCGTTCCAGTATGGAGAGCGAAAACATAGGATATGAGGAATATCCCTATCAAGAAATTCAATATAGCTCCAACTCTCCAGCTTGCTTTGGACACAAAGTATATGATCACAGATGTCACCAAAAGGGAAATCAAGAGAGTGCTCAGAGCCACATCACATCCCTCCCTTCACAACGGAGAGAACACCTTGTATGTAATCTTTTGAATCAGCTAAGGCATTTCCCATTTTCATAGCCCCATTGAGGAATATCTCAGGCTTCAGGAATACGGCAACAAGTAAAATGGCGAGTATCAAAGCAATTGTACTTGCTACAACCGGTGTTTCTGCCTTCTCCTGGGTTTCCTCCTCAAACCAGAGCCTTACATTCCATCTGACGACATACCCAACCTCGATCAGTGTGGCAAGAAGCATTACCGCTGGAAAGAGAAAATCTTTCATTGAAAAGAGAGCCATTATCATTCTGAGTTTGCTCTGAAATCCCGCAAAAAGCGGAAATCCGATCAGTGAAAATGTAGCCATGCTGAAAGAAGCTCCTAAAATTTTGTGTTTTTTGAAAACACCGTTTAAGTTCTTGTAGTTGTAAACCAAGAAGCCAGCGACAAGGAATATCACGAATTTCGCCACGGCATCATTTGTAAGGTGAAAGTATGCAAGTCCCATCGATTTTGCGGTTCCCTTGGATATCATCGCTACAACAACTCCCGCCTGTGCGACGCTTGAATATGCAAAAGCCTTCAGGATGTTCTGCTGCCTGAGAGCTGCAACCTCGCCCGCAACTATGGTTATCAAAGCAAGTGTGTAGAGAACTTCTGCTCCATTTCCGTGAAACACCGTTCCGAATAATCTTCCAACCATATAAAGAGCGGCAAAGGATACAGAAGTTCCAAGTATCACTGGAGCAAGATCATTTCCACCGTAAACTCCGGATACCCAACCGTTGAGTGGAAAGAGCTTGGCTTCAACACCCAAACCAATGGTGTAAAGTGTAGTTATAGCTATAAGAGAAGAAGCTGAAATCGCAGCCATAGACACATGCGCCATGTTCAAACTACCAGTCGCCGTGTATGCAAATATCGTTGCCAGAAGGTATATCGATCCAGCTATGCCACCGAGTATTAAATACTTGAAAGCATTGTAAAAGTTATCCCTCTTTGAAGCTATCGTAACAGCAGTTATTGTCATTATCTCCATAAAGACGAACGAATTGAAAAGATCTCCAGTGAGAATAAATCCATTTGCAGCAGCCATGAGTAGCATAAGAGATGTTCCATAGCTTTCCACGAACTTTGGCATCAAGGATACGAGGAAAAAGAAAGCGTTAACAACAAGAACCGCATAAAAACTGGCGTTGTCAAGGACAAGATTTATACCAAAGGGCGGTTTCCAATTGCCCATTGCATGGATCTCCACTCCATTTGGAAACCACGAAGCTAGCAATATGATTAGATTCACGATTGCCGCGAGGAAAAACAAAGACTTCGATATCCTCTTCCACATTACAGATACGAACGCGAGTAGAAGTGGGATGGCGATAAGTAGACTGATCATTCTTCCACCCCTTTCATGTTCTCAACATCGATTGAGGAGTGCTTTTCTCTAATACGAACGAGTAAAGATGCTCCCACAGCCAAAGTTCCTACACCTATAACGATTGCTGTCAACACAAGAGCTTGGGGCAATGGATCTACGAATTTACCGATAGCAAAATTTGGTAAGCTCTTCGTGTATATAGGTGCCTTTCCTCCTTCCACATACCCAGTAGCAATTATGAATATGTTGACAGCGGTATCTATTATGGAGAGGGATATCAAGTGCTTGAAGAGATTTTTCTGCGTCATGAGTCCATAAATCCCTATTCCTATCAATATTATAGATATGGCGTATACCATCTTCATCCCTCCCTCTCTTCGTGTATCTCGGCCACTACTCCGGAGAGTTCAGATCCGACTTTCAAACCTATGGTCATGTAAACTAGTGGAACAACTCCTGCGCTGAAAAGCGAACCAACGACTCCGTTTGGAAGGAAGTTGAAAAGGAACGCTCCACCTACGGCAAGACCTATAAGACCGAATATCACATAAAGCGATCCCATGCTTCCCTCCAAAGATTTTGATACAACCATATTCAATGAGAACTCCTCGTTTGAAAGGTAGAGAAGAAGTACTGCAGCTGCTATTACAGTACCGCCCGGAAATCCTCCACCTGGCGTCAGGTGCCCATGGACGAATATGTAAACTCCAAATAGTATTATGAGTGGAAGCAGTATTCCCGTACTGACTCTAAGTATGAAGTTTGGCTTCCGTCCGTATCTCATTCTTCTCGTTCCGCCGAGTATGAGTCCAACTCCAACAGCGGATGCGAAGAGAACTGTAACTTCACCGAGCGTGTCAAAAGACCTGTAGTTAACAACGATCGATGTCACAACATTAGCACTTCCATCTTCAAATCCCTTTTTCCCGAAGACTTTCATCTTTGATGGAATCTGTTTATCCCCGCTAACCCATTTAGAAGCGTCAACAGAATTAACATCTTTTGCCAAGAAATGAGCGGATACCCTGTCTGACAAATTTACATTCCCATAAGGAGATATCGTTCCTAAAAAAGCAAAGAGCATATAAACAAGTCCTGCTCCAACCAATATGGCGTAAAGCCTTCTCATTTGTCATCACCACCCTTCATCCTGAAGAGGGTAACGAGTAAAACAGCGGTGACAAGTCCAGCGCCAACAGATGCTTCAGTTATCGCCACATCTGGAGCTCTCATAGCTATGAACAGAAATACTGATACAAGACTGAGCGCCGACATAGCAATAACGGCATCCAGAATCTTTTTAGCTTCAACTGCAAACACTGCGGCGACTATCATAATTCCTCCAGCCAGCCATATGAGCGCGCTCATTCTTCACCACCACCTTTGTACTCATCAACCTTCGTACAGTCGCACGGTTTAACTCCGGAAAGGTAAGAAGCTCTTGCAAGTACGGAACTACCAACAGGATTGGTCATTGCCACAAATGCCACTATTATTAGAGCCTTTATCAGAAATTCCGGTTTCGATATCCCAACACCTATAACGGTTGAAAATGTTCCAAGAGTAGTAGCTTTGGTACCAGCCTGTAACCTGTTATAGACATCGGGCATTCTCAGTATACCTAAGCCTCCCAAGAAGTAGAAAAACGCCCCTATAGCTATCAATATGTCTCCTATTATCACATTAGCACTCATTTTCTCCCCTCCAAATACCTTGAAATAACGATAGTCTCAAGGAAGGACAGGAGGGCATAAACGAGGGCTATATCTAGATATATGGACCTGTTGAAAACATATGCCAGTACTACGATGAGCCCAGTAAGCATGACATTCATAGTATCGAGTGCAGCTACCCTATCAGAAGAGGTTGGACCGATGATAACTCTTATGAACGATAGAATAACTCCTATTCCGATGAGGACGAAAAAGATTGCTATCATTCGAACACCCCCTTGAGCAGTTTCTCGAATCTCTGCGATATATACTTCTCCTTATTCTCCATACTCTTCACATCGATCCAATGTATAAACAGCCTTTCACCTTTTGCATCTATACTGAGAGTACCTGGTGTGAGAGTTATAGAATTAGCTAAGAAAAGTTTTGAGGCTTCTCCCTTGAGATCTGTCTTTATTTCGACAAATCCAGGATTGAGTGGCAGTTTTGGATTCAGCACTCTGGCGGCTACATCGAAGTTCGCCTTGATCATCTCTACAACGAACACTGGTAAGTATGCAAAAACATAGTAGATGAACCTCCATAGAAGTTTCCAGTCATACTTAATACCATGATACTTTCTAAGAGTTAACGCCACAAGTATAGAGACAATTACTCCAGCAAGGAGCTCGGAGTAGGTGAACTTCGTGAGAAGCAGCCATAAGACCAAGCTCGTTATGAAAACACTCACGCCTTAACACCTCCTCGAACCAGAAGCATATCACATTCATCACCAAAATTCATCAAGGGAATTGTGACAAAAATCCTTTTTTATTTCACAAAGTCTGGATGAATACTAAACTGGGAACTTGGTTATCCTGTTCTTTCCGTGTTTTTTGGAGAAATAAAGTGCCTTGTCAGCATCTTCTATCATTTCAACAACCGTCCTGTAATTCTTCACGCTCGTTGAAGTTACACCTCCACTTATCGTTATCTTCAAACCCGGTTTTATCTTACTCCAGTTGTTTTTCTCAACATTTCTTCGAAATCTCTCCATAGCTTTATAGGCTTCTTCTATATCAGAAGATATGATACCAATCGAAAATTCCTCTCCTCCGTACCTTCCCAGTATGTCAACTTCTCTGAAGGACCTTTTCATCGTGGCAGCAAGCTCTCTTAGAACATCGTTTCCAGTCAAATGTCCGAATGTATCGTTTACCTTTTTAAAATCATCTATATCCACCATGCCTATTGAGAAATGCGTACCATTCCTCTTTGAAATCATGAAATTCTCCGTGAGTTTTTCCATAAGAGCTCTATAGTTCAGCAACTTAGTCAGTTCGTCTATTCTCGCTTGAGTCACAGCGGAAGAATAAGTAAGCGCTATCTCAAAAAGAGGTGATAAGTTAGTGGCTATATCGACCATTATTTCCAAATCTTCCATCTGCAGGTTATCGGCTTCAACTCCTATGACACCCACCTCTTCACTGTTCTTAACTATGAAAGGAATGAGGTTCGGAACGAAACTCCCTTTTTTCGCGTTTCCACCCATCTTCCAACTCATGGGAACTACCGGTCTACTTAAAACTGCGAACAGCGTATCTCTGATCTCATCAAAATCCACTCCTATATCGTTCTCCCTTGAAGCAACAAACAGCCTTCCTTTTAATGGATCCAAAATCATTGTAACGATAAGTTTTGCCGGTATAAGCTGAAATATCAAATCTGAGAGTTTCCAGAGTATATGGTCTTCATCGGTAACATACCTGAACAGTGAGTAGATCTCATTCTTGATGGTTTCTTTTAGCAATAGCTTTTCAAGGAGAAGATTTATTTCATATATGGGCTTGGGTTTTGAATCTTTCAGAAAAGTTTTGTCTGCCTTGAAGGAATCGTTCTCCAAAAATTTTATAATATCCCTTCTGAGCTCTTCAGGAGAACTATCTTTCATGAGAAACCCACTTGCACCAGACTTTTCCGCCCAAAACTTGTTGAGAGTCTCGTTCAGAGAAGTCATTATTATTACTCCGCTGTTTTTAAAAGCAGGTTCATTTCTCAGTATTCTACAAAGCGTGTATCCCTTGAGCATGGGCATCTCGATATCGGTAAATATTATGTCTGGAACAAACTCAAAGGCTTTGTTGTAAGCTTCAAGACCGTCTTCTGCAACTTCGAATGCATCACCGTGTTCTTTAACGACATTCGATATGAAGCTTCTCCAAACTTTGCTGTCATCTGCAATCAACACCCTTTTCATAACTTCACCCCACCATTGTTCTCAGTATGAGGATTATCTCATCTAAACTCCTCTTGGCAACCCTTTCAACTTCTTTTGATACCTGTTCTGGAAGGTATCCAAACTCCGGGTCGCTTTGAACTATAACCCGTCCCCCACTTTCCGCTATTCTTTTTGCACCCATGACACCGTCTTTTCCAAGTCCCCCCAGCACTATAGCGACAGCCCTATCTTTCAAGTAAAAAGCTGCGCTCTCAAAAAGCCTATCAATACTCGGTGTTATTCTCCCGTCCGGTTCTACCACACGAACCATCTCACCGCCAGCCAGTACGATATCTCTATCTTTTACTGGAAGATAGACTATACCAGGTCTTAAGAGTTCTCTGTCCTTTACCAAAACTACTTTCTTTCCCGTCTCAATTTCTATCCATTTGGCAAAGCTTTCAACCTCAGACGACAGGTTGTGTTGCGCTACGATCAACGGTACTCTTAAAACATCAACACCGGACAGTAATTTCTTTAAAGTTTTAGGCCCTCCAGCTGACGATCCTATAACCACTGGTATCAATCACGACTCTCCTTTCATAAAAGTGAGTATTCGATCTATGTCTTCGGCCTTTGAAAGAAAAGCGTCAGCTCCCGTTTTCTCAGCGGCAAGCCTGTTATCTAAAGTATCCGATGTTGTCAGTATCGCCACTCGTATCTTTGGGATATGCTTCTTGATCTCTTTAAGGAGCTCGATACCGTTTCCATCCGGAAGTTCCAAGTCGATTATTGCGTAATCAAAATCTTCTTTTTTCACCATCTCCAATGCTCTTTTAACACTCGAAGCTCCCTTAGCAACATATCCTGCTTTCTCCAGTATTCTCATAACGACCAGTCTCGTTAGAGGAGAATCATCTACCACGAGTACTTTTCTCTCTTCACTGGGAATCTCAACCTTTCTCTCGAATTTCAACGGATCGATAACTGGTATTGGAGCCTTTCCAACACCAACAGCGAACCCAACTATAAATGGTATCGGAATATCGCTGCCTTTGAGGGGAACATCTCTGATATCCAAAATTTCATCAGCTGCAATGGCTTTACCTTTAGAAAGTATCGCAAACCGAAATTGTCCGCTGTGAAAATCCACCACTTTGTAGAGATTCTCCTCATGAAGAACATACATTTTGCTGTCCTTTGAATAAATGCTTCTCACGCTAACAACTTCATCTATATCATCTGCTCTTAGAGCAAAGATAGCCTTACTCCTTCTCAATATCAGACATCTCTTGAGATACCTTCTGAGTGGTATCCTCAAGGTAAACTTGGTCCCCATCCCAGGGTGAGTTTCGACTGAAATATTTCCTCCTCTTCCCTCAACAAACTCCTTAACGGCATCAAGTCCTACACCTCTTCCACCCTTCTCATCAATCTCATCTCTTGTGGAGAACTCCGGATAGAAAAGGAGCTCCATTGGATCTGAGAACTCTATTCCCAATTCCTTTGCTTTCATCTTTACCTTTTCGATATCTATTCCTTTTCCGTCATCAAATACCTCCACAACTATTTCTCCATTTTCTATAAAAGAATTTATGCCTACGATTCCTCTCTCATCTTTTCCGGCTTTTTTTCTGATGTTTGGCGTCTCTATACCGTGAACTACGGCATTTCTAACAAGGTGAACGAGAGAATCTCTGAGAATAGACGCGTCTTCTTTCTCTATCATGGAGCCTTCAACATTCAGGATGAACTTAACCTTTTTTCCAAGATCGTTTGCATCATTCAAAACCATTTCGTCAAAACCTTCGAGCACCTTATCGAGCTTTACATACTTCATCTTTTCATATACCCGCAGAAGTCTCTTTTTTAAGATATTTACGAGTATCTCTGATAGATCTATTTCACCAGATTTGAGGTGAGTTTCCAGCTCCACCAAGTTATCTATTATGTTCTCCAGCATTTTCAAAAAGTTCTCATCAGAGTTGGAAATTTCGGCAGAAACTTCCTTTGAAACCTTCTCCTTACCTCTCAGGATATCATCAAGTCTCCTCAGATCATCTTCACCAAAGCTCTTTCTAGAAGATATAAATTCAAGTCCATTCAACATTCCCATAATTGAAGATTCGTTCACAAGAGAAAGATCCCTTCTCCACTCTTTGAGAACATCTTCCAATTTGTGAAATGCCCTTTGAAATCCGGTCATTCCTACAAGACTTGCAGACCCCTTTATCGTATGTATGGCTCTGAAAGCTTTCTCTATTAGAGAGTAATTCTCAGGATCACTGATAAGCATCTTAAGCGCTTCTTTCGCTTCCTTGACTCTTCCTTCCATTTCTTCAAAGAACATTTTTACTAAATCCATGTTCTCAGCTCCTCTTCGCTGAGAACATCTATTTGCTCACCATTTCGAACCACGAACTCTTTTCCGTCAGCTTCTAACAATTCGAAATTCAAAACTTCGAAAGATTCGCATGGAATGGCAACGCTTTTTAAAATTACTATCCATCTCGGCTTAATCTTCCATTTGGACAAAACAACTACAACTCTTCCAGAAGACTGCATGAAACCGTAAAGACTCCCCATTTCTATGATATTCACTCTACTCGAATCTGATATCTCAGAAATATCTTCTTTTTTAACGGCGTATTTCTCACTCCCAATATAAAGAACGAGAAACTCCCTATCTTTTTTAAGCTTCCCATCTTTTTGTTTATCTTCCTCAAGTTCAGACTTCTGCTCTGGAATGTTTGAAATATCAACCTTTGGAAGGTATTTGGCACCATCTTCTTTTAAAACATAAACCACGCTGTCTTCATATCTAAAAGCCTCTTTGAAATACTTCTTGAGATCATTTGGAACCTCTAACCTTTCATTTAACTCCTGATATCCAACAACGGAATTTATCCCGATAGCATACCCTGATCTCAATATCACGAATATTCTGATCTCACCGTCTCCTAAAATTCCGCTTACTCCAACAACCGGATGAAGTTTTTTTGAACTCTCCACGACCGTGTGAAATCCCGAAACATTCCACGGCACCGAGAAGACTCTCGCTTCAACGAGCTCCCTTACATTGGATTCTTCTATTCCTAGAAATTCTTTCTCAAGTCCTATATCACATACGAGAACCTTCAATACAACAC
Organism: Thermotogaceae bacterium; assembly: GCA_015489065.1. Classification (GTDB taxonomy): domain Bacteria; phylum Thermotogota; class Thermotogae; order Thermotogales; family Thermotogaceae; genus WGAO01. The sequence continues at coordinate 750 of WGAO01000103.1, read as the reverse complement.
CTTCTCCAATCTTCTAATTTCAGAATCGTTGGGGAATCTCAGTTTAGCCTTTCGTAGAATCTCCAAAGCTTCTTCATACATCCCCATATAAGCCAATGAAAGTATTTCGTACTTCCAAGCTGTGGCATTTTCAGGATCGTCTAATTTCAAAGATTTTGACCATCTCAGAGCTTCTTCATAAAGACCGGAATTCAACAAATCTTTGACAACTTTGACTTTATCAGCGGATTTATCTTCAGATAGGCTTGCCCTAACCATTTCAATTTCCATCTCGTCGGATACTGATTTACCCTTTTTCTTCCAGAATATGGCTTTTCCAACGGGAAACGGCTCGAATTTCTCCAATATTTGCCAATATACCTCTCCTTTTCCGAGAACTAATATCCCATCATCTTTAAGAAGCAAATCTATTCTGTTAACGAGCTCTGAGATACCCTTTTCACTCAGATATATCATCACACGCCTTGCAAAGAGAACATCGTATTGAGTGTCAAGTGGTATGTGAAAGGCATTAAGAACTTTGAAAGTCACTCCTTCCCTGTAGATGTCCTTCACCCTGAAGTCATTTCCATATCTTTCGAAATACTTATCGATTTCATATCTGGACATCCCACGGAGTCTCCACTCATCATAAATTCCAAGTTTTGCTTTCTCTATTCGCAGGCTGTCTATGTCAATCCCCAATATATTCTGGAATTTGCTTTTGAGAACAAACGACGCGGTGTAAACCTCCTCACCCCAAGCACATCC
>WGAO01000102.1 GCA_015489065.1 Thermotogaceae bacterium | reverse complement strand
GAAATAAGTAGTAGTAACAACTATCTAAATTGGCTTTCACTTTCTCACTTTGCTACCTAAAAACCACATCTTCTGAAAAATCACCAGCTGATAAAACGCATTCTGCTTCTATACAAAATCGATAGTGAATTCAACTTTTTGCCCTTGCAATTTTGAAGCTTCCACTTCGAACGAATCAAAGTGTAGAATACAAAAGCAAACTTTCTGGAAGGAGGAAGGATATGGGATTTTTTAATGCTCTGAAAAAAGGACTCCAAAAAACAAGAAAGGGCTTCTTTGGAAAAGTTGTATCAATTTTGAAAAGAGGAAAAGTCGATGAAGAAACTTTAGAGGAATTGGAAGAAATTTTGATATCTGCAGATGTTGGAGTGGAAACAACCTTGGAACTCCTAGAAGATTTGAGAAGAGAAAAGCCCGACGATCCTCTAGGATTTTTAAAGGAGAAGATACTTGAAATTCTGAATTTCAAGACAGATCTCAATTTGCCAGAGATTCCGCCAAGCGTTATAAGCGTTGTCGGGGTAAATGGATCAGGGAAAACCACCACATGCGCGAAGCTGGCAAGAATATTCATAGGTGATGGAAAAAGCGTGGTCTTAGCGGCGGCGGATACTTTTAGAGCTGCTGCAATAGAACAGCTTAAGTTTTGGGGGGAGAAGGTAGGGGCTACTGTGATATCACATCAAGAAGGGTCGGATCCAGCAGCGGTAGCCTTTGATGCTGTAAAACATGCAAAAGCGCGAGGAAAAGATGTCGTGATAATAGACACAGCCGGAAGGCTCCACAACAAAAAGAATTTAATGGAAGAACTAAGAAAAATACACAGAGTAGTTAATAAAGAGATAAAAGGCGCTCCACATGAAGTTCTACTTGTTTTAGATGCGACAACTGGACAAAACGGACTCGTTCAGGCAAAGATATTCAAAGATATAGTCGATGTAACGGGAATAGTTATAACAAAGCTCGATGGAACTGCCAAGGGTGGAATAGTGATAGCAATAGCAAAGGAGCTGGGAATACCTATAAAGTTCATAGGAGTTGGAGAAAAAGAAGAGGACTTCAGACAATTCAATGCTGAGGAATTCGTGGAGGCGCTCTTTGCAGAGTGATAATATATTCTCGGAGGTGTAAAAATGCCATCGTTTTGGTATAAGGAGTTTGTGTGCCAACTTTGCGGAAATGATTTTAGCTATCCGAGAGTTTTCTCGGATGCGATAATAGTAGAATCCAGAGATGAAGATCTCAAACCGAATTTCAAAGGTGTTAACGCTCTGTATTATCAGGTAATATCATGTCCCAAGTGTTATCTCACATTGTTTGAAAGAGATTTCGGCACACTTGAAATTCCCGAAGATAAGCTGGACAAAGTGAAAAAAGTCCTCGAAAATGCAAAAAAGGAATTTGGCAGTTTGAATCTTGGTGAGGAAAGGAGTTTAGATGATGCAATAAAGCTTTTCTCGATTGCTGCAGCCGTCTATACCGTAATGGAACACAGCAGGGGAGCAGCTGAGGCATATTTAAAGCTCGCATGGCTCTATAGAGAAAAAGGTTTGGAAAAGGAGGAAAAAATAGCACTCGCAAAATCTTTAAAGTTCTTCGAAAAACACTTCAAAGAGGAGATAACAAGTGAAAAGGAAGAGCCGATGATACTGTTTTATCTGGGTGAACTCAACAAACTCCTCGGAAACAGAAAAGAAGCGGTTAAATGGTTTTCGATGCTGGTGAATAAATACAGAGGAGTCCCATCACCTTACATAAAGGCGGCTCAAGAGAGATGGCAGGAAGTGAGGGACTGATATACTGGGGCATTCTTGGCATAGTTTTGATGTCTATAGCTTTTCTTATTTTCTCAACATCCCAGGTGTCTGGGAAAATTGATTCTATTGAGAAGATTTCCAGAGAGAATTCAAAAAGGCTTCTTGAAATTCAAAAAGAATATTCAAAATTAACAAAGAACTACGAAACACTTGAAGGTAGCCTGAATTACTTATCTTATGAGAGTTCAAAGAGCTTCAATCTTCTTGGATTGAAAATTTCAAATCTTGAAAAAGAAATACGAAATATCAAAGATGATATAGAGGATTTAAGCGCCAGCTTGAAGGATATGAGAGACAAAGAATACAGCAATGAGATATCTCTAAATGGATTAAAGAATTACATAAACAGTTTAGATGAGAAATTTGAAGGTCTTCAGGTAAATATTTTTGATTTGAAAAGCTCCATTGATTCTCTAAAGAGTGATGTTAAATCCAATTCGTCAGAGATAGACAGTTTGAAGTTGCTTTCACTGGATTTGGAAAAAAGGCTGAAATACCTCGAAGATAAGAGAATAGCTTCTGTTGATGAAAAGATTAGAGAACTCAAAAGAGAGATGAGCTCACTCTTTAGGATGATTGATGTAGGCGGTAAAGATCCCATTGTTGCTCCTTTTGTGATATTGATCGTAAAGAGAGGAGATACAATTTTGAATATAGCCAAAGCCTTTGGAGTTTCTGTAAAAGATATTCTCGAGATGAATAACATAGCTGATCCAAGAAAATTAATGGTTGGAGACAAGCTGAAAATACCTGTTTCTCTAAAAGATGTGATAACACTACCTGTTGGGAGTTTGAAAAAGGGAGATGTCGTGAAAGGAATGGATGAAAGTGGTTGGATAAGGTTTAAGGTAGATGGGATTTTCAGAGCGGTAATGCCAGGAAGAGTTGAAGAAGTCAGAGACGGCTACATAAGGCTGTATCACGGTAATGAAGTTTACACCTCTTATAAATTCAGTGGTAAAGCAAAAGTGAAAGAGGGAAACTGGGTGAGAAGCGGTCAGATCATAGGGGAATGTCATGGATATCTTGATTTTGCACTGCTTATAAATAACGAACCACGAGATCCTTTCAAATACATATTTGATAAACTCGGAGAATTCTCAGCTACTTTTTATACCGAATGGGAAGACGGGATCCTTCCAGAGCAAGCATCATTTAGGGTGACAAGATCGGGAAATTTGGTTAGAGAATGGTGGACAGTTGCATCTGATCCGAAAGTCATACCTCTTGGAAGTTACATATATATTCCACAGCTCTCAAGAATGCCAGGCGGAGGAGTTTTCCATGTAGAAGATGTAGGAAGTGCTATAAAGCAAAACAAGATAGATATCTATGTTGGAGACATGCTCTTGGCGATCAAGCTCTGGAAAAAGGATGTGACGGTTTATGTCATGCATCAAAATAGATAGCAGGGATTTTTTGAGAAAGCTCCAGATCCTCAAAAGAGTGATAGGAAGGTCGGATGAGATATTTCAGTTTGTGGATCTTCATTCTAACGAAATATCAGCTTGGGATGGGTGCCTTGTCTTTTCCATCAAAATAGACGCCGATCTCCCAGATGTCTCTTTTCCAATCAATCTTGTGTATTCAATCTTAAGATTTTGCGAAGAAGACTTTGAGATATGTCATAACGGTGAAATACTTATAAGATGTGGCGAACTCAACGCCGTTTTCAAAAAATACAGAAAGAAAGTGGGAAAAGTGCCATTTGGTGAAAGGGTGGGAGAAATTCATGACTATGTCCAGGGACTTGATTATATAAGCAAGCCAATGAGCGAAGAAGAGATGGTGGAAGTCCATTTTGGGAAAATTTCAGTGGCTCATGCGATAACTTCCAATCTGTCTGTTTTCTATGTTTTTAATGGTAGCGGCAGACGCTTTTCTTTCTCGATGCCATATCAATCTGTGCGGAGATTTTCAAAAGCTGCTCAAAAGTTAAGAGATTGGGAGATTTTCGGTGGTAAGTCGCTTGGATTTAGATCGGCTGTAATGGAAGGATCAATCTGTGGAGAAGTGATGGAAGAGCACATAGCTCTTCCGAGAATCTCTAACGCAAGGAAGTTAGATGAAAAATTTCGAAAAATCGTCAAGAAAAGTGCCAGTCTCCTTGGAAATTTCGAGACTGAAATTTCAATAAAATCTGGAAAGATCACCATTACTGGTAGTCGAGGAGAAATGATGATTGCAATGAGCGATAGTATTGATTTGGACCTAGAATTCAGGATAAGAGTTCCTGTGAGGAAATTCAGCTCATATCTTTCAGGTATGAGTAGCGTTTGGGTAGATGTGGGCGGAGGAGTCGTTAGATTTGTGGATGGGAAGGGAAAAAGGTATGTCATCACCAAGAAAGCTCTATGAAATGATCAGAAGATTGGGATACCCTGAGGAGATCGCAAAAGCTTTTGGAGAAATTCCGAGGGAAGAATTCATCGAAGTGGAATCTAAGGATGCATACTCGGATAGTGCGCTCTTAAGCTACAAAGGTGAGAACTTTTACAGCACATCTAGTCAGCCGTCTTTGATGGCTGAGTTTATGAGGGATGTTGGGCTTAGAAAAGGTATGAAAGTACTTGAAATAGGTGGAGGAACTGGTTACAACGCTGCCGTGATGTCGAAGGTCGTTGGCGAAGAAGGATTGATCGTATCGATTGAATATGAGGAAAAGCTCTGCAGTTTAGCAAAGGAAAATTTGAGAAAGCTATCTATAGAAAATGTTTTGTTTGTCGTGGGCGATGGATACTATGGATATGCTGATCTTGCGCCTTATGATGTGATATTTGCAACAGTTGGCGTTGATGAGATACCAAAGTATTGGATTGATCAGCTTTCTGATGGTGGAAAGATAATAGCTCCTATGAATCTAAAGAGCATTTCCTATTACCAACCTGCGATTCTCTTCAAAAAAAACGGAGATTTTCTTGCGGGAATCTACAAGTCAGCAACTAATTTTATAAAAGCTTCTGGAATGCTTGGAAATCTCAATGAGAGGCTTTTAAAAAGTTTTCAAACTTGTGAGTATTACCTTAAAAAGATAAGTATGTTATCGATCTCTATGCCTGTTCTTGAAGTCTTAACGGCGTCTGTTGGGAAGATCGGAACAGAATACTTCTTTGTGGATGAAGATTGTTCTGCCGTTCACAGAAATGGTGAGTGGTTGATGTGCAAAGAGTGTCTGAGATTGAAAAGAGCAGTAAAGTCATTGGAAAAAGAGAACTTCCCGGATTTGATATCTTCTAAGTTTGCATTCAATTCCAAAAGAACTGATTTTTGGGTTGAGAGAATTTTTTAAAATTTTCCTCCTATTATCATAGAAGGTTTTATAACGATCGGTCCGATCAGCTGTATGTAGTACGGACTGAATTTATTTATTCCCTGTAAGAGTTCCAAACGAATTCCTGATTCAAGGCACAGCTTGAAGAATACCCCTTGATTTCCCGCCGTTTCATAGGACATTTCAATTCCTGTAGTTAAATATGCACTTGAGCTGTAATCCGGGTAAGAACCGTCAATTCCAAGATTGAGAAGAGCCTGCATCTTGAACTGTTTCGAATACATGCTTGAGATTTCTCCCTCAAGCATGAGAGGTTTTAAAAGAATGTAATGATCATTTCCGATTCTCATATATGTGAGCTCAAACTGTGGTATTTTCCAGATTTTCACTCCAATGGATACACCAAGTCCATCTTCATTTTTAATGGTGCTTTGAATGTAAGCAGAAAGAGGGGTGGAAAAATCAAACCAGATTTTTCCAGCAAAGAGCAAGGAAGATATTATCAACAGCAGCGTTCCCGTTTTTCTCATTGTATCCCCTCCTCAAGAGAAAAAGGGGGAGCATGTCCCCCTTAGTCACCTTATGTATTTCCCTTTGGTAGCTTCTTCAAGAATCAGAAGCCTTTCCCAGCGCCTGTCGACATATTCCTGAAGTTCATTGATTATTTCTTCGGCATCTGGTCTTGACAAGAGCGGTTTGAACCTGCCTTGTGGTTTGAGAAATTCTATGAGAGGTTTGAATTGCCTTGGCTTTCGCGTTACTTTGTAAACTCCTCTGTCGACTTCGTAAAGCGGCCAGTATTTTGTCTCAACTGCGAGCTTTGATATGGAATTTGCAGCGCTATCTGGAACCCTCCAAAATCTGACACAGGGTGAGAACGCCGCTATAAATGAGGGACCATCAAAATTCAAAGCCTTTTCTATCTTAGCGAAGAAGTCGTTTGGATCACTTATTGAAGCGGTAGCGGCATAGACATATTCGTGTCCAGCAACTATCTCGACGATGTTCTTTTTCAATTGGACTTTTCCGGGTATGACCTTACCAACCGGTGCTGTCGTTGTATTCGATCCCGTTGGAGTGGATCCAGATCTCTGATTTCCTGTGTTCATGTAACCTTCATTATCGTATAGAACATAGATGACCTTGTGTCCCCTCTCTATCATACCTGAGAGCGACTGAAGACCTATGTCATATGTTCCTCCATCCCCTGCAAAGACAAAGAACGCGTATTTCTTATCTTGTGGAATCTTTCCAAATTTTTTGAGAGCTTTAGCAGCCGTTTCAACGCCGCTCATAGTGGCTGCGGAGTTCTCAAAAGCGTTATGTATGTATGGAACTGTCCAAGCGGTGTATGGATAAATTGTTGTTGAAACTTCAAGACATCCCGTAGCTAGTGCTACAACGGGTTCATATCCGAGTTTCCTTGCAACCATAAGAGAGAATTTCACGACTATAGGTGCTGCGCATCCTGGGCAGAGTCTGTGACCTTGTACCAAGCCTACATCTTCTGCTCTTGTCTCAAAAGTTTTTGCTAAATCGAAAAGATTAACTGGCATTTGTATCCCCCCTTCACTCTCTGAGTCCTAGATAGCGTTGCTCATCAACTATGAGGTTTCCACTGATGGCGTCCTCGAAAGCGCTTCTAATATGCTCTGGAAGAATATCTCTTCCTCCGAGTCCGTAAACATAAGATCCCATTTGTGGACGTATCGTGACATTGTAGAGCGCGGACTTAACTGCTTCGTAAAGTGGTGCCTCTGCTCCAAAGGAAGCGGATCTATCAAGCACTATGACGCCTTTTCTTCCATTCAAGTATTGCTGAACTTGGAACTTTGGAAATGGTCTGAACATCCAGATTTTGAGAGCACCGACTTTAAAGCCCTCTTCTCTCATCCAGTCAACGACATACTTTATAGTGCTGTTCGTTGAACCTAGAGCCACCATCACATACTCAGCATCTTCCAGTTTATAAGGCTCAACGAAGTCGTACTTTCTTCCGCTTATTTTCTGGAATTCTTCCGCTACTTTCGGGAAGACCTTTTTAACATTTTCCATGGCTTCTACCTGCTGTCTTTTGTGTTCGAAGTAGTAGTCATAAAGATCTAAAGGTCCATAGGTAACCGGTTTTTCTGTGTCAAGAAGTGGATACATGACATTCGGTTCTCCTACGAATTCCTTTACTACCTCGTCTGGGAGAAGTTCAACCGGTTCTACGCCGTGTGAAAGGATGAACCCATCCAAGTTAACCATTACTGGAAGTCTAACGTTCTCGTTTTCTGCCAGCTTTAAAGCCAATATAGTGAGATCGTATGCCTCTTGATTGCTCTCTGCGAAAAACTGTACCCAACCGGAATCCCTCTCAGCCATTGCGTCTGAATGATCACAGTGGATGTTTATAGGTCCTGATAGAGCTCTGTTAACAACTGGCATCACTATTGGAAGTCTTGAGGATGCAGCAATGTAGACGACTTCGTGCATAAGTGCAAGCCCATTTGCACTCGTCGCAGTCATTGCCCTTGCGCCAGCTGCTGCTGCACCCACGACTGCACTCATTGCGCTGTGTTCAGATTCGACTGGTATCATTTCAGTCCTGACCACACCATCAGCCACAAATTTAGCAAAATATTCGACTATTGGAGTCTGTGGGGTTATTGGATAGGCCGCTACAACATGAGGTTCTATCTGGCGCATAGCATTTGCCACAGCTTCTGCACCAGTCATGGCTTTTGCTTTCTTAAGATCTATATTGTACATTCGGATCACCTCCTCACTCTTCGATAAATTCCGTCTCTGGTCTCATTTCTATGGCTTTAGTTGGACATACATCTGCACAAAGGCCGCATCCCTTACAGTAATCGTAGTTGAAACCAACCATTTTAGGTTTCTGTCCGCTCGAATCTATTACGATTGCCATGTCCGGGCAGTAAAGCCAACAAAACATACAGTGAACGCACTTGTCTTCATGAAGGATCGGTCTGAGAACTCTCCAGGTTCCGGTCTTGTACTCTCTCGATTTTCCGGGCTCATCTATTATTCCCCCGATGGGTATGTCTTTCCAGCCCTTAAGCATTTTTACACCTCCTCACATTCAACCTCTTCGAATCCGCGTCTCAAAGCTTTCTTGTTCTTTTCAACGATCTCCTCTCCGAATTTGCTTAAGAAGAGTTTCTCGATTCTGCTCTCTATTGCTTCGAGTGGGACAACGCCGGTTATCTTTACAAGAGCTCCAAGCATAACGGTATTTGGAACGCCTTTTCCAATCTCTTCGAGAGCTATGTCAGTGGCTGGGACTTTGCAGATTTTTCCTTTGAAATTCGTTCTACTTCTGATCCATGAGAAATCTCTTACTGTGTTAACGAGGAGTATTCCGTCTTTTTCATCAAGCCCACTGATAAGCTGTGGAGAGAGAAGTGTGTCGTCTACAACTATGACTATGTCCGGATTTTCTATGACAGCTCTGACCAGAATTGGTTCATCACCAATTCTGTTGTAAGCTTTCATAGGAGCTCCTGTTCTTTCAGCACCATATTCTGGAAAAGCTTGTACAAATTTTCCTTTTTCCAGTGCGCTTTCAGCAAGCATTTGAGCGGCGCTCTTTGCACCTTGTCCGGCTCTTCCATGCCATCTTATCTCCAGGTACTTTGCTGGCATCTGTAATCACCTCCTTATTTTCTTCCTTAACCGTTTCGATTTTAATTTGTTGCTCTGAGCAAAACAAGGGGTGGAAATCTTATAAGCCTATACCAAAATTTTTTAATGATGATAAAATATTACCGAGCCGGGGTGGCGGAATTGGCAGACGCAGCGGACTTAAAATCCGCTGGGGTGCAAACCCCGTGCCGGTTCGACTCCGGTCCCCGGCACAGGCCCGCTTGGCGGGCTTTCTTTGTAGAAAAGGAGGGATACTGTGTTTCCGCTTTACGATACTATTCCCAGTCGAAAGAAGCCCTATGTTCTCTACTCATTGATCGTGATAAACATAGCTGTTTTTCTCTATGAGCTATCTCTGACTCATCCCCAGCTGTACAGCTTTTTCGCACACTACGGAATAGTTCCAGCGAGGTACACAGTAGAAAGCGTTAGAAATATTTTGGGATTTTCCCTTCTTCCTTGGATAACCCATATGTTCATACATGGTGGGTGGATGCATATAATCGGGAATATGTGGTACTTGTGGATATTCGGGGATAATGTTGAAGATGTACTTGGGCATTGGAAATTCCTCTTGTTCTATCTTTCAGGTGGAATATTCGCAGCTCTTGTAAATTTTGTGTTCATGCCAACTGAGACAGTTCCGATGATAGGAGCATCTGGAGCTATTTCAGCCGTCATGGGAGCGTATTTCATGCTTTTTCCGCACTCAAGAATAGTTTCTCTTGTATTCTTCTTCATATTCTTTACATTCGTTGAGATCCCTGCTTTCGTTTATCTTTTCTTCTGGTTTCTGATGCAAGTCTATAACGGGATGATAGATACGGCATTCCAGGCTACGAATGTAGCCTGGTGGGCTCACGCGGGTGGATTTGTATATGGAATGATTATAGGTGGGATTTACAGAAAGAGATATTACGCATACTGGAGAAATAAGAATTATTACTACTGGTGGTGAAATGGAGCCGGCGGTGGGACTCGAACCCACACCCTCCGCCTTACCAAGGCGGCGCTCCACCTCTTGAAGCTACGCCGGCTTCCGATTAAAAAATGGCGGGGACGACGGGATTTGAACCCGCGACCACCGGTTTGACAGACCGGCGTGCTAACCAGGCTGCACCACGTCCCCTCCGGGGAGGATTTATACCATAACATTTTTCGAACTTCAAGACACTGTTTTTTCAAAGGTCAGTATAGTATAGATGTTGAAAATTTAGATTTTCCTAAAAATTAGCAAACCTCAGAAGATGGTATGAGCCGTGAAGTTTGCTCATTACCATTACAAGGTTGAAAAGTTCGATATCTGGTAATTTGAAGAAATATTTGAATCTAAATTCATAATTCACGCGTTTGATCACATCTTGTAGGATTCACTAGATTCTTTTTGTTTCCAAAGTGATACAAACTCTTTCATGATAAACTTTTCTGTGTAAGCATTCCAGCGGGGGCGATATCATGAAATTTTGGGATAGGGAAAAAGAGAAGAAATGGCTAAAGCACTATCTTTTGACAGAGCCGAATGCTATTCTCTTTGTATATGGTCCTAAGTCGAGTGGAAAGACAACGCTACTTATGAAAGTCGTTGAAGAGTTTCCTAAAAAAAGGTCCGTATACTACTGGTTTGATCTAAGGGGAAGGTTGATATCCAGCTACAAAGATGTAATCGATATGTTTTTTGTGGATGAAGAGTCTTACAGAGAGCTCGAGGAGGTTTCAAAGAAAATCGAAGGGGGGATAATGAGCTTTTTCAGAGTTAGCGTTGAGAGTAAAAAGAAAATAGAGCAGAAGAAGATAGATGCATTTGAGTATATGGAGAGAATCCTTGAAAAACATGCTTTGGAAAAAAGAACACCGGTGATAGTTTTTGATGAAATTCAAAAACTCAAAGAGGTATATCTAAACGGGGGAAAACAAAGACCGCTCATTAAAGAGCTGTTCAACTTCTTTGTTCGTATTACAAAAGTCCTGCATCTTGCTCATGTAATAGTTATGTCATCAGACACTTTACTTCATAGAGCAGATTTATACCGATTCTGCGCTTAAGAATACATCTGAATTCTATCTTGTAGACTATTTCGACGATAATACTGCTGAGAAGATACTCATATCCGAGGGTTTCTCCGAAAGGGCAGCTTCGTTCGTTGTTGAATATGTTGGGGGAGTGCCTTGGATGCTGGAAAGGGTATTGTTAAACGAAGATTTTGAGGACACCATACATCGGCTTTACCTTCAATCTAGATCAAGGTTACTTTCGTACATAGATGAAAAAATAGAAAATGGAGAAGATATAAGGGTGCTTAAAGAGATTCTCAAGGAGATTCCTTTTAAAGAGACGTTTATGGGAGAATTTCTCAAGAGCGGAGAAAAACTTAAGGAGATAAGAAGATTGATAGAAGGAGAGATTCTATTTTATGATCCTCTGAGCAGAATAATCAGATTCCAGACAAAGTTGGACGAGAAGGTAGCAAAAGATCTGCTAAAGGGCTTAGAGAGATATTGACATCAAAACAGCTCCATTTGATTTTCCTTTCCTTTCTTTTTTTTCTTCAATTTATCAAGTTTTTCTTTGTCAAGTACTCTGAGTCTTTTATCAAGCTCGCTCTTTTCAACTATTACATTCAGAACTTCCTTGGCTCTTGAGACTACTTCTTCTGGAAGTCCTGCGAGTCTGGCTACCTCTATTCCGTAGCTCCTATCTGCTATACCTTCCACAACTCTGTGAAGGAATCTCACATTTCCGTTTTCCTCAGCAACTTCTATCGTCATGTTTTTAATTCCTTCATACATAGAGGAAAGCTCTGTTAGCTCTGTGAAGTGTGTTGCGAATATAGTTTTGGCTCTTATTTTTGTGTGGATGTGTTCGGATACTGCCCATGCTATTGAAATCCCATCAAATGTGCTCGTACCTCTTCCGATTTCATCCAAGAGTATGAGAGAGTTTTTCGTTGCTCGTGATAGTATCAGAGATACTTCGCTCATCTCAACCATGAATGTGCTCTTCCCGCTTGATATATCATCTCTTGCTCCCATTCTTGTAAACACTCTGTCAAATATGGGAAGTTTCGCATAGGACGCGGGAACAAAAGACCCCATTTGCGCCATAACAGCTATTAGCCCTATTTGCCTTATGTATGTAGATTTACCTGACATGTTCGGACCCGTGAGGATGATAAAACGCGATCTTTCGTCCATGTGTACATCGTTCGGCGTGAATTCTTTTGTAAATCTCTCAACTACTGGATGTCTTCCTTCTCTAATGATCAGTTCATCTGATGAGAATTCCGGTCTGGTGTATCCGTACAACGAGGCGTTATAAGCGAGGGTTGAGTAAAGGTCTATTTCAGCAAGGGATAGGGATATTTCCTCTATGTCTTTTAAGTTTTCTTTAACTCTTTTTAGAACTTTTTCATAAAGGGCTTTCTCTATCTCTTCTACCTTCTCTTTAGCTGAGAGAACTTTTTCTTCGAATTCTTTGAGCTCTGGTGTTATAAACCTTTCTGAGTTTACCAGTGTCTGTTTCCTCTCATAGTAATCTGGTACCTTACTTAAGTTCGCTTTCGAGACTTCTATGTAGTACCCAAACACCTGGTTATAGCCAACCTTTAAATTCTGGATTCCAGTTCTTCTTCTCTCAACTTTTTCAAACTGTGCGAGCCTGTCTTTAGAATGAAACAAGAGCTCTCTGTAATCGTCCAATTCTTTTGAGAATCCATCTCTTATGACTTTTCCATCTCCAACGGTGGATGATGGCTCATCGTATATAGCTCTGTCAAGGTACTCTACAAGGTCTGGGAGTTCTTTGATGGAGAGGTGCTTGAGTTTGTCATTTGTCGATAGGACTTCATTTATTTCAGATGTTATTCTAAGGCTCTCTCTCAGTGATACGAGGTCTTTTGGAGAAGATTTTCCGTAGGAGAGTCGCGACATTATCCTTTCAAGGTCATAAACGCTCCTGAGATATTCCCTGATCTCGTTGAGCGAGAGAGGATCCTCCAGAAAATTCTGTACGATATCAAGCCTCTTTTCTATTTCTTCTCTGTCTTTGAGAGGTTGGAGCATCCATTTCTTGAGGAGACGAGATCCCATTGATGTTTTGCAGTTGTTCATTATGTCATACAGATTCTTTCCCTTCTCTCCTGGGATCAAGGATAAATTTTCAACGGTAGATGAATCTAATACAAGCCATTCCTCTTCTTTAATAACTTTTGGTGTTCTCAGATTCAAGTTATTGGTGACGAGGGTATATTTTAGATATCTTATGAGGGCTACGAGAGGTTTCTTTCCTTCGCCTATTTCTAGGTGATCCAAGCTTTCCACTCCAAATGTTGATTCGAATTCCTCCTTTGTTCCCTCTTCTGAGTAGTACCACTCATCGAGAGGATCTATGAATACATTCAATCTCTCTTTGATTTTCTCAGCGGTGTCATAGGGACATATGATCTGTGAAATGCCCAAAGCTGAGGCTGAGTCCACAAGTTCGTCAAACGACGAATAAAATCTGACAAATACCTCGCCAGTTGAGACATCTGCGTACACTGCTATGTTTTTCCATATGGATACTATGTAATTGTTTGATTGTGATAGGAGCTCATCTTCGAGAATTGTTCCGGGTGTTACGACCCTAACGACTTCTCTTTTTACAAGTCCTTTTGCGGTTTTAGGATCTTCTACCTGCTCGCATATCGCAACTTTGTAGCCAGCGTCAACTAGTTTCTTCAGATAAGATTCAAGGGCATGATGTGGTATACCAGCCATGGGCGCACTCTGGCGTTTCGTTAAAACTATGTTGAGAACTTCCGAAATAGTCTTTGCATCGTCAAAGAAAGCTTCATAGAAATCTCCAAGTCGGAAGAGAAGTATCGAGTCTTTGTACTTTCTCTTTATCTCCAAATACTGTTTCATCATCGGAGTCATTTTCATTAGAATTCCTCCTCAGAATCAATGCGGTTTTTTCGCACTTTTAATGATATATTATATACCGTTGAGAAGACCGCCTTTGGGAGGGGATCTAATTGTTTAAAGATGATGAAATTAAGAAAATTGAAGAGGGCTTGAAAGAATGGGAAGAAAAAGTGGTAAACAAAGCTTTATCACGTTTTCCTGAAAGAAAGGAGAAATTCGAATCCACGTCTGGATATGAGATTAAGAGGCTTTACACACCACTTGATATAAAAGATATGGATTATGAGAGGGATTTGGGATTTCCTGGGAAATATCCCTTCACAAGAGGCGTCCAGCCGACTATGTACAGAGCACGTTTCTGGACGATGAGACAGTATGCCGGATTTGGAACAGCTGAGGAGTCGAACAAAAGGTACAAGTATCTTTTATCCCAAGGGCAAACAGGTCTATCAGTTGCCTTTGATCTCCCGACTCAGATCGGATATGACTCGGATCACCCAATGGCAGAAGGAGAAGTTGGAAGAGTGGGAGTTGCGATAGATTCTCTAAAGGATATGGAAGTTCTCTTTGATGGAATACCGCTCGATAAGGTGAGTACTTCTATGACGATAAATTCAACCGCAGCCATACTCCTTGCTATGTACATAGTTGTTGCGGAAAAACAAGGAGTTCCAATGGAAAAACTCAGGGGAACGATACAAAACGACATACTGAAGGAGTACATAGCAAGAGGAACATACATATTTCCACCTCAGCCTTCTATGCGAATAATAACTGACATAATAGAGTTTTGCGCAAAGAATCTTCCAAATTGGAATCCGATAAGTATAAGCGGCTATCACATAAGGGAGGCGGGTTCAACAGCTGTGCAAGAAGTTGCTTTCACTTTGGCGGATGCTATAGCTTATGTTGAAGCCGCTATAAAGGCTGGACTCGATCCAAATGTGTTTGGAAAAAGGTTGTCGTTCTTTTTTGCTGCACACAACGACTTTTTAGAGGAAATAGCCAAGTTCAGGGCAGCGAGAAGGTTGTGGGCTAAGATAATGAAAGAGCGTTTTGGTGTTACGAACGAGAGCGCGATGAGGATGAGATTTCACACACAAACTGGCGGTTCAACTTTGACTGCCCAGCAGCCGATGAACAACATAGTCCGTGTCACAATTCAAGCCTTGGCAGCGGTACTTGGAGGAACACAATCTCTTCACACCAACTCGTACGATGAAGCGCTTGCACTTCCGACTGAAGAGTCCGTCAGGATAGCTTTGAGAACGCAGCAAATAATAGCTTATGAATCTGGGGTTGGGGACACTGTGGATCCATTGGCGGGATCCTACGCTATAGAAGCTATGACTAATGAGATAGAGGAAAGGGCGAAAGAATACATAGACAAAATAGATGCTCTTGGTGGAATGGTGAAGGCGATAGAGAGTGGCTATGTTCAGAGGGAGATAAACGAGAGTGCTTATAGGTATCAGCTGGCTGTGGAAAGCGGCGAGAGGATAATAGTTGGTGTGAACAAATTCCAAATTGAAGAGGATTTTCCGATCGACAACATATTGAAAGTCGATCCTGAGGATGAGGAAAGACAAAAGGCCAGATTGAGAAAGCTTAAGGAAGAGAGAGACAATGAAAAAGTAAAAAGAGCGCTTGAGAGAGTAAGAAAAGCTGCTGAAGGTGATGAAAATCTGATGCCGCCTATAATAGATGCGGTCAGGGTATACGCAACAGTTGGTGAAATATCCGATGTTCTCAGGGAAGTTTTTGGCGAGTATACGGAGGCTCCGATAATCTGAAAAAGGTGATGAGAGTGAACAAAAGCCGCAGAGAAAAGGTCAAAGATGTTGATGAGGAGAGATTTATCAAAGCTCTTAAAAACGGAGAGGAATGGGCTTATGAGAGGCTTTATTACGAATATGCCCCAAGGATAGGTGGAATAGCCAAGAGTTTTTTGGGGTATGATGATGTTGATGATGTTGTTCAAGAAGTTATGATGAGAATATACAAGGGAATAAAGAAGTTCAGAGGAGATTCAAAACTTTCAACTTGGATTCACAGAATAGCGGTAAATGTATGTAAGGACATATTGGAGAAGAGAAAGAAAAGAAAGGAGATACTCACGAGTTTTCCAGAAGATGATGAAGACAGAGGAGAATATTTGCATCATCCCGTATCAGACAGTAATGTTATAGAAGAAGCTTTGGAGGAGATAAATTACGAAAGAATTCTTGAAAAGCTAAATGCTCTTTCTGAAGAGAACAGGCTTCTTATAAAACTCAGAGATATAGACGGTTTAAGTTATGAAGAGATCGCGAAGATAATGAACAAACCAGTTGGAACTGTGAAAAGCAGACTTCACTATGCGAGGAAAAAGCTCAGAGAGCTCCTCGAAGGGGGTAAGAAAAATGTGGAACGAAAGGATAAACGAATTTCTTGACGGGGAGAGAAACATAAGTGAAGCTACAGATGAAGAGAGAAATGAGATATACATATACAGAAAAATCATCTCAATTTACGCCGCCAGAATGGATTATGTTCCCTCTGAGGAAGGAAAAGATGAGTTCTTGAAAAAGATAAGAAGCAGAAAGAAAGCCAAATGGGTTTGGTGGAGTGTTGCAGCTGCAGCTATTTTCCTATCTCTTTTTATACCGTTTTATGTAGTCCCAACAGTTAAAGAGAAAAGACTCATGGCTATGGAACCTCAGAAAAGGCTTGAGCTTAAAATGGAAAAGGTCAGGCAAATAAATGTAGACTTTGATACTGTCAGAACGGTGATGGATGGATTCTGAGGTGGTGTATATGAAAAAAATCCTGGTGTTCGTCTTTGCCTTAGCTACGATATTCGGCATAACCAAGGAAGATATAGCAGAGGTTTGGAGGAGCTCTCAGTATGTTGCCTATCGATTTTTCGTTGAAGAATCAGATTTTCCGAAGATAAGGTATGAAAAAGTTTACAAAAACGGTGATGACAAACTCGTCTTTGTTCTGAATCCAAAAAGTCTGGTTTGGGTTAGAATAAATGAAGACTGCTGGATGGGAGACAAGGTTCTCTATAGAGTTCCGTCGGGGATAAAAGATCTTGAAGATGTGGCCTTGGAAGCGCTGGAAGAGTCTACAGATGCGACGATAGTCGAGGGCGATGGATGGTACATGCTTGAATACGAAACGAGAAAAGGATACTTCAAAGTAGATATAGATGAAAGTGGAATACCGATGGACATTTACAGAGAGATAGACGGGATAGTAATGAAGATGGATATTCACCCAGTCTTGGAAGACTTGAAAGATTTTAAGGCGCTTTTAGATGGAAGAAAGCTCTCAGATGAATTGGCTTTTCCAAAAGAACTTGGGGACATATTTAAGATATTCGATTGGTTCAGCATGAAAGAAGAGAATGAGAGAATAGTGATAAAAGGTATAATAAATAAAAAGTGGCACAAGGTTGAAGTTGCTTTCAGAAGATTCAAAGGATGCGTCAAGTACGGAAGTTTGTGCGTTAAATCTGATCCGGAGGTGCTTAAGTTACTTGAAAGCGGTTCTGATTGATGGGTACATAGATGAGCCGGCGGCTCTCGGCGTACCCCCCTATATCTCACCATATATAAGATATACATATGGCGCCCTTCTGAAGATGGGCGCCTTTGTTGAATACATAACTATAGATGAGATCAGAAAAAAAGATCTTTGGAGATTTAACGCGGATATACTGGTTATTTACGGTGGCACGACCGTACCGGGACATTATTTATCCGGAACACCTATCACTTTGGCTGAGATCAAAAAGATTCTCAATGAGAATTCGAAATCTACTAGGATCATATCCGGTCCTGTAACTCTTGCTTATACAATAAAGGGGGGAAGCGTGGCTATACTTCCAGATTTTGATGCTGAGTATGTGGTTCGTGGTGATGTCTGGGCTTTTTTTCCCGATATGGAGAATCCGGGAGCAAAAGATGACTACAACTTGGTAAATGAGCTGTCAATCCTCGGAGCGGAGCTTTTGAAAGAGCACCCACTTTATCCAAATGTTATATGTGAGATAGAGGTATCCAGGGGATGTGAGAGAAACTCTTTCTGTTCATTTTGCACAGAACCGATTCTTCATGGAAGGTTGAGGTCAAGGGATATATCAGGGATCATCAGAGAAGTTGAGGCACTTTACAAGAGTGGTTGTAGAGCTTTTAGACTGGGAAGGAGCGCTAACATAATAGCGTTTATGTCTGAGAAGAATTCTGGCTTTCCAAATCCGTCAGCTCTTTTAGATCTGTACTCTGGAATAAGGTCGGTAGCTCCCGATATTGAAGTTCTTCACACGGATAACGCAAATCCGTCTTTCATAGCAAGACACAAAGATTCTTACAAAATAATAGAAATAATAGCGAAGTACAACACTCCTGGAGATATCTTGTCTCTGGGTGCGGAATCTTTCGATCCAAGGGTTTTAAAGAAAAACAACATAGGTTCTTCTCCAGAGGAAGTCAAGATAGCTATTGAAATCATAAACGAAATAGGCTCTTTCAGAGTGGACGGAGTACCGAAGCTCCTGCCTGGGGTGAATGTACTTCACGGACTTCTTGGAGAAAATGAAAGTACTTACGAGATCAACTATGAATTCTTGAAGAAGACTCTGGATGACGGACTTCTTTTGAGAAGGATAAACATTCGTCAGGTAATGGTTTACCCTGGAACTCCGCTTTGGAGAAGCAATCAGAAATTCGGAGTTAACAAAAAGCTTTTCAAGGTGTGGAAAGAGAAGATCAGAAAAGAGATAGATCTTCCCATGATGAGAAGAGTTTTTCCGATCGGTACGATTCTGAGAGGAGTAATTCCGGAGAAGAGGGAGGGTAAACTTTTGTTTGGAAGACAACTCGGAACTTACCCTGTTCTGGTGGGTTCCTACTCGAAATTTGAGAAAAAATCCGATCTCATCGTAGTAAATCACGGACCCAGGTCTCTCACTGGTATTCTGTATCCTGTGGATTTTAATAAACTCAGCTATGACGAATTAAGGTCAATAAATGGTATGGGGAAAAAGAGAGCAAAAGAGGTTATAATGAAAAGACCATTTACTGGAATAGATGATATGAGAAATCGTCTTTCAAGGGAGACTTTCGAAATACTCGAAAGATTGTTGAGGTGATGATGATGAAGGTAGTTGGAGATCCAAGACCCTACAAAACTTTTTCGGTTCAGATTAGTTTCGATATCGGCTGGAGACACGAACCGATTAAGATGAGAGGATCGATGAGAAAATCTTTGGAAGAGTTATTAGAAGAGATCCGATCTGTAGTTCCAAAATGGTTTGAAGTTTCCTATGTCATGGACTCGGAATTTTCGTCTCTGCTGATCTTTGGAACATCAGCGGATCAAAATAGCTTGCTGAAGGTGCCAGATGTGATAGAGATGAACTTTCCAGAGGTCTACAGAGAATTGAATGCCTCTGTTGAACTCGTTTCTTTTGCAGGGGGCGTCAAGAAGGACATCATAGAAGATTTTTATGAGTTGAATATGAAATCGAGATTTAAACCTGAGATCGTTAGTAAACCAAGAAGATTTCTCGATTTAAAAGGATTTTCACGTGTTCAAAAGCACTTCTTTTCTTATATCTTCTTGAGGAGGGAAGGTGAAGTCTTCCTGGAAGTTTCAAGGAGAGGCGACAGGATACATTACGGAAAGAATATCCCGGATTTGGATTTGTCTGTTGATGAAGAGATGAAGTTCTATAGAGCGTGGATTTTGAAAAAATGGGAATCAACGATGGAAAGTGCAAAACTCCTAACTCTAATAAACATATTTTCTAAAGAAATCATCAAGCTAGATGAGATCTTCAGAGAGCTGAACGATTTAGACGAGAAAGAATTTTTAAAGAGCCTGGATCTTCTCAAAACTGCGTCAGGAAGATGAGATTTTCTCTAATTTCGTTTTGGAGTTTATCTCTACATCTATTTCTCCATTGACCTTGCTCAGCACTGCATAAAAAAGTTCTGCTTTCTTTTGGAAAGCCTTTCTGTCTCCTTTTATTTTTTCGACAACAGGTCTCCATGTGCCTGTGTTGAGATAGAATTTATATCCATCGGCGGTTGAAAATATCTGAAATTTCGAATGATGTATGTGTCCCATGACAATTCCTTTTAAGGGAACCTTCAGGTCGAAGCCGTTTAGATCGTATCCCGCAAAATCTGACGGTTGGAGTTTTCTTTTTCCGATCAGTAAATTCTTGGCGACTTTCAGTAGGTAATCCGTTCTTCTTGCTTTTCTTATACCCATTACTGCTTTTACGAGTACAGATCCGAGTTTTATGCCTCCGAATTTGTTTAGAAATATTTTCGATGTAAATCTCAGAAAGGGATAGTTGCTCTTAAGCCAGGATTTTACAAAGCTACTTCTCATCAAATTTAGGAAGCTCCCGACCCATATCTCTACGAGATCTTCTCCTATGTTGTGCACCTCTTTGACGAATTTCAACCAATCGAAAACATCCAGTAAGGGTCTTATGTTATCGTAATCAACCAGCACTTCCTTTGGCACGAGCTCTTCTATCCTCTCGTCAAAATAAGTCATCATATACCTTGGAATAAAGTCGCCGAGTGGAGGTATCAATTTTCCGGTTTTTCTGTCTATTGTAAACTTATTTATCACATCAAATTGGTTTCCATGTATTACCAGCGTGGAGAGATCTTCTATATAAAAGAACGGAAGTATTCGGATTTTCTCAAACTTTTCCAGTATTTTCTTTTTCAATCCTATGTTCTTTAGTATGTAATAATCGTGATTTCCGGTTATGTAAATTATCTCGTGACTTTTTGAGAAATTTCTGAGGGATTGGAAAACGAGCGGGTGATTTTTCTCTATTTCGTCTATTATCTCTGGGCATATTTTCTTTACCAGTTCCTCAAATGGTATCAGTCCCAAACTTTTCACGCATTCGCTTTCCAGTATCTCAAATGCATCTCCATTCAGTATCAGAGACACTTCCTCGTCTGTATATCTTTCGAGGAGCTCGGTGAGTTCTCTATCGTAGTGAAAATCATCTTTTGATGATCCATCTCCTATGTGAAGATCGCTCAAGATCAAATATCTCATAGCTGGTGGTATTATACAGCTTTGGAGAGGAATTGCGAGTTATAATCACTTGAGGAGGGATGAGTATGAAGAGAGCTTTCATAAAAGCTCTCGTTCTGGATAAGATAAACAACGCACCTGTTGTACTACTTGGAATAGAGGATACTAAGAGAGTTGTTCCTATATGGATCGGTCCTTGCGAGGCTTACGCGCTTGCTATGGCACTTGAGGGTTTGAACCCTCCAAGACCCATGACGCACGATCTTCTCCTGAACATACTCAATACGCTTGATGTTTCGGTGGATAAAGTAGTTATTCACACGGTAAAAGATGGGACTTTCTATGCAAATATAGTGTTGAAAGAAAATGTCTTCTTTGAGGAGGAAGAGGAGGTCGAAGAGACAGCTTACATGGAAATAGATGCACGGCCTTCGGATTCGATGGTGATAGCTGTTAAGAAAGGTGTGCCGATATATGTGACGAGCGAAATAGTCAATGAACATTCAGTGGAGATGGAGGGTGAAGAGAGAGAGGATGAGGACGAGAAATTCAAAAAGTTCGTTGAGAATTTGGATATAGATGCGTTCAGGAGGATGCTCAATGATAGAGGAGAAGAAAGCGATAATCCTGAGGAGAATGAATGAAGTTCTTCCCAAGGGAAATTGGAAAATTTTCGACGCTATGTCCTATACTCCAAAAGCTGGCGGAAAAAATCTAAGAGCGATGATTATGTTGGAGGTATCAGAAGACCTTGGTGTCGAAGATATGCTTGATGCTGCGGTTGCTGTAGAGCTCTTTCACTCTGGAACTCTCATACATGACGATATGCCTGAAATCGATGATGCCACGCTTCGCAGAGGAAAAAGAGCTAATCATCTCGTCTTTGGACCAGAAATAGCTCTCTTGGCTGGAGATGGACTTTTCTTTTTGGCATTTAAGCTTATTTCGAAATATGAAAGACTCTTCTCGATTTTCTCAAGTGCTGCTTATGATGTTCTCATAGGAGAGGCGATGGATGTAGAAATGGAGGATAGAGCAGAATTTTCGGAGAATGATATATATGAGATGTATGAGAAAAAGACAGGAGCGCTCTTTGGTTTTTCTTTGAGCGCACCGGCAGTTGTGAAAAGAGTTGACGATTGGAAAAGTTTTGAGAAGGCGGGAAGGGAATTTGGAATAGCCTTTCAAATATACGATGATATAAAGGACTTTACCATGGATTCAAAGAGCATAGGAAAAGATGTGGGGAAAGATATCAATAAAAAAACGCTCGTCAAAGTTCTCGGTTTGGATAAAGCAAAGGAAATAGCAGATGAAATTCTGGAGAGATCTTTAAACTTTCTCAAGCTTAACGGCCTTGAGAGGACAAAATCATTCCTTGAGGAATCTCTCGAGCTGATCAAGAGAGGATGAGCTTATGAAAAACATCATCGAGAAGCTCAAAAGGGTTTTGGGAATCTTCTTAAAAAGAAGAATACTGGCGATATCTGTTTTTGGAGCTCTTGGAGTTCTGATACTTGTCTTTGCACTTTTCATACAACCGAGAAAAAAAAGCCAACCTCCTCAAGTAGTTGAGCAGGTAGTGAATAATCTCTTCATATATGTTCCAAATGGAGCGTACGCCTATCCCAAGGAATTTAATGTCGAAAAGCTCAGCTCGTCTAAAGTCAGAGATATTGAGAATAGATTTCCTGGACTCAAGATAATAAACGGTGAGGCTTACAATGTTGAACCCAAAGATGGAAGAGATGAATTTGCGTTTAAGCCTCTGAAAGTCCGTATCTACATACCATCCGATTACTTCTACGGTGAGAATATAACGGGTGTTGCACTAGCTTACATACCTCGTGGTCATCCTGATGTCTATTACATATTTCCGGGAAGTACCATGGGAATGGATGAAAAAGGTTACTATGTAGAGGCTGAGGCTTTCCATACTTCTATCATTATGGCGATACAGGTTCCCGTTAGAAGGGAATACAATTCTTTGAAGCTCATCAGGGAAGTTGCCTCTTCTGTGAAATCTTCTGTGATAATCGTTCCGGGTGAGGATCCGAATTTCTCTGGAGGGTTGAGTTCTGATACGAACTTCTGGACATCGGTTTTTCCAGATAGGACGATATATGTCTTTGATTACCCGCTTGCTAAAGTGAGATCTTTGAGATATGAAAAAGACGCCGAGGAATTCTTCCAAAAATCCAAGATAAATAGCTATACGCTTTTTGAGGCAGATACTCTGGCGAATATACTCAAAGACCCTGTGTTTGCAAGAAACAATTTTGTGATAATCGCCCATGGTGTGGGAGGTCTTATAGCACGGCTTGCGTTAGAGAGGCATCCTGAAATTAAAAATGTAAAAAAACTCGTTTTAGTAAGCACGCCGAGTAAAGGAACTTCCATAGCAAATCCAATGTTCTTTTCATCTTTTCTTTATGGAAAAAGCGATGCGATAATATCTCAGAATCTCGGAATTGAAGAAAATATGGTTCCTGTCATAAAGAGTCATGTATATAACTATTTGGAGAATCTGAATGTGTTTTACAAAGATCTCATACCTGGCTCTGAGATTCAAAAGCTACTTTCTCCGAGGAATGATATTAGCTACTTTGTTATAGCTGGAACGGTCCCTCCTATGAAAATAGATGTTGGAGGTACAGAGCTTGCAAGATTCTATCCCGAACTTGTCAAAGGAAATGGCGATGGACTTGTGACTCTTGAAAGTGCGAAGATTTCAGGAAAACCTTTTGTAAAATACGATATAAGCTTCTACGGGTACTCAAGGGCAGATGTATTGAGCGCTATTAAATCCTTTGTGGATACGGAGAAGCTACCAGAGGTGCCTAAGTTTAAAACCGATAACTATAAGGAGTTCATATCTCCCGATCTGTTAAAAAAGCTCAGGTCTGAGGCTCCTGCTACTTCTGTAAAAGCTCCTGCAAAAACTACTCAAAAGAAGGAGAAAGAAGAAGAGAAATTCGAGAAAGGCTTTGGTCAGCCTGAAGGTTTTGTGCTGAAAGATATACTTAGAATAGTTGCAAAGAGAAAAATACCATCTTACAACTCTGGAGCGTGCATAGATGATAAACCATATTTCGCTACTGGTGGAGATCTTCAGACTTGGGATTATGTTGTTGAGAAAGGATCTTTCCGCTTTTTGAAAAATGTTGGTGGAGAACTTACCATGATCTGTGGTTCAGAGAAGTGCCGCGTGAATGCCATAGGCTTTGGAAAGATGAGCGGATCGGTGAATTTGGGAGATGTGGAAGATGTTTTAGTCGAGAACGATGGAAAAGTCTATGCTGTTATCTCTGGCGAGGGTGGAACGGAAAAATTGGTGATTTACACGGAAAATGGATACAGGGTTATTTATGAAGCTCCTGGTACCTTTGGAAAGCTGATTCCAATCAAGGATGGGATGATATTCTTCACTGATTTCACTATAGCTTTCCTCGATAAGAAAGGATCGCTCAAGAAGGTAATAACGGTAGATTCCATCGCTGTGAAAGGTCACAAAGCGGATATAAGGTATGTTTGGGAGAAAAGAGGTCTCCTTTACATACTGACATCCGATCATTATCTTCTCGTTCATGATGAAAAGCTGAAAAAGAGCTGGATAGTTGGTGAAGGTAACATAGCGGAAGGTTTTAAGATAGTCGAGCTTGATGACAGATACCTAGTTTTGCTCGGTAAAAAAGTTGCATTTTTCGTCGATACTATTAACAGGAAGATAAAGGGATGTTATCAAGTCTTTGATTTTGAAATAATCGATGGGTTTTCATGTGATGGCAAGCTTTATTTAGCGGTAAAGATTGGTGATAGTTATGAGCTGCGAATTTATAAGCCTGTGGGGTTAGATCTACCATGCGAAAATTGGTAGTAATTATCTATCTTTTGCTCTTTACAGTGGTTTTTTCTGTCACGCCCAAAGCTTACTCTTACTACACAGCCGCTATGTCTGCAATGCAAATGAAAGACTGTGGAGCGGCACTCCAATGGTTTGAAAAAGCACTTCTTGAAGATCCCACTATAGAGGATGTCGATCCCTACATAAAACTCTGGATGGGAGTATGTGCTTATGAGATAAAGAATTATGCGAAAGCGAGGGACTTCTTAAAGCTTTTTCCAGATAATGAGATAGCAAAATCGATTCTCTCCAGAATGAAAAAGGGTCTTTCGCCGGAAGAAAAAGAGTGGGAAGAAATAAAAGAACTCATATCTCAAGAGAAGCTTTCACTAGAGAGCTTTACAATTGGATCCACCCCTCCGACTTCTACAGCTACAAACACTAGTGCTGGTGAGGGAAAGTCTTCTTTCCTAGTCTTCACGGGTTTGTTTATAGTTATATTTTCAGCTTTGATGATACTAGAGTTGAAGTTCGGGCTCATAGCTGGGATGATGGCAAAGATACCGAGAATCAGAATAGTTGTTGGAAATGCAGAAGTTGTAAGAGAAGTTGTTCACGGAACGACAGAAAAACCTGAGGCAGAGCAAGAGGAAGAAGTTGAGGAGAAAGAAGTAGAGGTAGACATAGAGGAGCTTTTCAATGCGCCGCTTGATACAGTTGATAAGCTCATATATGGAGAAGATTTCGCGCCTGAGATTCAAGAGGAGAAAGTGAAAGAAGAAATCCAGAAAGAGACGGAAGAAAAAGCAGAGGAAGGGAAAAGTGAAATGGAAGTTGTTACTCAAAAACTTGGAAATGTCGGAAGTTTAGATGAAGAAGAGGAGAGTGAGTTTTTAGAAGAGCCTTCAGATAGGGAGAGCGAAGAAGATTTAGTGACTGAAGAAGAATATCCTCAAGAGGAAGTTAAGGAGCAGTCAGAGGAGATAAAAGAGGAATCTGAGGAGGAACCGAAAGAAGAAGAGATTGAGGAAAAATCTGCTGAGAAAGTCACTCACTCAGAAAATCTGACAGACGAAGATGTTGACGAGGTTGAAAAGAGGGCAAGGGAAATATTGGCAGAAGGAGAGGAAGAGGAAGAAGAAGGAGTACCCATTGAACTTGCCGGGATGGATGCAGAAGACATACTGAATGAGCTGGAGGAAAAAGATGAGTATGATGAGGAAGATGCTGATAAATTGCTATTTGCTATACAAAAGCTAGTCAGAGGAGAAGAAGAGGAGAATGAGGAAGGTGAAGGATGACTTATATATTATCTTTTATCATAACCGCCACACTTGTACCGATCTTTGCCAAGATAGCTTTCAAGTTTGGAATCGTTGACAGACCAGATGGCGTTCTCAAAACGCATTCGCGTGTTACACCATATCTAGGTGGTTTGGGGATGTTTCTTGGAATTTCTCCTATTCTGTGGAGAGATTCCTATTCGCTTATGTTAGTTTCAGTACTCGTTTCTGTTGGGCTTTTGGATGATCTTCTCTCCCTGAGCCCCAAGCTCAGACTTCTATTTGAGTTCACAGTTGCTTCTGGCATAGTGATGAGATTTTTGGGTTTCCATGATCTCTTATACTCCATCTTGTTTGTCATTGGAATAGTGGCTCTTGTAAATGCGGTTAATATGATAGATGGTATGGATGGTTTGGCGGGAGGAAGCGTGGCGATATCCGCAATATACCTTTTTTTGGCATCGGAGAACTCTTTTTCAAGAAGTTTGTCTTTGGGGCTCATAGCGATCTGCGCGGCCTTTTTGATATACAACTTCCCGCCAGCCAAAGTTTTCATGGGAGATGCCGGAAGTTATCTCCTTGGTAGCTTACTCTCCATAATACTCGCATCTTCTATGAGATATGGATTTGACGCTCGATCACTAAAGTTCATCTTTCCAGTATGGATCTATCTTTTGGATCTCAGCATGAGCGTTGTTAGAAGAGTCAGATCGGGAAAATCTCCATTTGGAGGAGACAGAGATCATTTCTACGACAAGATATACAAAAAATTTGGAGGAAAGGTTAAGACAGTTCTCATATCATATTTGATCGTAGGTGTGTCTTCGAGTTTTATACTTGTCAAGCCATTTACTTTAGCGTTGATTTTAGAAGTAGTATTTTCGATATTCATTATTTATTACCTAAAACTTCTCACCTACGAAAGCTGATAGTTTTTCAGGGCTTTTTCTATCGTTATTATGAACCTCTCAAGGTCATTTGCCAATTTCCTGACACCATCGAAATCTTTGCTGTTCATGTACTCGCTCATTTTCCTTCCCATATCGCTTATCTCTGGAAGACCATACATTTCTCCAGACCCAGTCAAGTCATGAGCAACTCTTCTGATTCCCATCTCATTCGCCTTCGCCATGGCATCATTCAGAGCTTTTAACTTCCTTTTAAGGAATCTTATGTAGTCCGATAGCATTCCAATAGCGACTTCCCTGTCCATTCCCATTTCACTTTCCATTTTCTGAATAGCGTTCTCTATGAGAGAGCTTATTTCACCATCGATTTCTGTAATTTCCTCTTCCGCTTTCTCTTCAACCCTTTCTTTTTCCATTTCCCTTTTCTCTTTCTCAATCTCCTTTTCTTCCATTCTTGCTTTGTTTGCCTCTTCTTCCACCGTTTTCTTTTTGCTCTTTACAGCTAATGGGAAGAATTTCCAGATCTTTTCCTCTAGATCTTCTATCTTTACTGGTTTTGGTATCATGTCGTTACATCCTGCTTCTTTCATCTTCTTTAGGACATCCTGACCGGTGCTTCCGGTTGCGAGTATTATCTTTCCAGTGTATTCCATGTCTCTCAACTTTCTGCATGCTTCGTATCCATCCATATTTGGCATCTGTACATCCATCAGTATCAAATCAAAGTTTTCTCCTTCCTCTACCGCCTTGACTATTTGGAGCCCATCCTCGAATTCGGATTTCTTTGATGTATTCAGTATTTTGTCGAGCATTTTGGATATGAGGGTCCTGTTAACATCGTTGTCATCGACAATTGCTACGGATATTTCCTCCTTAGTGGATATGTCAAGAAACTCTATGATGTCGTCTATGACTTCCGCAATTTCGACATCTATTGGAAGAAAAAGAACATTTCTCAATCTTATCTTCGACCCGGAGTCTATAAATGCTATAGTTGGAATCTCCCTGAGTTTTCCTCCAATATCTGATGTCTTTTTAACTTCCGCTACAACTAATCTCGGCTCTAGATAGGATACCTCTTCTTTCACATCATCTATTGATGACTTAATTTTTATTTCGAATCCCAGATTCTTGAGGAAGGATACGACATTCTCTTTAATCCTCTCGTCTTTCACCGAAATAATTGCTAATTTCTCGTTCTTTATTACTCTGAGTTTTGAAATATCTTCCTCGTTAAGGACTTTGATTGGAATCCTCAGATAAACCTTTGTTCCCTTTCCTATGTCACTTTCTATCCAGAGATCTCCTTTCATCATTTTTGCAAGCCTTTTTGATATCGACAGTCCCAGCCCGGTTCCACCGTATTTTTTCGAAACGGTAGCATCAGCTTGGGTAAACGGTTCGAAGATCTTTTCAACTTTCTCTTTTGGAATACCTATACCCGTGTCTTCAACGACATATACAAGATCGTCTCCTTCTCTGTAAAGTCTTATCTTGACATATCCTTCGTCGGTGAATTTCACAGCATTGGACACCAGGTTTATGAGAATTTGCTTCACCCTGAAGGGATCCGCAACTGCTTTATCCGGAACATTTCTATCTATCTCAGAAAATATCTGTATCCCTTTCTTTATAGCCTGAGGCTGGTACATCTGGACGACTTCCTCAACCAACTTTTTCGGGTTGTAAACCTCATAAACAAGCTCCATCTTCCCCGCTTCTATTTTTGAGAGATCCAATATGTCATTTATGACATTCAACAGATGCTCTCCACTCTTGTATATCGTGCTTAGGTATTCTCTCTTTTTAGGATCTTTTTCTTCTTTGAGCAAAAGCTCAGTAAATCCCAGAATCGAATTGAGGGGGTTTCTTATCTCATGAGAAACAGATGCGAGAAACATACTTTTCGTCTTGTTCGCCTCTTCCGCCATTTCCTTCGCCATCTTCATCCTTTCCATGGCATCCCGGAGAACGGCAACTGTTACATTGAATTCTCCCATTATCATTCCGAGCTCGTCGTGAGATGGAATATCTAAGAATTCGAAATTCCCCTCTCTGAGTTTTTCAAATCCATCCAGTATCATCCTGAGGTTTTTACTCAAATACCTTGCAACCAGATGTGAAATGTACGCGACAACGGATATTCCGACTACGAGCGACAATATGAGAACCTTCAAAAGTCCTGCTTTGATCTCATCGAATACGGTGGCAGAGAGGAATGTGTAGAATATCAATCCATCTTGTGAAAAGGATTTGAAGAAATATCTTTGTCCGTTTACGAATACTATGGACTTTCTCAGACCCCTTCTTACCACAGACTCAACTTCTGTGTTTTTCAAGAAAAACGGAAGAACCAGAGTCTTACCAGCTCTTATGGCTATGAATCCGTTTCCTCTGACATCTCTTACAAGCCTTCTGAGTATTGATTCGTTTATTATCACACCTGCTGTTAGCTTTCCCTCAGTTATGTTCCAGTATGGAATGCCGAAGAGAGATCCTGATGGCCCTGATGAAGCTATCTTGATTATGTAATTATCCGGGAGTTTCGTTCCGTTGTACACAACAGTTCCATCAGAGACGGCGTAGTCAAGAAACATGGGAGAGATTTTCCGGGATATGAAGTTATATGCTTCCTTCAGGATGCTCTTTTTGAGAACATTTATATCCCATTTAATTCCCTCGATGCTAATGTTGAGCAGATTTTCATAGTTTTTGTTTATGTATTTCGTCAAAGTGTAGTTCGCAACGAAAAATGTTGCGATCATAACGGCAGTCATTGAAACTATCACACGAAATGCTACAATACTCCCGAAGCTCTTAAACTTCTTAATCATGACCACATCCCCGGTTTTTGGAAATTTTATCACACGGCATAGCAATATGTACAACCGAATTTACATGTGTTGTATTTGCCTATGTCTACGCTATTCACGCATCCGCAGAGTTTTCGTTGTCCTTGATCTTTTTTAAGTTTTTTCAACTCCTCAACAAGTCTTTTATTATCCTTGAAGATATTTTCTATATATTCAGCGTCTATACAACTTCCTTTCCTTACTCCGGCTTTTTCAAAAGTTTTCCAGAACCTATCTGCACAAGTTTGTATCTCCATCCCGCGATTTGACGATATTTCTCTTAATATCCTTCCGAGGTTTAGTATCTCGTTTTCAGATGGTTCTCTAACTATAAATCCACCTCTTTTCATACGAGAAAGAGCTTTCCTGTATGGAGTCATAACACTTATTATCACGCGTTTTGTATATCCTTTAAGTTCTCTGGATATCATGTCGAACTTCGAGACTATTTCACATGTAGATATGTCGTTATAAAAAACAATGGGGTCAAATCTCCATATCACTTTAGATGGTCCCAAAATATTTGACAGTTTTTTGAAGAGTTCTATTCTTTCCTTGATATCCGGAAGTTTCTTTTCAAGATCTGGGTAAAGATTGACTGTGTAAAGGAGTAAGAAATCAAAGTCCAGCTTTTTGATGTTTTGCAAAATTCCGATTGGATACTTGCTCCAAAATACAACGAGCTCCGTATCTTTAAACAGAACTTTTTTTCTCTGATTTTTGTTGAACGGATTTACCCATTCTGTCCATCCCTTATTCCATTCTGATAGAAACCAATTCATATAGAATGCTGGTATGTCTGTCCTTCTGCTCGCGGATATTATCAGGGGGCTAACTTCTTTCATAGACTCACCTGCTCTTTACGCTTACAGTTATCCCACCGATCAATATTAAAATTCCACCGAAAATTTCCCACATTCTTGGATGATATCCCAAAAGAAATATTGATAGAATCAGAGCGAACATCGGATCCATGTATGAAAGAACTGATGCAGTTTTAACGCCGAGCTTCTTCAAAGCATCCCACCAAAGAACAAGCGCTATTCCCGTGTTCAGAACACCAGCGATCAAAAGGAGCATAAAGTTTTTTGCAGAGATCGGTTCATGGTATCTGAGAGTGAATGGAAACATTATTGCAGCAGATGCCATCATCTGATAAAGAGTTATACTCGTGGGAGATGACTTGATCATCTTTCCCATAACTACAACAGATCCGTAAAAGAGAGCACCTAAGAATGCGTAAAGCATTCCGATCGGATTTGACATCGAGAATGAGAATATCATTCCAACACCTGTGAACGATATAGCTGCGGCTATCCAGGAAGAGATCGGAATCTCCTCTCCTAAAATCTTTGAAAGGATCAGAGAAATTATGGGAGCTGTATAGTATATGAAATCAGCCGTTGATGGCCCCACCAATGGAACGGCCATGAAAAGAAAGAGCCAGTTTAAAGCCAAGAAAGCGCCACTTATTATATGACTTATGCGCGGCTTTTCTAGCTCGCCTTTTATGAGAGTCATGGGAACGATTATCAAAAGAGAGAAGAGTGTTCTGTAGAAAACAAAAACAGCGGAGTGAAGGTTGACTTCCCTCGATATTAGAAGAACGGAAGCCCACAAGAATGTCACCAGTACAACCTGTAGTATTTTCACTTTAGATTCTCCTCAAAACTTCCGGATATTTTGAAGTTTACAAAGGAGATTCCCGCGACTATCAAGAATATTATCATCGATATTGCGGATGCAAATCCGAAGTCCTGTCCTCTTCCTCCTTCGAAAGCCAGTTTGTAGGTGTAGGATATGAGGATATCTGTCGCCCCTGCTGGAGTGCTCGTGTTCGGAAGAGGTGGTCCGCCTCCGGTGAGAAGATAGATATTGACGAAGTTGTTAAAATTGAAAGCAAAGGATCCTACAAGGAGTGGAGAAACAGTTGTCATGAGAAGAGGGAAAGTGATTTTCCAAAATCTCTTCCATTTTCCGGCACCATCTATCTGCGCCGCCTCGTAAAGCTCATCCGGTATGGATTGAAGCGCCCCCAAGGAGACGGTCATCATGTACGGAAATCCAAGCCAGGTGTTCACCATCAAAACAGCAACTTTAGCCCAGAGTGGATCGTTGAACCACTTTATAGGAGAAAGACCTAGATGTGGAAGAACGAATCTGTTTATTACTCCATAAGTCTCGTTGAACATGCCGTTCTTCCATACCAGAACCGATATGAACGCCGGGATAGCCCATGGGATTATGAGAAGTGTTCTGTATATCGTTCTCCCCTTGAGAGTTCTATCGTTGAGAACGAGTGCAAATACAAGTCCTATCGCAAATGTAAAAAGAACACTCAGGGTAGCCCAGGTGAAGGTCCACGAAAATATTTTCAAGAAAGGTCTTGATATGTTGGGATCTTTGATTATCCTAAGGAAATTTCTCCATCCAACGAAATCTATGTAACCGATGACGAATTTCTTCGAGCCATCTTTTGATATATCGTAGAAAGTTCCATCCTTTTCTATGAGCTTTTTCCCGGTCAAGGTGTTAACTATCACCATCTTCCTAGTGGGCTTGCTTTTTAGCTCGCTCATTTCAAAAGACACTCTGTAAAGTCTTTCAAATTTGAAAAACCTCCATTTTCCATCTTTCGCTATCCGAATGGTAATTTTCTCGTCTTCTGGTGTTATGAACTCAGATCTGTAGAGAAACTTCTGAACTATCCTCGCTCCGAACTCTCCAGAATTCATGTGAGTCATCTCGTCATCCGGATCATAGAATTTTCTATAGGTTTTCCCGCTGATCAACAGATACCTGGGGTCATCCTTCGGAAAAGCTTTAAAAGGAATCTTTTCAAGTTTTCCCCTTCTGAGAAGCACCTCTCTTCCCCTCTTGACCACCGATTTTGGCGGAAAGGATATGTATTCTTCTGGTCCTTTTTTAAATAAAATCACGAAATCTTCTGCGCTTGTGTAAACAGAATATCTCCAGCTCGGGCTCGCTTCGGTTGTGTATATGTAATTTGGATCGTATATGAGCCTCTCTATTGCCTCTTGTTTTGTCATGAGGTGGCCCGTTCCGTAATTCGTGAATGCAGTTTTGATCGTGAAGTATATCGGGTAGAGAACTAGTATGAAAAGCAGAGCGATTGCCGGTATCATGTATCTGAAAGGGTAGCCTTTCGCGCTCAGAGTGAAATAATCTATCAGCACCATAAGGGATAGGATTGTTATCCCAAGGCCAACGAGTATACCAGAGGAGATAAGGTACGCTCCCATCCAAATAACAATAGCATTGATTATCGACAGAGTAGTCACTTTAATAATCTTCAGCACCGTATCCCTCCAAATCTCGATTATATAGAACCTGTCATCTTTTGGAATAGTCTAATATTAAAAACGTTTGGGGAGGTGTCTATCGGTGAAGAGGCTCCTGCCAATTCTCCTTGCGTTTTTGGTGTTATTTCTTTTCTCGTGTGAGGGTCAGATACCTCAAAATGGCGGCTCGGAAACACCTGATTCATCTTCTACCTCAGAATCATCCTCAACAGGCTCTGGTGGATCATCTACTAGTGGTCCTTCGATTTTAAGCATGTCATCTCCCGTTCTTTTAGCTCCAGCTGGTATGTTTGGAAAAGCCTATAAGATAGACAAAGATCACATAGTGTACGGAGCTTGGGAAAATTCAGAGAGCTCTTCCACTCTTTATCTTGAAGTTTTCTCAGTACCGGATGGAACAGTTGTGAAGAAGTACAAAGTTTACTCGATTCCAAAGGAAGAAGGAGATCTATCTTCCCTTGTAAGAGAAGTTGGCGGGACCGATGAAAATCATGTTTGGGTGGTTTACTCCTCTGCTGACGGTGATCCGTACAGCAGCACTAATTTCATATACTACTCGGCATCATCAGAAAAGTTGAACCTGACAAACGAATGCGGAGTGAAAGGATATGTTGTTTCTCTTGGCGATCGAAACTACGGTGATCTTCTCTACGTGGCAGATCAAAAAGAGAGTGGAAAAACATGCGTCATAACTTTCGGTGATGATTCGGTGTCTGTAAAGAAGGCCGATACGGGCGGAGCTTTCATGCATCTTGTAAAGGTTGGTGATGATCCTCTTGATTTCATCGCGCTCACAAATAGCGGCAAGTTGGTAAGAGTAGAAAACGGTGTTGTGGAAAGTTCCGCTACCATAAACGGCCTTTTTGGAAACATGGAGATGGGAGAGGATGGCTATGTTTACGCGCCAAAAGGAGAAGTAACAGCTGAGTTTGTCGTCAAGATAGATCCGAATACCTTGAGCATGGCTTCAAAGTCTGTTTATGAGGGTGACGCCAGCATAGGTACCGATTACGTTGTGCCTTACTCTGGCAAAATTCTGGTTCTTTTCTCAAAACTTGAGAATTTGATGGAGAGCACCTACAAAACTTGGTATGCTGTCCTCGACAATGATCTAAATGTCATCAAAGAAGCAACAGAGGTGCCGTACACGATGGACTACGATATGATCGCCTCCGTCGCTCCGGCCGGGTACGGCATTGATTCAGATGGAAGACTTTGGACTCTTGCAAAGTCGCAGGATGATCAGGGATACAGCCCGGTGCATGACAACAGCGTTGTCGTTGTGTTTGATGAGAATGGAAATATAGCTGCGCGGTCGCTGTACGGTCTTAGCGGTGAGAAATTGTTCTTCGGTGTTTTTGATGACAAGGGAGTTATGATATATCATAACTCCCTTGTCATCAAAAACACCGAAGAACAATTTCTCACCGCTAAGACCGTACAGCGACCGCGCAGCT
>WGAO01000101.1 GCA_015489065.1 Thermotogaceae bacterium | reverse complement strand
GGCTTGTGAAGGATCTCAACAGGTATTCTCAATTTTCCTATATCGTGTATAAGTCCTGATATGTACATAACGAGGGAATCGAACTTATTTTTGAACATCTCAGCTGCGATATCTCTTGCAAGAGCGGCTATAGAAGAGGAGTGCTTTACCGTGAAAGGAGACTGAAGATCGACCATGAGAACGAGGATTTTCAAAGTCTCTATGAATTGCTCCAAACTCACATGCACAGCAGTTCCGCAGAAATCATCGAGCATTGAATCATAATCAAATACATAAGTCATCTCCACATAGGATTTGAACAAGTCCCTAGCGGCTCTTCTGACTTCGTCAGTCATCTTGTGATTTATCAGAAACCAGTCGATTCTTTCGGCGATCTTCACCATGTCGGCTTTCATATCACGGATTATCACGGACATGTTATCGGCTACATCCAGAATACTTGAAATAAGGATGACATCGTCACTTCCGGTCATCTTATTGAGAGGGTTGTGGTGTTGCCTGAGAGCTTCTAAATATTTCTGCGGGACTATACCGACTTTTTCCATCATTCTAGCAGAAAAAGCTGCGTGGTACATATCTCTATCTATTTTGTAAAGAAGAGAGCTGAGGGTATATGAGCTATCTTCGGAAAGTTTTGCGATCTCCTCTGGTGCCAGTATTTCTGAATAGATAACTAGACCTATATCATGGAACAGGCCGGTTATGTAGATGTGAGAGGGGTTTTCAAAAGGTTTGATTCTTTTCAATATGAGTGCAGAGATCTTTGCTACATCCACGGCATGATCTATTAAAGGAGCGAGATTCGTGTTTCTCATGTCTACGAATATTCTTATCATATCTGAGAATGGAGTTACTGACACTTCTTTCTTCACGATCTCACCCTTTCATTTCATATCGACTTATCGTAGCATAAAAGGACAAAAAAGTACAACATCCACAGCTTATAGCATTTCTAAGAATTATTTCACATTACTAGTGATATGATTATAGAAAGGCAACTATCGTTGACCATCAAAACGTGGCTGTGGTAGAATCTCGTTTGCCGGGGCGTAGCGCAGGTGGAAGCGCGCCTGCATGGGGCGCAGGAGGCCGGAGG
Source organism: Thermotogaceae bacterium (assembly GCA_015489065.1). Classification (GTDB taxonomy): domain Bacteria; phylum Thermotogota; class Thermotogae; order Thermotogales; family Thermotogaceae; genus WGAO01. Next base: position 1,806 of record WGAO01000101.1, on the reverse strand, counting down.
TTCAAGTCCTCTCGCCCCGACCAGAGAGGATATGATATAATACCTCTTGTGTTGGGAGGTCGTCTAATTGGCAGGACAGCGGACTCTGGATCCGCCGGTGGAGGTTCGAGTCCTCCCCTCCCAGCCAAAGATTGGGTGGCATTATGCCACCCAATTGTTTTAAGAGAGGGTGATAATTGTGAAAATCGGATATGTTACAGGAAGCAGTGAAGCATCTCCTTATGAGTTCTATGTAAGACTCAAGAGCGGAATAAATAAGCCTCCAGATGTTATGGTCAGAATAGGTGATATAGTAAAAGTAGGTTTTGAGTATTCGAATTTTGGAAAAATAACTATATATGGAATGGTAACAAAGATATTGAACACATGGGATGTACCCATGAGAGGATTTGAGGAGATAATAACTATTGAAAAAGGAGTTAAACCCAAGTTATCTTCCTTCATAGCCAAGGTTGTAACGACAAGAATCATCTCAAGCAAGAATGATATGAATCCCCCCGATGTTCCTCCGATACCTGGCGAAATTGTTCATCTTGTAGGAGATGATGAAGTAGATATAGCACTTGGATTTGACAGTTTTTCAGATAGGAAGCTCCCTGTTGGACTTCTTGAGAACGATTCGACGGCATTTTTAGATCTCTCATACATACTTGGTGAAAACGGAGCTCACATAAATATCTCTGGGCAATCTGGCGTGGCGTCTAAGACTTCCTATACGACTTTTTTGATGAGATCGATCATAGATAACATAAAGAGATCAGAGAGGTATCGTCATCTCAAACCGATATTTATCGTGTTCAATGTGAAAGGTGATAGCTTGATGTTCATAGATCATTACAGCAGAAGGTGGATAGAGTCTGAGGATACAGATATTGGAAAAGAATGGAGAAGAATGTACGAGAAATTGAATGTATCTCCCCATCCTTTTGAAAATGTTGAGTTTTACGCGGTGAGTAAATCGGAATTCATAGGCCAGGGAGTAGAATCGCTTCGAGTTGATGCAAAGCCTTATTCCTGGGATACGGCAGACTTTTTTGACTTAGGTCTCTTTGAAATGATCTTTGATCCTCAAGAGCTTGAGCGAAATAGCAATTTAATGCTCGCTGTGATATCGATTATGGAATACATGAACGCTGAAGACACATTCAGCTCACATGAAAAAATGAGAAGGAGAAATAAAATATCGAATCCGTACGAGCTTTTAGAAGAGCTTAAAGAAGATAACGATCTTTACATACTTCTGAAAAGCCTTGGAATAGGTGTGAGCACGATAAAGCTTCTAAAAAGAAGGTTACAACTCGCGCTCAACATAGGGCTTGGTAAGATATGGAAAAAAGATGGAAACAAGATAGAATGGAACAGGCCTGGTGGAATCACCGTGATTGATATATCAAGGCTTAGAACGAAGATGCAATCGATAGTCGTCGGAGCGGTTATAAAAGATGTGATGAGAGAGAAAGAAAAGGGAATGCTTTCGAATTCTCCGGTGTTTATAGTACTTGACGAGCTGAACAAATACGCACCAAGGGATGAAAGAAGTGAAATAGCCTCGATATTCAGAGATGTCTCGGAAAGAGGGAGATCTTTCGGGGTGATACTCATAGGAGCAGAGCAGACAGCCTCTGAGGTTGATTACAGAGTCATAACTCAGGCAGCTACAGTTGTTGTGGGAAGACAGAAGTGGGTGGAGCTATCAAAGAGCGAGTACGGACATCTGTTGGATGAGCAAAAGAGAAAAGCGGCAACTTTAACTCAAGGAAGCGTGATAGTAGATCAGCCATTTATGAGATTGCCGATAACCGTGCG
>WGAO01000100.1 GCA_015489065.1 Thermotogaceae bacterium | reverse complement strand
TCGTCCTGGAACACGCTCAAAAGAGCTCTTGCTCTGCTGAGTTTTCCTTCTTTTATGAGTGATCTCACCACATTCTCTATGACATCCATCTTCTCACCCCCGCTTAATTCTACCACTCAAAAGCGGATCTTTCTTCTGTTTTCAAGTGCTACGTGTAAACTTCAGCGATCACTTTTCAACGAAACTATCAGAAGGTGAAAGGACGAAATTCAACCAAGAAGAGCTCAAGTATGGCTAAAGAGATCGAGATAACAGGCCCTACAAATGACTTTGCAACTTGGCGATACAAAATAGGTTGGAGATTGAAGATCATCTGTTTAATATGAACCGTTTACAGATTCATTAGAGTAATGCTCTCAAAAACTTTGGAATGATTTTATGTTTCCATAATTTTGCTGGCATTGATATACACGCTCGTTGTCTTACTGTAAAAAGTAAAAAGGAAAATTTCCTTCTCAGAAGATTGTCAGAACTTCATCACGTTTCATATCGACACCTTTCAAAAACTTATTTTTTCAGTAGTTATGATATGTTGACCTATAATCTGGTCAATTTTCTGAAATTTTGACCTATACTCAGGTTAAAAATAGCTGAAAGATAATAACGATAAAGGAAAACAGCTTTTTTATAGATACCCTGTGAACGATTTGGATCGTCTCTATGATGAAATCTGTGGGGAATCCGTCGGTTTTTTGATAGACTCTCGGAAAATTCATACCGCTATCGTCACATCCTTGACAAAGTGAACATGAATATATTTCAGAGCCCCTTCATCGAAGTGACACTTAACGGCGCTTTATCATATCGATCAGCTCTTTCCAAGTCTTATCTTGCGTGAAGATAGAGCCGTCAAATCTGTTAACAATTCTAAGTGAGAAAGGAAAACTATTGTAAATTTATGAAGCACCCATCAAGTCTGCCACTGGTTGGATAAATGAAAACACACTACCTGAACGAAGTGATTCAGCATCTTTGAAGGCCGAAGAGAAAGATAGAAGAGCTTGAAAAAGAAAAAAGCTTTAAGAGAGCTCGTCCAGATGTATCTATCCGAGGTAAAGGGACTACCAGCGCCAAAGAAACCGTGGTGGAAGAGGCTTTTTAGATTTAATGATTGATTTTCCTTGTTTCTTAAGCTTTTTCCACGGTAAGATGTTTATATAGAACCTAAAATCCTCCAGACAACACTATAAAGAAGTCTACATCGGTTTTGACAGGCTCAAGTTCTTTTGTCTTAAGATTCAGCCTATAAATTGAACGTGTAGCGGTGGATTTATCATAAAGATCTATGTACAAGTAATCTTTATATACGGCAACAGGATATACTATTTCTTCTTTAGTGAAATGCGTCAATTTTTCTTCTTCACCAGTTTCATAATCAAGTACGTATACATTTTCAGGGGAATCATATCCCGCAGGATTATCTGATCTTTTTAAATAAATTTTTCCTTCTCGTACAAGACCAATATCATCATAATAAGAATTGTGTGTAAGTTGCCTGATATCATAAGGTTTCCCATCATCGCCTAGTCTGAATATGTACAACTCCAAAGTGGGAGACCAACACCCATTTTGCGCTGCCATAACCATTCTTCCATCTTTAAGAGGCCACCAAACATATACCGCGTGCTTTATCGGATCAACATCTGATGGATTCAAGAAGAAACTCTTTTCCCCGGTTTCAGAATCGATCGAATATAGATCCACTTCACATCCAGAATGCCAACCAACAACTATATCCTTGTTGTTTCTCCTCCAATTCCTTAAATCTATGTTCTCCGATTCGAATACTTTATTTAACGAGCGTGTATTTAGATCCATCACATACAAGGTTCTTGTTAAATCATTGTATGTCAGAACAGCTAGTTTCTTTCTATCCCACGATAACCTTGCATCTATACCTTTCGTTGCTTTCAAATATGTGAGTCTCTCAAATTTGTCGTTTCCATCCCAAATATAAATGTCCCACGTTTCATCACTATTTTGTTTGTATACTATAAATTTTCCTGTAGACTCACCCCCAACAAGCATTTGTATCCAAGAACAGCTCGAGAGCAGCAGCACAAGACTTATTCCAACAGCAACCGCCAAAATGACCCGCTTCATCCCACCACCTCCTCACATGAAATATGCAAACTGTGGAATTTCCCCCTTTTTTCAAAATATAACTCCTATCCCCTTATTCCCCAAAACGGCTCCATTCGGATTAAGTGATATCCACAAGATCAGTCTTTATACGCGTCGCCACGAGGGACTAT
>WGAO01000099.1 GCA_015489065.1 Thermotogaceae bacterium | reverse complement strand
GACGAGAGGAGCTTTCCGTAAGTTTCCGCATTTTGGTAATCTTTGGTTTTCACGGATACGTATAAGCTGTAGAAAAGAGAGTCTCTTATATGATCTATGTCGCCTTCCTTGAATACACCTAAGAATTCCTCAACAGGTGATTCACCTTTCTTAAGAAGAGCCAATGCATGCGAGTAGCTGTATCCAATCACCTTATTTTGGACTTTTTTGAGCATCTTCAAAGCGTTTTTCCAAGCACCTTGGGCTGCGAACACCTCGGCTATTTTCACTTTTAGGTAATCGTTATCTTTGTGCCTTACCAAAAGCTCTGATAAAGTTCTTAAAGCGTACGAATAATCACCTGATAAATAGTGAAAGATCGCATCTGAGAATTTCTTGAGATCATCTCCGCTAAGTCCAGTGTAGGTATATGACTCAGGATTTGTTGCTGTTTTTTCACTCAAATTGACGCATCGCTTTAAAACTACGGGATCAAACTGGTATTTTTTAAGGAGCTTGGACGCAATCTTTCGAGCCTCAGGAATGTTTCCGGCTGATAGCATAGCAAGCATTCGAGATGATAGATATTCTCTTTCCACCATAGTGAAGTATTTTTTGAGCTTTGAGCTGTTTGGATAGAGTTTGATACCTTCTTTTACAAGCTTGTAAGAATCACCGTAGTTTTTCTCTGCGTATTGTTTTAAAACTTCGTTTATGTACCACTGCTCTGGCTTTTGCTTTCCAAATCCAAGTGATACGCCAGCCAGAACGTAGTAGTCCAGCTTGTCGGTGATCTCTATATGACCTCCAAGAACCACTCCGAAGAGCTTAAGGTCTGCATCTGCGAAAAGATCACCTTCATCTGGGGAGTATTTCAAAGATATGTCGAAAAATTTGGAGTTTGACGTGAGATTTACAAAGATTTTCTTTCCAAGCGTCCCGTACATCGATGAATCCGTCCAGTCGCTTATGTATCTAAGACCTGTGTAAAAAGTCAAGTTTGAATCTATCCCAGCGAAAGCGGATATCACAAAGGAGGACGGTTTGAAGCCAATTGCGGGAAACACTCCAAAAGAGATGCCGGAATCGGATTTCTCGAATTTTATATCAGCGCCGTATATAATCCTATCTCCCGTTCCTAATCCTATGTTTCCTGAGAATTTCCATCCCTCGCCAAAGGGAAATCTGTACTCAACGATAGAACCGTTTTCAAATCTGTAGAGGGATTTTCCAGACTTTTTCGCATCAATTCCAATGTTGAAAGCCAGCGCTCCCAAAAAGTCAGAGTATCGCATATAAGCATCCATATCGTATCCAAAACCTATGAACTCGCTCATGGTGAAATCCACAGAGCTTGTGAAGTTCCCGTCAAGCCCTCGAAGTCCTCCCATATATGGGTAGAAAAACGAAGCCAAGAGCATAGCAGGAACTATTGAGAGAGCTATCGAGAGTTTTCTCATTCTCCCACCGCCACAGATTGATCTGAATCAAAGAGATCCTCATAGGAAATAACTTCCGATTTTTCTGGATTTGAAATATCTACACTTAGAAGGTCTTTCCCGCCTACCACGATATAAATTTGATTATCACTTCCCATTGCGAATTCTCCATCTTCATCCTCATATTCTCCTTCAAATGTTGTTGATACGAAGTACAAATTAGCCGGGTTAGATGCGTTATAAATTTTAAGTCCGTTTCTCCATGTAAACAGATAATTTCCATATACGAGTGCTTTTCTTTCGTAATCCATAGAGAGATTTCTAACGGTTTTCGGGCGAGTTGGATCTGTCAAATCCATAACAGATATGTTGGAAGTGCCTCTATTATCCTCGAGACCAATAATTGCGTAGTTATCTTTTTTTACGATCCAAGTTGTGTAATGTGAACCATCAGAATAGGTAATCCTGGAATTTTCTAAGTCAATCACATAAATTCCTGGATAATCAGAGTTATCACTTCCAACGATGGCGCTGTTTCCAATGATTTCCATGTACCTTACCATGTCGTTTGGAAGAGGAATTGTTCTTTCAAGAGTAGGATTATCTGGATTGGAGAGATTGTAGATGCCTAAAGAAGAATTGAAAAGAATATAAAGCTTTCCGTTGCTCACTTTCATATCTCTTACATCACCAGAAATAGGGTTTGTAGAAAGAATCTTTGGATTTTCTGGGTCAGAAACATCTACAGTGTATAATTTACTACTACCCCCTACATATAATTTATCGTTGAAAGTAGTCATTGACCTTATCCAGTCATCGTCAAAAAAGGTTTTATAGTACTTAATTTCGTTTAGGTTACGATCGAGGATCAATAAGTCTTTAATATCGTCAGCGCTGGCAACGTACAGATATCCCCTAACGCTTACTAAGATTCCAGGCCAGAAAACGTGTTTATCGTATTTTGACACAACTGAAAATGTATCTTTATCTATAGATACAAGTCCACCCCACCCCAAAGATGCGAGAATGTAGTTCCTACTATCACTTATGTCGATAACCCACCCGCCTAAGATCTGAACATGACTTTCGAGATAGGGATTTGATGGATCTGTGACGTTTATCTTGTAAACTCCTCCCCGGTAGTCGTTCGTCGTGGCGTATAAGAAGGAACCGCTTTTGTCTTTGTAGAGGTGGAAAGTCCAATCATCTTTTAGCGGAACTGCTTTAAGCTCTTTGATGTTGTTTAAATCTGAAATATCGTAAACTACAAGATATACTGTCCCGCTCCATTTATCTTTTCTTCTCAATGTGTACATGTAGTTTCCTATTACTTCTATGCCTGATTCCCAACTTGTAGGATTTTCATATTTATCTAAGATGACAGATCCTGTTTTTATATTTAATACTTTCAACTCGTAGAAATTTCCTGGGGATGGATCCCATCCGCTTGTCATTAAGAAAAGCTTTCCATTTTCATAGGCTATATCACCTTCCATATTTCCTCCGCCTCTCATAGAGACGTTATAGAGTTTTTTTGGAGTAGTGGGGTTGCTTATATCATACACGCTTGCTCCCCATCCTCCTCTGTTGAATACAACTAAATAATTGTCGTAAACTTTCAATAAATCGCAATCACCATTTACGCTTTTTACAAATTTTGGATTGCTCTTATCTGATGAAATATCGTATACACCTATTTTGCTTCCCGTGTTATCAGAGTAGCTAACATACAGGTAATTTCCGTTCACGGCTACTCCGCAGTAGTTTTCGCTGGGTTTGGATAGTTTCCTTACGAATTTAGGATGGAGCGGATCTGTAAAATCTATAACGTCCAATCTGTTTTTTCCTCCTACGGAATAGACGTATCCAAGTGGTGCAATGCTTTTCGTTGTAAAACTCGCCACTTTGCTTGGCACTTGGTTCATATCGTCTTTTGCAACGACCATCCAGTAATACGTGGTATTTTGGTCTAACGTTTCTGTGTAGGTATACTGAGAATTAGTTAAGTCAGAAGCGATCAGAGTTTCTTGTGATTTTCCTTGAACTTTTTCTTTATCTTTTCCAAGGTATAGATCATAAGTAACGGTCTTTCCTTCTGGATCTGTGCTTAAAGTCCAGCTGAAAGTGATGTTTGACAGCGCAAGATCTGTTTTTCCAATCTCAGGTTGGATTATCTCAGGAGTAGATGGAGGATCGTTCTTTATGTATAGAGTTTTGAAATACCCTATTTCGCTCTCAGATTCGTTTCCATTCACATCAAAGGCGATTACTCTCCAGTAGTATTTTGTGTTTATACTGAGTTTTTTGGGAAATTTGTAGTAGTTAAGCGTTGAATTCTCCAGGATTGTCGATAGGGCTGTTTCGCCCTCTCCAAACAAGAGGTTATACGTCACCGGGCTTCCCTCTGGATCGATGCTGTACCATCTCAGTGTAGGCACTAAGGGAACGTTTTTCTCACCTATTTTTGGATATGTAAGAACTGGTTTTGTCGGGGGGAAATCTTCCGTTTGAAAGCTCCATATGTCGCTCTTACTTGACAGTCCTTTTTCATCAGTTGCGATGACTTTCCAGTAGTACTTGGTAAGCGGCATCAGCTCTAAATTCACGGACGTGGATTCTATTCCATCGACGATTGTGGGAGAGGCCATATCTGAAGATTCAGACAAAAGGAGTCTATAGCTTATCTTATCTCCATCAGGATCAGAGCAGCTCCAGGAGAAGTGAACTTTCACTTTGAGTTTTGAGCCGTTTTTTGGAGATACGAGAGTGGGTTTCTCTGGGGGATTGTTTTTCACAGTTGTAAAACTCCAGACTTTGCTCTCATAGGTTCCAGCTGCTGCCTTTGCAACTACTTTCCAGTAATATGTCTTTCCGCTTTCAAGAGAGGGAACATAGTAGGAATCTTTTATATCTTTTGCAATGGGATTTGAAAAGCTACTTGTCCCGGATAGATACACATCGAATTTCACATCAACAGGGAAAGGTGAGGAGAATTTCCATGTAAGAACTGGTGTTAGACTCACGTTTTCTGCTCCGTCTTTTGGGGATAAGAGTTCTATGCTGTATCTGCCTATTTTCATGCAGGAAGGTAAATATAAGATAATGGCTATCAGCGATAAGCCAATCAGAATTTTCCTCATTCTCCCACCACCGCTGTTTGATTTGAAACGAACCAATCTTCATCTTTAACAACTTTAGGGTTTTTAATATCTGATAGGTCTATTTTGATAAGACCATACCATCCTACATTTAGGTATAGATATGTTCCGGAAACTGTTAGATACGCTGCTGAGTCAGTTGGATATTTATCTCCAAAAAATGTCCCCGAGAGAGAAATATTTGAAGGATCTGATATGTCATATATTTCCAACCCATTTCTATATGTAAGCAAATAATTTTTGTATATAGCAACCCCGCTTTTCCAATTATCTACACTCATCTGGAAAGAAATCTTTGGAGAATCCGGGTTTGATACATCGAAAGACACCAATTTTCTATTCCAATTCTTATCAGAGATCAGAGCAAACGCATAGAAATCCTTTGCAGCTACCCAACTGTCTACAAACGAATTTAGGTCTTGATAAACTATTTTTGGGTTGTTTTTATTCGATATGTTTACTATGAAAAATCCCGGTTTATCCCAATCTCTGCTGGCAACAATGGCGAAGTTTTTTCCAATTCCCATTACTTCAAGGTTTTCGACGGGTAGATTCACAGATCCAGATAGTTTTGGATTGTCAGGATCAGTAATGTCGTATATGAATAGTCCAGATGTTCCCAAAGCGTACAGGTAGTTGCCCTGAATTTTGAGATTCTTAATTTCCATAGAGGGGGTTACTTTCTTAACTAATGATGGGTTGACAGGATCAGATATGTCCACTATATCAATCTCTGCTCCACCACCAGTTATATAGAACCTATCTCCATAAGATTTCATTGATTCTATCCATTCGACGCCATCGATAACTTTTTGTTCTGTTAAGTTTTCATCGTATATTATGAGCTTTTTGTAGTCTGAATCGAACACATATAGATGATTGTTGCCAATGTCGCTGCAGTATGGCCAACCGTGAACATCGTAGGAAGAAATCACTGAGTTGTCCTTTGTATTTGCAATTACTATTCCTCCTCTGTCAACCGAAGCTATTGCATAACTATCTATAAACGACATATTTCTAATCCATCCTGGTTTAATGTTATTTATTGATCCAGCCAATTTTGGATTTGCTGGATCGGATATGTCTATCTTGTATATCTTTCCATCGTAGTCATCTGAAGCTGCGTATAAGAAGTCTCCATTTTTGTAAAGCTTTAAATACGATTTGTCTTCTAAGGTTATAGTTTTAATTTCTTTTGGAGAGTTTATATTTGAGATGTCATAGACCACCAAGGATACTACTCCGTTCCATTTGTCTTTCCTTCTCAGCGTATACAGGTAATTTCCACTGACTTCCACTCCTGATTCCCAGTTTCCTCCACTGTTTGAAAATCCACCGAGATAATTTCCAGTTCTTATATCGAAAATCTTCAGCTCGTAGAAATTCCCTGGAGATGGATCCCATACACTTGCTATGACAAATAATTTTCCATTTTCATAAGCTATATCCCACTCAAGATGTCCTCCACCTCTCATGGTTATACTAAACAGTTTTTCAGGATTTTCCGGATCGGTTATGTCGTAAACTTGTCCACCGTTTTCATATCTAACAAGATAATTATCGAATATGAACAGGTATCGTTTTCCGTCATTAGTTGTAACCGTGTTAATTAACTTTGGAGTAGTTTTGTCAGTTGTTAAATCAAAGATCTTCATTTCATTATCTTCATCAGCGTACAGGTAATTTTTATATATTGCTACACCTCGAATAGTTTTGCTATCAACAATAGACTTGATAAATTTTGGATTCGAAATATCCGTGATATCTATTATTGAGATTTTACCGTTGTATGGAGTAGAGTATATATACCTCTTCATAAACTCCGGCACATAGGTTTTAAACGAATACACATCACTTTCCGCTGATGCTCCTTTATCGTCTTTCACGACGACTTTCCAGTAGTAAGTTTTTCCTGGGGTTAAACCTTCTGGTTTGTAAGAGCTTGTTTTGATGTTTTCTGCTACCTTTTTGAGCTTATCCGGGGATTCACCGATGTAGACGTCAAATGTTACAGGGTCACCATCTGGATCTCTCGTTTTCCACTCAAGGAGACTTCCAATCGGGAATTTGTAATTTTTCGCTGGGAATGCGTACCACGGTTTTAGCGGAGGCCGGGTTGTTTTGAAAGTTATGTCTGGGGAGTCTTCTTCCAACTTTCCAAGAACTTTTCTAACCACTCTTATCGTGTGGTAAGTATCTGGAGGTAGTTTTTCGCTAACTTTCAGCGATGTGCCAGATAAGTTGATCCCAGCTGGCTTTCCATCGAGATATATATCGTATGTTGTTGGAACGTCCGAAGAATCTTCTATTTCTATGGTGGGCTGAAGCGCCACATTGGTAGCTCCATCGGCGGGTTTAATGATTTTGAAAGATCCCGGTTTTACTTCTTTCACCTGGCAAGCTGTAATGAGGAGTAAAGTTAGCAGTAAAATCGTTAGAAATACCAGGAATATCCTTCTCATAAATCATTCCTCCTCGGTTTCCCACTCTGTTATGTTGAAGAATATGTTCATCGGGTTTGGCTTGATCCCCTCAACGGCGTCCGAGTAAACGACCAAAGAATCGAGTGAGAAAAGAAACAGAGCGGGTACGTCATCTGCAATTATTCTGAAGATCTTTCTTGCGAGTTTTATCCTCCTTGTTTTGTCCGTTTCCTGTCCCATGACTTCAACAAGTCTATCGACTTTCCAATTCGAATATCCCGTGAAGTTCTCGCTTCCACCAGTTGCCCATACGGTTTTAAAGGATGGAATGGATCCCGTGTTCCAGGAGAAGAAGACTATGTCGAATTCTCCATCTTTCAGATATTTAAGGAGCTTTTGAAATGTAACCTCTTTTAGCTCTATCTGTATTCCGAGCGCTTTCATATCGGCTTTGAATTTCAAATGTTGTTTGTATCTTTCGTCCATGTCCCTGACGTACATGAGGGTGAATCTCAATGGTTTTCCGTCTTTTTCAAGTATTCCATCTCTGTCTGTGTCTCTGTAGCCAGAATCTATGAGGAGTTTTTTGGCTTTTATCGGATCGTATGGGATAACTCTAACGGACGGATCGTAGGCCAAAGATTCTCTTGGTGCTGGACCGTATATGAG
>WGAO01000098.1 GCA_015489065.1 Thermotogaceae bacterium | reverse complement strand
TTCAGTCATTTTAGGATTAAGCTCCAGCAGTTTCTTTTTGAAAATAGGTAGAATAAACGGCTCTTTCCAGCTACCCCTTAGCGAATCAACCTTTTGAGGGGATATATACTCCCATCCGACACTAGTTAAATAGCTCATGAACGGCTTTTTGACTGTCTCCTCTTCTGTAAACACTCCATATCCCCTCCGCATTCTACGTAGTCTTTCATGAGTCTAAAAATCTCCTGAGCAAATTCATCTACATGTTTTTCAATAATTCTCTCGGCTTCTTCTTTGCTTAGCTCGTTGTTCTTGTAATGGAGTAAAGCTGCTCTAATGCTATGAATCTTATGTCCTTCGTAAATCCCATTAAAGCCAAACTTGTCGTACAATGCGTTTACCCATTTATTCTCCCTGTACTCTTCGTTCACTAACTCCCCCGCTAGAATTTCAAGTGCGATATATAGATTGAGAAATCTATCAATGGGATCCGGATCTCTCATAGCTCGGTTCCAGTATTTGAGAGCTCTAAGAAAAATACTTCTTGATTCCGGATTTATTTTTTCGAGGCTGTCATTTATCTTGGAAATTTCAGCCTGAGTATTTCCAAAGGTTTTTACTATTATTTTCACTTCATCTGTTACCCTGATCGTTTCAAAAAGCCGAACTTTCACAGTCTTATCCCCAGATTCAACTTCTGGAAGCCTTTCTATTTTAATATCAGCAATCCTATAAGGAGCGCCGGACAAGAGAACAATGACTGGAAGAACTTTTGTCTCTATTTTGGAATAAGCAATTCTCTCTAACTGGGGGTGTGGCATCTCCTGTTCAGTCTCAAATTCCCTCTCGGCGTAGATTCTGGGTATACTACCGTTATCCAAGTTTTCAGACCATAATTTGATTTCGTTTATTTCAACAGGTTCATTGAATCCTATACTACTACTTCCTGCAGGCTCAAGAACCGCGGTGATTTTATAAGAGGGCATTCCAGTTCCTCCGTGGAGAGGTGCTCCTTCTCATTTTTGATGTCTTTTTCGATTTTGATTTCCCGGATTTTTTCTTTGATTTGTTTGAACCAGTCACCTTGAACTTCCTAAGTTTCAAGACGTTGATATCGGGAGGAAGACCCGAAGTGTTTACTCCAGAAGGGTATATCAGATTTTTGCTCTTTATCCTAACTTTTGGACCGGAGAGATTCTTTGCGTATCGGTTGACTTGTTTAATATGCTCTGTTTTGGCTTTTGGCTCTTTCTTGACTTCGTAAATATGTCTCTCAATGATACTTCCCCTCCGTCTCTCGACAATATAATCTGGCTCGTAGCCGTTTCTGCGTTCTCTCTCCTTGATAACCCAGCCCTGGGAGGCTGGAAACTTGCGCCTAAGAAGCTCTCTCACATAGGGGTACATATCAAACTCTCTAAAACTACTAGACATGTGAATCCCCCCGTATTACATCGAATGTTTATCATGTCGAATATTTATCACTTTCGCTAGTAGAAGGAAAGGATATCAGAAGTCAAGATTTTCCTGGTATTTCCAGCTTGTGAACTCGGATTTGACCCGTCATGAGCTTGTACCTTAGCGTTGAAAACAGCTCTTCTAAGGCGTTCTTCTTTTTCTGGGCCAGCTCTATCTTTTTGTCGACAGTCATGAGAATGTTGGCGATTTTTTGTTGTTCTTCTAATGTTGGGGGAACTGGAATCAGAAGACTAGATAACATAGTTGCATTAATGCCTTTCTTAAGCTTGTCTTCTCTTTCTTGTATTACTTTGCTCCAATATATTTCAGATTGAGTGAAATAAAACAGAAACCTAGGAAGTAATTTGGGGGAGGTCACTCTGAATCTAATTAGATATGAAGCAAATACAGAAGTGATCTCTGACTCAATAAATGCAGTCTTTCCAGAAGTTGCCCCAATTCTTGCGAAAACGATATCTCCTCTTTTAAGGCGATATTTTAAATATTCCTTGGAACTGATCTGACAGTAAGGAACGTCCTCCCAAATAATTCTACCATCTTCTTGTATGTCAGTGATCCTTAGAAATTTGACCCCAGTGTTATGATTAGTGGCTGTTGCAGTATACCCATATTTTAATTCTCCTAATTCTCCGAGCTTATGTAACTCCCAATGCTCTGGGATCTCGCCAATCTCCGTCATTTTCGTAGGCTGGTTTGGATCCAGCCCTTTTGTGAACAGTCTCTTCATTAGGGCCTTTTTCAGCTCTTTTGTGGTTTCTATTATCTGATCCTGACGCTCAATGGCCTTTTGAACAGTCTTTAGGACATGGACTATCTTACGCTGTTCTTCTATGGATGGAAGGGGGATCTTAATAAGGTACATGAACTCATCGGGGCTGACTCTTTTTCTATTAGTTGTTCCTGTTACAAAATTCCTTATAAGCCCCCATATCTCGGGTTGGGATAAATAAAAGTCAACAAAGTCTCTATCAACGTTTCCTCTCTCTTTTAATCTCCAAATAGGAAAATCGCCTGAGACAACAGCACCATCCAACTCAGGCGGAACAAACCCATAGGCTCCATTCCTAGCGTCAATTTTAGAGATAATGAAATCTCCCTCTTTTATCCGATACATTGTCTTAGTCTTGATTTCGTTTCCTCCCTTAATCTCCCTCAGAACAACTCCTCTTGCGTATAACTTAACGGTGACCAACTTGTATAATTTATCCTCGGAGATCTTGATTTTTCTTGACTTTTTCTCGACCCTATCAAATATCTGCCCAAAGTTAACTACGTCCCATCCCTCTGGAAGCTCTTTACCATAAAGCTTCTTCCTCTGTTTTTGTTGTGCCCGTCTAGTTTCTTTCTCTGCTCTTGGTGCAGGCTTGTTTCTGACTTTAAGAAACTCGTCAAGGGTTTTCATGATCCCTCACCAGGGAGATATCCTTCAAATCCAAGCTCTTCCAAGATTTTATTGAGTTCCGTATCCACATTTCTCGCTTCTATTTCAATTCTCCGTAGGTCTTTGATGATCTCTGGAATCTCCCTATACTCCCCCTCGTTTATTATCGGGATGTATCTTGAAGGACTCAGGTTGTAGTCGTTCTTGCGGGCCTCTTCGATCGTTATTATCTTGCTGAAACCTTCAACTTCTTTAAAGTTGTTGTAAGCATCTAGGATCTTACTCACGTTCTCCTCTGTCATGTAATTATTTGGGGTGCCTTTCTGGAATTCCTGAGAGGCGTTGATAAGGAGGATCTTCCCTTTTCTTTCCTCAGGCTTCTTCTTGTTGATGACTATTATAACTCCCGCAGCAGGTGTGTTGTAAAACAGGTTTTCAGGAGTCAGTATTACAGCCTCAATTAAATCCTTCTCAACGAATTTCTTCCTGATGTCCCTTTCTCTATTTGTCCCCTTTGTACCAGATCCTCTTGAAACTGCACCTGTATCAATAATAACAACGACTTTCTCTCTGGCGGAAGCGTACATATGTTGTATCCAGCCCCAATCGCCACTATTACTGGGTGGAATTCCAAATGTAAACCTGTCAAACTTATCATTGACATAGACCTCTTCTGGGAAGTTCTGGTTCCACATTGGGTTTGCGATAACGTAATCGAATTGTCTTAACTTGCCATTATCGTCGAGGAACTTGGGATTTCTTATTGTGTCACCTCTTCTTATGTCGGCCTCCATGTTGTGGAGAATAACGTTCATTTTGGCTATAGCATAAGTAAAGGCTATCTTCTCTTGTCCGAACAGTTTAACAGGCCTACTCTCTGCCTCTTCCGGATAGTTATGTCTCACATAGAGTTGGGATTTAATTAGCAGGCCTCCGGAGCCACATGCAGGGTCGTAAACCTCTGAGCCAGGCTTTGGGTCAAGAAGGTTAACCATAAGCCAGGCAACTTCACAGGGAGTATAGAATTCCCCTGCACTTTGTCCACTGTCCTCAGCGAATTTTCTTATCAAGTACTCATAAGCTCTTCCCAGAATATCGGGTTCAACGTCCTCTGGACCCATTCTCATCTTGTTCAGTATTTGAAGTACTCTCTGGATGATGTCATCACTGATTATTCTTTCTCCTCCATGAGTCTCGTTGAAATCTACGACATCAATTATGCCTGAAAGCTCTGGGTTTAGCTTTGCTATTCCTCTGAGGGCCTCTGTAAGCTTTTCTCCAACGTCTGTTGAAAGTTTAACGATGGTATTCCAGTGGTACTCTTTTGGGATAACATATCTGATTGACTTAGGTCTCCCATGCTCCTCCCTTTCGGCCTCCGCTAATTCGTATGCCTCATCAACACTTTCGATTACGCCTTCTTTAATTAGCTTATTTACCTCATACGTGAACGTATCTGAAAGCCTCTTATAAAAGATGAGAGGAAGAATGTATTTCTTATAATCTGTGGGGTTAACAGAACCCCGGATTAGACATGCAGCATCCCATAGTATCTTTTCAAGTCGAGAAAGCTTCTCATTTTTGTCCTTGCCGCAGATTACATCTAATTTAGTCGAAGCTGATACGCTCATAGACGTCCCCCCACTTATGATCCTCATGCACACTATTAAATGATTGCTCTAAGAAACCTACTGAGGTCTTTTAATATCT
>WGAO01000097.1 GCA_015489065.1 Thermotogaceae bacterium | reverse complement strand
TGTGTGGATAGACGGGTTAGGGGCTGAATGGTTTTCATTAGTGGTTCATCTACTTAATGAATATGGAAAAGAAAAAGAGAAAATTATAAAGGCTAAGTTGATCGTCCGGGTTAATTTACCAAGCATTACAAAGTGTAACAGATACGAGTGTAAAAAAATAGAAGACTTAGATAAGTACATCCATGATCAAAATCCATATAGGTATCCAGACGACTTAATCAACGAAATTGAACTTATAAAGAAAATTATAAAGAAAGTTGTAGATTTGCCCTATGATAAAGTATGCATTGTTTCGGATCATGGATTTAGTTTTTTGTGCTTAAAAGATTTTGACAACATTAAAAGGCTTAACCTGCCAAATACTGAACATGAAGGAAGGTGTATGTGGATTGATGAGGAAAATTATAAGGACGATGAATATTTCATTGTATGGAACGTTGATGAAGGAAACTGTAGAGGTAAGAAAGCGCTTGTTGCACTGAAACATGTTTCTTTGAAAAATACTCCTTATAGGGAAGTTCATGGAGGTGCCACTCCTGAAGAGGTTTTAGTACCTTATATTGTAATTGAAACTAAGAAAGAAAAAACTAAATATAAAATTGAACCCGCTGATTTTGAGGTTTGGAAGGCCAATCCTATAATTCAATTTAGAATATATCCACAGCCTTTGTACATCCCTGAGGCTTTTCTTAATGAGCGCTCACTGAAAGTGACGCATAAGAAAGACGAAGATGTCTACATGATAGATCTAAAAGGTTTAAAAGTCGGAACACACGTGATTATATTGAAGATAGGGGATACCGATTATCAAATAAATGTAACTATCAGAGGAGGATTTGAAGAGAGGGATCTTTTGTGAATGCACTAGATGAAAAAATAAGGAAAGTATTTCCAGAAGAGTCTGTGTTTAAAAGCCCAAAACGAGATGGAATATTTTCTGGATATAACCTTCCATCCTTTGTTAAAGATTGGATATTAAGAAAGTTTACAGATGAATTTGGAAACTTAGATATAGATGCTTTGAAACTTTTTTTAAGCTCTCATATCGCACACAAAGAAAGCAAAATAAAAGGGACTCTTCTAAGTGACTTAAAAGAAGTTACACTACTTGCAAGAATTATGGTAGAGCCAGATATAAAGTCAGGAATATTGAGGTTCTCTATACCTGATATTGGCATAAAACTTAACGAAGGTAGGATACCTTCTTATATCGCCAAGAAGTATCCAGAATTAAAAGGTGGAGAAGTTTGGGGTGTAGTTAAATTAGTTTATATTCCACCTGAAAGAGGTCAAAAAGGAACAATAGAGATTGTGGATTATAAGCCATTTAAACCTTATGAAGTAGATGTAGAATACTTTAGAGAGAAACGAAAGGCATTTACCTTAGAAGAATGGATAAATCTTTTAATACGTTCTATGGAATATAACCCTGATGGATTTGAATCACTCTCTCAAAAGTTGTTATTTTTAGCCCGTCTCCTTATTTTTGTTGAACCCAATTTGAACATGATAGAACTTGCACCTAAGGGAACGGGTAAGTCTTATACGTTTAACAATTTAAGTAAATACGGCTGGGTTGTAAGTGGTGGCGTTGTCTCGAGGGCAAAGTTACTTTATGATATAGCTCGTTCAACTCCTGGCATAATAACCCGTTATGATTTTGTGGTTTTAGACGAAATCGAGACCATAAAGTTCACAGATCCAAGTGAATTGCAAGGTGCTTTAAAAAATTATTTAGAGTCTGGGAATTTTTCTGTGGCGAATTATAAAGGAGTTTCTTCTGCTGGGATTATGTTATTGGGAAACATCCCATTAACAAAAGACAGACAACCATTACATAGAAAATATTTTGTTAATTTACCGAAATTCTTTCAGGATTCTGCTCTACTAGATAGATTTCATGGCTTCATTGAAGGATGGAGATTGCCTAGAATGCGGGAAGACTTGAGGGTGAGAGGATATTCACTGAATGTTGAATATTTTTCCGAAATATTGCATAAATTAAGAACGATTCCAGATTTTGCCAAGGTAGTAGATTCTCTGCTAGATATACCTAAAAACGCAGATACAAGAGATACTAGGGCGATAGTAAAAATATGTAAAGGTTATTTGAAACTGCTTTTTCCACATGTACATAAGGAAGAAGATGTTAGTAAAGAAGAGTTTAAAATATTTTGTTTAAAGCCGGCGATAGAGATGAGAAAAATTATTAAGAGACAAATAAGCTTAATCGACAGTGAATTTAATGACACTTTACCCCAAATTAGAGTCAGATAGAAGATAAGGTTTATCGTCTGACGGTAAGTATATATCTACGCTGCTTTGTAATTTCAATTCAATTCAGCTTTTCAAAAACGGAAAGAAGTGGAATCAAAGAGAGAATTATGATTGCACTGAAGGTTCAGACTCTTGACATGAAAATGTTATCGAGGATTCTAACTTAGATTCCGTCAATTTAAAGAAAATATCCAATTTTTGTGTACAGAGATCACGGACGAGTAGTAGTATAGTGTGTTTTTATTTAAATACCCTTTCTATTAATTAATCTTTCCTGCCTCTCTTAGTGCCGTTGTTTTTGCATCATTCCACCTTTACCGTCGTAGAATTCACCAAGGAGGGATGGGGATTGAAGAAAGCCGCTGCATATGCCCGAGTTTCTACCCAACATCAATCAAGAGAAACGAGTATCGAAGCCCAGCTTGAGCTCATAAGAGAATTTGCAAAGCAGCGCGGAATTGAGATAGTTGACGAGTTCTATGACAAAGACAGCGGAGGGAAAGTGTCAAGGAAAAACTTTGACAAGATGATCAAAAACGCACTTGAAGGGAAATACGACCTCATCATAGTAGATAAATTCGACCGTTTTTTCAGAGAGGGCGTAGAGGATCAGCGCCTTACAAAGATATTAGAAAGTCGCGGAATACATGTCATTGCAGTTCTTGAGCCAGTTGATCCTTCGACACCTGCCGGCTGGTTTGCACGCTGGATATTCTCTGGGATGTACGAGATGCAGAGGCGTTACATAGCAGAAGAGACAAAGAGAAAGATGAGATATGTCGCAAGAAAGGGATATTGGATGGGTGGGAAGCCGCCGTATGGATACAAAGTGGTGGAAGTGAAAGATTCAGAGGGGAAGATAAGAAAGAAACTTGTGCCAGATGAAGAGGAAGCTCCAGTTATCAAAGAAATATTCAAGATGTATGCAGAAGGGTTTGGAATTGCAAAGATAGCGGATATTCTCAACAAAAAAGGGATAAAAACAAAGCGAGGAGGAGAATGGACGAAGTCAACGCTGTACGACATATTGAGAAATGAAAAATACATCGGAGTGTACACATACTCGAAGGGGACAAAGAGGAATCACCATGCGAGAAGAGAAGATGTAGTCAGAATAGAAGGAGCTATTGAGCCGATCATTGATAAAGACTTATGGATGAGAGTGAACGAAAGGATAAAAGAGAGGAGATATACCTCGGGAGTATCAAAACACGTGTACTTGCTGCGGGGATTAGTATACTGCGGGATATGTGGAGCTCCTATGGTTGCTTCTCCACGATCTCACAACAAAGCTCCGATGTATGTCTGTTCCGCGTGGAAGCAAAAGAGATCTCACGAATATTTAGGAATATCAAAGAAAAAGTTAGAAGAAATCGTAGACGCATACATAGAAGCAAAATTGTTCTACAAACCGATTGATTTTGAAGAACTTGCAAGAAAAATGAACGATCTCGAAGATCTTACAAGACTGTCTCAGAACAGAGAATACAGTGAGCTTACACAAAAGCTGCACGAAGTAGAGAATGAGATAGAAAACATTCTTACTCTTGTTAAGAAAGGAATTTCATCAGAGACAATAGTCGAGGAGCTAAAGAAGCTTGAGAAGGAAAAGAGGGAGATATCAACAAGACTTGAGTCACTGTCAAGAGCTGACACCAAAAGATATACAGCAGAAGAGCTGGAGAAACACTGGAAGAAACTTGAAAAGATGTTCAGATCGTTCGATGATGAAGAAAAGAGAGAGTTTTATCTCGAAGTGATAGAGAAAGTCGTTGTATACCCAAATGGATATGTAGAGATAAAGCTGAAAGAATAAAAAAGGGAGGTTTGAGACCTCCCTTTTTCAATGTTGGCAACCCTCAACAATGCCGAAGGGTGTGCCTATTCCTGGCAGCCCCACGGGGAATCGAACCCCGACCTCCGGACTGAGAATCCGGTGGACTAGCCGTTATCCTATGGGGCCGTAC
>WGAO01000096.1 GCA_015489065.1 Thermotogaceae bacterium | reverse complement strand
GCTTTCTAGTGGGGTACCGTCATCGGCAGGGCATTTCCTCCCTGCCTTATTCGTCCCCCACCACAGCGGTTTACACCCCGAAGGGCTTCATCCCGCACGCGGCGTCGCTGGATCAGGGTTTCCCCCATTGTCCAAAATCCCCCACTGCTGCCTCCCGTAGGAGTGGGGCCCGTGTCTCAGTGCCCCTGTGGCCGGCCACGCTCTCACGCCGGCTACCCGTCGTAGCCTTGGTGGGCCATTACCCCACCAACTAGCTGATGGGCCGCGGGCCCCTCCTCCGGTGGAGCAAACGCCCCTTTCCTCCATCCACTTGTGTGGATGGAGCTTATGAGGTATTAGCTGGGGTTTCCCCCAGTTATCCCTCTCCGGAGGGTAGGTTACCCACGTGTTACTCACCCGTCCGCCGCTGGTACTCCTCCCCGAAGGGAGCTTCCCCGCGCGACTTGCATGTGTTAGGCACGCCGCCAGCGTTCACCCTGAGCCAGGATCAAACCCTCCATAAAAACTTTTATGGCAAGTTCAATCACTGGCTCACGCCATCTCTGGTGAAAACTTCTCGAAGGACCTGCTATCCACATTTCAATGACCCGGAGTCCTTTGCTTTGTCTTTCTCCGGTGTATTCATTTTCCGCTTCTTATGCGCCTTTTCAAGCTTTCGAAGACCCTTTCATTCATGTGAGCCGGGGATAATAATACCATTCAAAAGCAATCTGTCAATTACGGAAAAATTAAAGCAATGTTAACGAGAAGTTACAAAGAATTCGTAAGGTTGGAAGATTTAATCCTGAGGAAAATTGGAGAGAATGCTATGTAAAATTCATTATAAAAACAACCGGGGATGAACCCCGGTTGTCGTTTTAATCTAAGTTTACGGCCTTACACTGTTTCTGAGCTCATCAAGTTTCTTTCTGGACATTCCAAATACCGTATCAACTTTTATCTTTCCTTCAAGTATGAGATTTTCTATCTCCTTTATCTTGTCTCTGAACTTCTTTGGAACTATCTGTCTGTAGTACTTGTTGTCGGCTATTCCAACACCTTTTTCCGCTATTCCAAGAGCTTCAGCTTTTCCGTATGGACATTTTCCCTCTATCGTGAGTTTCAATGCTCTGTATATAGAAAGGTCAACATTCTTCATCATTGATGTAACTATGTGTTGAGCCTTGACTGGGTCCTGATCCTCAACAGCAAGAGCTTGATCTGAGTCTACTCCTATGGCCCACTTATCCATCTCTTTTGCTGCCTCAAGAAGCCCTATTCCAGTCTCTCCAGCAACATTGAACGATATATCGGCACCTTGTCTGTACTGAGCAAGGACAAGTTCTTTACCCTTGGCTGGATCGTTGAAAGCTCCAGCATAGGATATGATTATCTTTATGTTTGGATTTATGTACTTTGCGCCCTCTATGTAACCAACAAGGAAGTCATTTATAACAGGTATGTCCATACCGCCCAAGAATCCTATGATCGGCTGAGGATTAGTTTTGGGCATTCCAGAAGTCGTTATCATGGCAGCGAGAGCTCCAACAAGGAATGATCCTTCGTTCTGCTTGTAGAGTATAGAATAAACATTGTCAAGGTCTCCAAGAGAGTAATCAACAGATGTGTCAAATATGATGAACTTCTTCTCTGGATACATCGGAGCAACATCCTCAAGGATCTCTTTCATCTGCCATGTTCCGACTATTATCACATCGTAATCCTGATCTGCTATATCTTCCAACGTCGGTCTCCAAGCTGACTGGTCATAACCCATCTCGATGATTTTGCCGTCTATACCCAGTTTCTCCTCAGCCATCTTAATACCTCTTGCTGCTGAGTCAAAGAAAGACTTGTCACCAAGAGTTCCGTTGATAAGGAGTGCTACCTTGAGATTTGCAAATGCCATAACTACCAAAACCGCTAAAAGTACTACCAGAAGTTTCTTCATAAACCCACCTCCTCATGAGAAGTTTGCTTTTCTCTTATTTTCTTTATTTGCATAATCTTAGCCCTCGCGTATATGATGAGAGCTATTATTGTGAATATAAACGGAAGCATGTTTGTAAATTCAGACGGAATCCTTATAGCCTGAAGAGTGTAACTCGTAGCCTCAGCCGCTCCGAAGAGAAGAGCTCCCCACATACTACCATAAGCTGACTTTCCGCCGAGTGCTTGAGCCGCAAGACCTATAAAACCTCTTCCATTTGTCATGTCTCTTGCAAACCAAGATACGTATCCCATCGATAGAAAAGCTCCTCCAAGACCGGCCATCAATCCGCTGAGAACGAGTGAAGTGTATTTTATACGCTTGACAGATATTCCAACTGATTGAGCTGCATTGGGGTTCTCCCCGACTGCTCTCATTCTCAAACCAAGTGGTGTTTTGTATATGAGATATTGAACGACGAAAACGGATAAAAATGCTATGTATGTCAAAACATGGTGACCACTCAATATATCCCCAAGAATTGGAATGTTCTTTATTCCAGGTATATCTACATTTGGAAGAACATAGCTTTTCACTGAAGAGGAAGAGCCTTTGTCCCCACTGAACAGGTAAAGGAGAAACACAGTCGACCCAGAAGCGAACATATTGAGAGCTATTCCTGCGAGTATAAGATCGGTTTTAAGGTTCAGATGAAAATACGCAAGTGCGAGTGATAGAAGGACTGCAGATGCTACTCCAGCTAAGAGCCCTATCCAGGCGCTTCCTGTCCAAGCACTGACCATCACTCCCCAGAATGCCGACATCAACATTAAACCCTCAAGAGCAATATTTATAACCCCCGCTACATCACTCAAAAGAGCTCCAAGAGCTGCAAAAAGAACCGGCGTCGTTACCCTCAAGACGGAATAGAAGAATTGAGCGGACAAGATACTCTTTATCACTTCATTCACACTTACTCCTCCCGACTCATAGCAGATTTCTCTATCATTCTGCGCTTCCAGAATGCAAGGAACGCTTCTGCCGTTATCAAAAGTATCATTATCGCTTGGAGCATGACAACTATCTCAGGTGCGATGCCTGTCATCCTCCCCATAACATATGAACCTGTCCTGAGGTAACTTATGAAGAGTGCTGCTGGTATCACCATTAGAGGATTATTTCTCGCAAGAAGCGCAACTATTATTCCATCAAAACCGTATCCTGGAGTCATTTGCCATACAAACCTCTTGTAAAGCCCCATGAGTTCTATTGCTCCGGCAAGTCCTGCTATCATTCCACTTATTATTTGAGAATAAATGACCACGTTCTCAACTTTTATTCCGCTAAACCGTGCGAATTCCTTGTTCTTCCCAACCATTCTAAGTTCATATCCATACTTTGTTCTGTAGAGGAAAAACCAAACGAGAAGCGCAAATCCAATCGCTATTAGGATACCAGGATGAAGGTTATACCTCCTGAGCATCCTTGGAAGCCAAGCTGTTCTTGGAAATCTGTACGAAACGAGAGCACCAGCGTTCACATCCCTCATATGATAGTTCACAAGATAAAGCCCGAAAAAGAACGCCACATAATTCATCATAAGCGATGAGACTAGCTCGCTTGCATTCCACTTGGCTTTCATATAGGCTGGAACGGCAGCCCAAGCACCACCTGCAGCCATCGCAAATAGCATAACCAGTATTATCTGCAAGAATTTTATATGTGGAAAGTAAAGAGCCGCAAAAGTTGCCGCAACTGCTCCAAAAAAGAGCTGGCCTTCTGCACCTATGTTGAATATCTCAGCTTGAAAAACCACGCTCACTGCAAGGCCGGTGAATATCAAGGGCGTTGTTCTGTTTAGGAGCTCGACTATTCTCCTTTTAGTGCTCAACGGGCCAAGTAAAAACCATTTGAAAGCCTCATTTGCTTTGTCAGTAGCAAAGAGAAGTATCACATATCCTATGAGAAGAGCTATTAATATGGTGAGAGTCGTTCTGACAGTTTCAAAAATTATCCGATCCCTTCTCATAAGAGCGCTGCCTCCTTCACTCTATCCGGATCATGCCGCTTTACACCTAGCATGTAGTATCCGAGATCTTCCTCTGTCAACCCCTCGTTTTTGTCAAAGTATCCGACTATTTCACCCTTGTACATCACGATGATTCTATCGGAAAGCTGAAGGATTTCTTGAAGATCTGCCGATACCAAAAGGACTGCCACTCCACTATCTCTAACTTCGATTATCTTCTTTCTAACAAACTCTGTAGATCCAACATCTATTCCCCTCGTCGGCTGATCTGCTACGAGAAGATCCGCTCCAGATGTGAATTCTCTCGCTACAACAACCTTTTGCATATTTCCACCAGAAAGCATTCCAACTTCTGTGAGTGGACTGTCTGTCTTTATGGAGAACATCTTTATAGCCTTCTTTGCAAATTCTATTACTTTTTTTGGAAATAGGACTAACCTTCCAGAAAACGGTCTCTTGTAATATCTGTCCGATATCAAATTCTCCGCTATTGAAGCTTTAACAGCTGCTCCCTTCTCTATCCTGTCTTCTGGTATATGAGCCACCTTTTTTCTTCTGAGATCGTAAGCCGTAAGCCCAAGGACTTCCTCCCCATTTAGAACGATACTACCCGTGGCTCCAAATCTGAGACCGGTTAAAATCTCTACTAATTCTCTTTGACCGTTTCCTTCAACACCAGCAACACCAAGTATCTCACCCGATCTCAGAGAGAAAGAGACGCCCTTTAACACCCGTACTCCATCTTCCCTGTAATAGCTGAGATCTTTTACCTGCAGGACTACTCTCCCTGGTTTTGCAGGCGGTCTATCTATGACGAGTTCAACATCCCTTCCGACCATCAAACGGGAAATCTCCTCTTCCGTGACATCCTCGACCCTGTAAGTTCCCATAGTCTTGCCATCTCTCAGGACTGTTATGCGATCTGATATTTCCTTGACTTCGTTGAGTTTATGAGAAATGAATATTATAGTCATGCCTTTCTTTGCGAGATTCTTCAAAGCTACGAACAGCTCCTCTGTTTCCTGCGGAGTCAGAACAGCAGTCGGTTCATCCAGTATCAGGATTTTCGCACCTCTTATGAGAGCTTTGAGTATCTCTATTCTCTGTTTTATTCCAACCGGGAGATCCAAAACAACCTCTTTCGCTGGTACGGGAAGACCGTATTTTTCTGCGACTTCGTTTACCATTTCAACCGCTCTATCCATATCTATCGTTGTCCCCCAAGCTTTTGTAGGTTCCATACCCAAGACTATATTCTCTGCTACGGTAAGTGAAGGAACGAGCATGAAGTGCTGATGAACCATTCCTATTCCCAATTTTATAGCGTCGTGGGGTGAGGATATATGAACGGGCTTTTCGAATATCCTTATCTCTCCCTGAGTTGGTTGTTCTATTCCAAAGAGAATCTTCATAAGAGTAGTCTTTCCCGCTCCATTCTCACCAACTAAGGAGTGAATCTCACCAACTTCCACCTCAAAGTTCACTCCGTTGTTGGCTACTATACCATTTGGATAGACCTTGACTATATTTATCATTTGAACGGCTTTCATTCAGCACCACCCATCCGATATCATCATTTCTATAGCTTTTAAGGTGAGCTTTATCGATTTCTCAAGACCTTTCTCATACTCCTCACCAGCTTGGATATACTCGCCGTTTTCATCCAGCTCTTCTCTGACAGTTAAGACCGCACCTGTTTTTATGCCAAGAACTTTCCCCACAACGAAAAGTGCTCCTACCTCCATCTCCACTATGAGTGTTCCAGCTTTTGCCAATTTTTCAACATACTTTCCGTGAGATTCTGGATCGAATATCCTGCCGTAATAGGAATCTGTAGAGTAAATTATACCGGTGTGATATCTCTGACCAACCTCTTCTGCCGCCTTGACAAGATAGTCTGTGACTTTGAAATCCGAAACCGCTGGAAATTCCGGGGGAAGATACTGCATCGTAACTCCGTCTCTTCTCACAGAAGCTGTGGCTATCACACTGTCTCCAAGTTTCAAATGCTTTTGAAGCGCCCCGCTCGTACCAACCCTTATCACGACCTTTGCATTCGTTGTCGCGAGTTCGTTCAGAGCTATTTCAACTGCTGGTGCACCCATACCGGTTGACATAACACTGACTTTCTCACCGAGAATTTTTCCTGTCATAGTAAAATACTCTCTGTTGTTTCCGACCTCTTTTGCATTTTCTAAATACTTCGCTACCCTCTTAACCCTTCCTCTGTCACCCACTATCACGACATACTTACCGACATCGTCAGGATCAACCCTTATGTGGTATCTTGGATCTTCCGCCATATTTTCACTCCTTTTTCATCAGGAAAGTTTCAAGAGAGTATCTAACAAAAGATCGAAGAATTTATCCCTATTGATTTTTTCCAAGACCCTAACATTTGGTTCTTTTCCCGTAGTCTTCCAAATATCAGCAACGGTTTGACCATAGGTGAATTCTCCTTTAAGTTCTACGGATACATTGAGATCTTCCCACTCGAAAATTTCCGGATCTATGAGATATGCTATCGTCGTGGGATCATGGAGAGGTGCCCCCTCTATTCCAAACACATTTTTGTAAGTTTTCATAAAGAAATTCATCAGATCTGCTACAACATTTAAAACTTTGCTTTCACTATCTTTTAATTTTTGAACCTCTTCTCTCGTTATCGCTGCCTGATGAGTCATATCGAGTGGAGCCATCACTTTTGGAATATCCATCCTAAGAACTATATCGGCGGCCTCAGGATCCACATATATGTTGAACTCTGCAACAGGTGTGACATTTCCAAACGCTATTCCTCCACCCATGAAAACGAGTTCCTTTATTCCCTTTACAAGATCAGGATATTTCAGAGCGAAAAGAGCGACATTAGTAAGCGGTCCTGTTGCGACGATCGTGACTTCACCAAAATTCTCCTTTACAACATCAGACATGAAATCAACTGCATGGATATTCGATGCGGCTTTCTTCGGATTTGGAAGATCCGCTCCTTCAAGACCACTGTATCCATGTATATCGTGAGCCACTATTTGCTCTCTGAGAATGGGTTTTGAAGCACCAGGATAGACTTCCACATCTATTCCTGACATCTCTGATATTATCAGAGCGTTACGTGTAGTGTTCTCAAGATATGAATTTCCGGACACGGTAGTTATACCGAGAAGTTCTATATCCTCATGGAGCCCTGCAAGCATTATCGCAACTGCATCATCATGTCCCGGATCACAGTCTAGGATTATCTTTCTCAAAGCCACACCTCCCGCTGTGAGTTTGATTATAACAACAACTCACTTGAATGCAAAATTTTCTCATTCAAGCCTGTACTTCCTGTAGAGTATGTAAGCAACAGAAGATCCTATAGCGGCTGGAACAAGAGCGTTAAGGCCAAAGAGTTCCACGGGAAAGACCACCGCTGCTACTGGAATATTGAGCATTGAAGACAAGAGAGAAGAAATTCCAACTACGGAAGCTATCTGAGCATTGAAATCAAAGTGGGAAAAAACATATCCAAGATTCATTCCAATAATCGTGAGAGGTGTGAAATATCCACTGCTCCCCATACTCTCTATCGTGAAGACAGTAGCGAGAATCTTTCCTACTAAAAATTTTCCAGCTATCTGAGGGGAAGAGCTATAGAATACCCTAAGGCCAAGGACTCTTGGATCTATCAATATCGCTACTAAAGAAACGAATCCCCCAGATACGATTGTTCTCTGGAAAATGTTCATCTTCGAGATCACTTTCCTGTAAATCCACTTCAGAAAATACGCGCTCAGTCCAACAAGACCAAATATTGGTGAAAATATGAAAGCAAGAAGGACTTCTTTCATACCTAAAAATGGTAAATGCTCAACATTGAAAGAATTGAGAAATATCGGTTCTATACCAAGAAGATGATGGTGATAGTAGCTTATAGTAGATGCCAAAAGTGCTGGCATGAAATCTTCATATGATATCTTGTCTCTTTCAAAATATTCAACAGCTAAAAGAGCGGATGTTAAAGGAGTTCCCAAATAGAATGTAAGCATCCCGGACGCGAAAGCTATCGAAAACATTTTTGCACCGCGTGGATTGATAATGCTAGCAAGACCTTTACCTATAAAAAGAATCGGAGACACCAACCCTCCGCTCCCACCAAATCCAAGTGTTATGTTTGTGGAAAAATATTTCAAAACGAGATCTTTAAGTCTTATCTTTACATTTTCATCCTTATAAGAGTTAACACCCGTTCCAAGTATGAGATTTGAATGCCTGCTCAAAAAACCGATTATCCAAAACCCAAAAAAAGGAGCTGAGACGAGAAAACTCCCAAAGAGTTGATTCAAAAAGACTATGTTCTTCACCATAAATCCAGAAACAAAGGGAGCTAGAAGGCCGGATATAACACCAGCCATTATCACGGAGATAAGCTCTCTCATTTTTTTCTCATCACCACCAATTTGGTGTCTCCGTAATTTCTTTCAGAGATGATCTCTAAAAAATCCGGTATTATGAGGTTGGAGCTCTTTTTCTCTTCAACTACTAAAATTCCGGTCCTTTCCAGGATATCTCTTCTCATCGATGTGAAAACTTTGTTTGCTAAATTCAAACCATATGGCGGATCCATGAAAATCACATCGAAAGATCTCCCAGATGACTTCACGAAATTCACAGCATTTCCCTTGTAAAGAACAGCTCTGTCAGATATTCCGAGATCTGAAAGATTCTTTTTACAAGTTGAAATCGCTTTTCCAGATATGTCAACGCCAAAGACCTCAGAAGCTCCCCGGCTCAGAGCTTCTATCATGACAAGACAGCTTCCGCAGAAAAGATCAAGAAAACTTTTATCTTCAACATCTACCATATTAAAGAGAGCCTGCCTGACAACGGAAGAAGTGTACCTTGTTCTTTTGTCAGGTACTTCTCTTATCAACCTTCCTTTTAAAAAACCACCACTTATCCTTATCACTTGAAGACTTCACCAGCCTCTTTGTACCAAAGGAGCAGGTCAAGGTGATCCATGGGAATTCCTATCTCTTTGGAAAACTCTCTCATCTTATCCTCTATATAGAGATATCGTGATTTTGAAAGACTCTTGGGAATCTCTGGAATTACCCCAAAAAGTGCCAGGTTCTTCAATATATGTCTATCGAGGATAGCGAGATTTTCTCCCTTTCCTATGTTTCTCAAAAAGTGAGAAGCCTCTTTATAACCATATCCCTTTATATTTTCAACGAGCCATTCGCGAAGATCAAGAGCATCGTTAAACGAATCTATAAAACTTTTCAAATTCCATCTCTTACCGTCAAAGAACATATTTCGGGCTAGTACTATGTACTGGGCTTTTCTCTCAGAAAACCGAACTCCTTTGAGATACTTCAGGATCTCTTTTTGATCTCCCGTGTAAAGAGCCCCGCTTTCCATCAATTTCTCTATAGCGGACCAACAAACTCTGGCTTTAGACTGAGGTGTCAAGAGACAGAAAGCCATCTCGGCGAATATTCTTGAGTCGTCAGAGTCTTTATAAAGCTTTTTAAATTCCTCTAGTCTATTCTCAATGGTCGGTCTTATTCCTTCGTAAATTTCTTTGAGCTTCCTCACATCCATATCTATATGATCATCTCCTTTTCTATTTTTCCAAGATCGGCTTCTTTTTCATAGCCTTTCCTTCCCATAAGAGAATATGTGATTCTCTTTCCAAGCTCGACCCCTGGCTGATCATACGGGTTCACGCCTAGAAGATCACCGGCTATCGCCGTGGCGCATTCGTAAGTGACGAAGAAGTAACCGAAGTTGTACTCCCTTATCCCGTCGAAGATCAACTTCATTGACGGTCTGTTGTTCTCTGTCAGAGCGGCTTCCGTTCCGTGAAGCTCTGAGTTTATGAGCTCTGATAATTTTCTTCCTCCAAGATAAGAGAGAGCATCTTTATCTTCGTGAAGCTTTCCCATAAGAATGTCCCTTGAATACCTATCAAGTTTCACAAACGTAATCAGCTTGTCATTCGGTCCATCGTTGTAAAGCTGTATCTGGGAATGCTGATCAGTTGTTCCAAGAGCCTTAACTGGTGTCTGGCCTTTTCCACCTTTTCCAAGACTTTCAGCCCAGAGCTGCCTGAACCAATCGGCAAGGTAGTAGAGCCTGTTTGAATACGGCATCATGACAGATATATTCCTTCCTCTCTCATAGAAAAGATAATGTATCACCGCTATCAGAAGAGCCGGATTGTTCCAGATTTCGCTCTCAAGACATCTCTTCTTCGCATCAATTGCTCCTTCATGAAGCTCATCTATGTCTATACCTTCAGCCATTGCAGAGAGCATGCCAACTTGAGTCAAAACCGAGAACCGCCCACCAACATCTGGTGGAACATCTAAAACTCTTATACCTTCCTCATTTGCTATCTTTCTTAAAACTCCTCTCTCCGGATCTGTAGTAAAGACGAGATGCTCTTTTGGATCGAGTCCAGAAGACTCAAGAAGATTCCTAACTATGAGATAATTAGCCATGGCCTCAGCAGTAGATCCGGATTTTGAAATCACATTGAAAACAGTCCATTTAAGGTCAACTCTGTCGAGTATTGACGAAACAAAATCAGGATCAACATTGTCAGAAACGAATACTCTCAAATATCCTCCTCTCTCTTCAAGACTCATCTCGTTCCAATTAAGCGGCCTTAAACCATTGTGAAGAGCGATATTTCCAAGAGCTGATCCTCCTATTCCAAGAACTACAAATGTATCGAAATTAAAGAGCCACTCTTGCAAATCTTTGACTTGACCGAGAATCTCCGGATCACCAACTATTCTCAGAAAACCCGGCTCTGAATCCTTCATTTTCTCAATGGACTTCAAAGCTTCTTTCGCTTTACCCTCGATTTCGGAAACCTCCAAACCGGAGCTGACATTTTCTTTCAAAACTCTCGAAAAATCGAACTTCAGCATGATATCCACCTCCTTATATAAAAAGGCCTGAAAATACCTTGGCGTCCTCTACCATATGCGAAATCCTCTTGTACTCGTTTGGTTGATGTGCCGTTTCATCTATTGTCGACCAAACAACAGCGTCCCAACCAGCCTTTCTAAAATGAGCCGCACAAGTTCCTCCACCTATTCCACCAAGTTTTGGCGTGAAACCTCTAAGCCTTTCTATCGTCTCCTTTAACCTTACCGCTATCTCAGAATCCGGAGAGGTGGGTTCAGGAGCATCGAATCTTTGATCTACGAACACCCTGGCATCGAATTTCTTTGCTGTGCTCTTTGCAATCTCTAAAATTTCATCAAGACTATGTTTTGGAAGAACTCTGCAGTCAAAGTAGAAAACAAATTTCCCGGGTATCGTGTTTACATTATCAACTGTCTTTTCTACCTTTGTCGGTTCAAAAGTGCTCTCTGGAGGCTCAAAAAGTTCTTCTCTATCCGAAAATTTATCATGCAAAAGTTTATCGAGCTCTGATATGAGAGTGACTCCTTTTCTGAGCGCGTTGTCTGAAACTTCAGGTACAGAAGCGTGCCCCTGCTTGCCTTGAACTTCGAACTTGAGCCACAGGATGCTCTTCTCCGCTATCTCTATGAAATCCCCTTTACTATTTCCAGCATCTGGAACTAGGAAAATATCGTCTTTATCAAAGACATTCTTTTTTATCAAATAGCTTATCCCCCAATCACTTCCAGCTTCTTCATCTGCAACAAGAGCCAATCCTAATGTGTAATTAGGAATTATTCCACTGTCCAAGAAAGCCTTAGCGGCATATATACTTGCCACCATGGAACCTCCGTTATCCTCTGAACCTCTTCCATATATCTTGTCATCTTCCACAACCGGATCGAACGGATCGTGATCCCAAAGGCTCAGATCTCCCTCCGGAACGGTATCAATATGAGTAACTATCCAAAGAGTCTTTGAAGATTTTCCGGGAATTTTCGCTATGAGGCTAGACCTGACAATACCGTTATCATCTACAGGATCGAACCTATCTATCAATGGAAAGTTCATACCATTGAGCAGAGATTCAAGCCAGTCAGCTACTTCCTTCTCACCAGGACCACCACCGGCTGGATTGACGGAATTTATCGATATGAACTTTTTTAGTGATTCAACCATCTCATTTCTGTAGTTTTCTACCATTTTGAAAACATCCACAAGGATCACCTCCGACATTTGAGTATAACTCATCTCTGTTGATATAAAATAACCTAGCTATGAGAGCACTCTTGATAAATCCAAACATACACGATTTCGCGGCTTACGATTTTTGGTTAAAACCACTTGGTATTCTGTATGTCGGGGCGTTTCTGAAGCGCCTTGGCTTTGAGGTACATCTCATAGACACGCTAAACCGACATGACAAAGATCTGAAAAGATTTGTTAAAGTTCCTAAAGACAAAAAGTACGGAACGGGAAAATTCCCGTCAAGGGTGATAGAAAAACCAAAGATAGTTAAGAGCATTCCAAGAAAATTTAAAGAGTACGGAGCCCCACCAGAATATCTAGAATGGAAAATGAAAGAGATTGGAAATGTTGACATCGTAATGGTTACATCAACCATGACATATTGGTATCACGGAGTTTGGGAGACAATAAGAAGAATTAAAAAGATCACGGATTCCCCAGTAATTTTGGGAGGAATATACACTCAAATAATCCCGCAGCACGCCAGAAAAAGCCCGGCTGATTTCGTGTTTCCCACAAATAGGCTGGAGCTTCTTCCAAAACTTTTGAACGACATACTCGATTTACATTTGAAAAATATCGATATAGACTGGTTCGAAGACTTAGATCCAGCTTATGAACTTTACAAAAGCATTGGTTATCTGGTATTCACATCGTCCATAGGATGCCCATTTAGATGCACGTATTGCATAACGCCAAGAATGTGGAAATTCAAAAGAAGAACACCAGAAAAAGTTGTAGAAAGCATATTGAGGTACAAAGATATCTTCGATGTCAGGGACATAGTCTTTTTCGATGATGCCTTCTTGGTTGGAAAAGGCCACACAGCAAAACTTCTGAAATTGATAGCAAATGAAAAAATAAACACAAGATTCCACCTTCCAAATGGTATCCACGCAAGGCTTGTCGATGAAGAAATAGCCAATCTTTTAAAAGAAGCCAATTTCAAGACGATATACCTGGGATATGAGACGAGCGGCGATCTTCAGAAAAAAACTGGTGGGAAAGTGTTCGACAAAGATCTAATAAGAGCTGTGGATTTTTTGAAAAGGGCTGGTTTTACAAAGGATGAGATCAGAGCCTATGTTTTGGTGAATCTTCCGGGGCAAAAACTTCAGGATGCCATAAGAGCCGTGGAATTTTTAAAAGAACTGGATATAGGAATAAGCGTAAATGAATATACTCCCATACCAGGGACTCCGGAATGGAACGAACTCATCAAAAGCGGAAAAATAGATCCAGACACAGATCCACTCCTTTTGGATAACTCAATACTACCTTACTGGTGGAATGGAGGTATGAGTAAGGAAGAAGTCGAATATATAAAGAGCATTGTAAGAAGCTGATATAATAAACCTGACTTTATAGGAGGTGACAATGTATGATGGATAGAGAAAGGGCTCTCGCTCTTTTAAAGGAGCATGTTAAAACAAAGAACTTGATAAAGCACTGCTTGGCGGTTGAAGCAATAATGAGGGCTCTTGCGAGGCATTTTGGTGAAGATGAAGAAAAATGGGGACTTGCCGGATTGATACATGACCTTGACTACGAGTACACAAAGAACGATCCTGAGAAGCACTGCAGAGTAACTTTGGAACTTTTGGAAAACGAAGATATTCCTCAAGATGTCAAAGATGCAATATTGGCTCACTGCGGAAAGAAGGAAAGAAATACTTTGATGGAAAAAGCCATATACGCTGCGGATCCGACAAGCGGATTCATAGTCGCCGCCGCTCTCATAAGGCCAGAGAAAAAATTAGAAGTCTTAGATGTCGACTTTCTAAAAAGAAGATTCAAAGAAAAAGCCTTCGCAAAGGGTGCTAGTAGAGAGAAGATGAGAAGTTGTGAAGATTTTGGAATGAGTCTTGATGAGTTTTTGAAGATATCCCTGGAAGCGATGAAATCTATTTCCAAGGAACTCGGATTGTGAGGTGATATGGTGAACATAAGAGAGGAAGTCCAGAAATGGATTGATAAGTTCCACAAGGAGTACAAATTCAAATTCGAGGAAAAAGAGATAACACTTGAGGATGTAAAAAGAGCGATAGAGCACACGAATCTAAAGCCGACGGCAACCCCAGAGGATATAGAGAAGTTGTGTGAAGAAGCGAAAGAGCATGATTTTTACGGGGTATGTGTAAATCCGTGCTATGTAAGCCTGGCTAAGGAAAAACTAGAAGGAACACATCAGAAAGTCGTAACAGTTTGCGGATTTCCGTTGGGAGCGACTTCCACAGAGGCGAAGGCTTTCGAGGCGAAAAAGTCAGTAGAAGATGGCGCGGATGAGGTTGACATGGTGATAAATCTAGGGCTTTTAAAAGCGAAAGAATACGAGAAAGTCTATGAGGATATCAAAGCGGTTGTCGAGGCTGCAAAAGTTCCCGTGAAGGTAATTATAGAGGCATGCTACTTGACAGATGAGGAGAAAGTCGCCGCTTGTGTGATATCAAAACTAGCCGGCGCAAGATATGTAAAAACTTCCACCGGATTTGGTAGCGGAGGAGCGACTGTGGAAGATGTGAACCTCATGAGATGGGTCGCTGGAAACGATATGGGAGTGAAAGCAGCAGGAGGAATCAGGAGTTTTGAGAAAGCAAGAGACATGATGAGAGCTGGAGCAGACAAAATAGGAACGAGCTCAGGGGTGGTGATAGTATCAGAAAATCGTTGATGATTTTACTTTCAGTACTGGTAATATTGGTGTTGTCCTCTTGTGAAAACGGGATTGTGAACCCAAATGGAAATTCCAGTAAACCAGACTATTCGATATACGTTATAAGTTCTGATGGAGCACTCAAATACCTTTACGATGAAGATAGCAGCGTCGCGACGAAAGTTTTTACGATATCGTCAACTTTCACAGGGAAAGCCATAAATGCTGGTAGTTTCATCGCGGTTCCCACCGAGCATGGATATCAAAAACTGAGCTTTGATCTGGAGGATGAGGGAAATATAGATCTTGGATTTAGCCCAAGGATTTTAGTATTGTATGATGGAACGATAAACGCTGTGGCAGAATCAACCATGCTCTTCAGCGGAACTGTGGTTGAGTTTGAGGACACGATAAACGATGCAAAACCAGGGCCAGATGGACTCTATGTGGCAGCTGGAGAGAGAGTTTACACTCTCCCTGGAAAAAATCCGACTATGGCGCAGTGGACTGAACCTATCACCGCAATAGCAGTTGACGACACGGCGAGCATTTACATAGGAATAAACGGTGCCGTTTTAACCTCAGTCGGAAATGTTAATGTAGATGGTATAGTGAAAAAACTCATCTTAAAAGAAGGTTACCTTTACGCTCTAACTGACGCTGGAAACATATACAGAATCGATGTAAGCGATACGAATGATGTCAGAAGCTGCAGTGCAAACATAACGGATTTCTTTATCACAGATGATAAAATCTTTTATGTATCGGATCTAACCGATACTTTCGGTGTTTACAACATAGATTCCTGCAGCTCGGCGTTTTCAAAAGATATTCCAGGAAAAGAGCTCATCGGAATTCTAGTCAAGGAGGAGTGAGAGAATGGATATAAAGAAGCTCACGGTCGAGGAATTCTTGAAAGAAGTCGCGAGCAAATCCCATGTTCCCGGTGGAGGAGCTGTTGGAGCTGTTGCAGCTGCTCTTGGAGCTGGGCTCACTGAGATGGTCGCAAATCTCACCATTGGTAAGAAGAAATATCAAGAATGGGAAGCCGAGATGGAGAGAGTTGTAGAGAAGATGGAAGCTTTAAGAGAAGACCTCATGAGCTTGGCTGTGAAAGATATGGAAGCCTTCGATAAGTTCATGGAAGCTCTCAAACTTCCCAAAGATACTGAAGAGCAGAAAAAGATCAGAAGTGAAAAAATGCAAGAGGCTCTAAAGCATGCGATAGATGTTCCTTACGAGCTCGCAAGGAAGGTTAGAGATGTGATAAAAGAGACAGAAGTCGTCACAGAATTTGGGAACAAAAACGCCGTCTCTGATGCGCTAAGCGCCGCAGAGCTTCTCAGGGCCGCATTTGAAATGGCAAAAGCAAACGTTAAGATAAACATGAAATCCCTCAAAGACGAAAAGCTTAAAGAATATTACGCTCAAGAAATGGACGAGCTAGAGAAACAGGTTTACGGAGCATACAAAAGAATCAGGGACATGATAGAGGAAAATGGCTGGCTTTGATTTTAAGGTGCTGAAAACTCTCGGTAGAGTCAGATTGGGGGTTTTGGAAACTCCTCATGGGGGTTTTGAGACCCCCATCTTTATGCCTGTTGGAACGAATGCAAATGTAAAACTCATGACACCAAGAGATCTGGAAGAAGCCGGAGCAAGGATAATCCTCTCCAATGCTTTTCATCTGTATTTAAAGCCAGGACTCGATGTCATCAAAAAGCACGGAGGACTACACAATTTCATGGCTTGGAATAGATCCATACTCACAGACAGCGGGGGATTTCAAGTATTCTCTCTCAAAATTAAAAAGATAGATGAAAACGGTGTTGTGGTGAAATCTCCTATAGATGGGTCTGATGTATTCATAAATCCAGAAGTTTCTATGGAGATTCAAAAGACTCTCGGATCGGATATAGTGATGGCGTTTGATCAGTGCAGCGATCCAAGCGCTACTTATGAAGAAACAAAAGAAGCAATGGAGAGAACCTTCAAATGGGCTAAAAAGAGCAGAGAGCTCATCTCAAAACCTCAAGCCCTTTTTGGGATAGTACAAGGTGGAATATTTGAAGATCTTCGAAGGAAAAGTACAGAGCAGATAACATCGATAGATTTTGAAGGATACGCAATAGGTGGATTGAGTGTTGGAGAGCCAAGAGATATTACATTGAAAATGACAGATGTCGTCACAAGATTGCTTCCAGAAGAAAAGCCGAGATATTTCATGGGAGCTGGATCACCAGAACTCATACTTGAGCTTGTATCGCTCGGTGTGGATATGTTCGATTCGGTCTTTCCAACAAGGGTCGCAAGACACGGTGTTGCTTTAACATATAACGGCAAACTGAATTTAAGAGCCGCTAAGTACAGATACGACACAAGACCAATAGATGAATCTTGCAAATGCTACACTTGCAAGACCTTTACAAGATCCTACATACACCATCTTCTTTCGAAAAAAGAAGTTCTCGGGCAGATACTCCTGACGATACACAACATCAATTTTATGATAGACTTCATGAAAAAGTTAAGAAGAAGTATAATGGAAGAAAAGTTTGAAAAATTCAAGGAAAGTTTTTTGAAATCCTATGGAGGGATAGCTTCTTGAAAAAAGTCCTGTATTCTATCTTTTTGGTCGTATTGGTGTCAAACATTTTGTTTTCACAACATATTTTCAGCCCTCTGGGTATGAACCTCCTTGAAATGGGATGGAGGTACTTTGGATGGAATCCGGCAGCTCTTAAAGCAGTTGGATCAGATGGATTTGTAATGAACTTTGAATACACGACTGATTTTAGGTCAAAGGAGAGCTCTCTCTTTCGAGCTGGGTATCAAAGTGTTGAAGAGGCTTTAAATGGAGAACTCACAATGGAGAGATTTTCAGGATTCGGTATAAAAGAATACTCTATCAACTATACCGTAGCTGGAATGAATGGAAACTACTTCTGGGGATTCCAAAGCAAAATTTACAAAGATGTATCAAACACAAAAGGCAACGATTGGGGAATGAAGGTTGGACTCGGAATAATAGGTAGCAGCGGAAACTTCAAAGGAGCAATCGCCTTAAAAGATGTCACCATTCTCAGTACTGATATATCGAAAATGGCAACAGGACAATTTGGAGCCGCTATTGGATGGATGAACGACAGTTTTGCTATTCATGCTGGAGCGGTGACAACCAATTTCAAACTCTATGAAACTTACACTGGAATAGCGTTAGGAGTCACCCCAGTCTTCTTCAGCCTATCTTTTGGATACGCAGGAGATTTCACAAGGAGTACATATCACTTTGGTATGGGAATAGCGTGGCAGGGAAAGGGTGCATTGATAGCGGCAAATTTCGATTTTGTACCAATTCCTGTGAATTTTACCGTCTCGGAAGATTTTTCAATGCCTTATAGATTTACCGTTGCTTTTAAGCTTCCACAGGTGGTGAGCGAAGAATGAAATTTATAAAAGCTCCAAAAAAGTTCTATTTCCATTATCCGTTCCCTGTGACAGTGGTTGTAAGCAAATTTGAAGATAAGGTGAACATGATGAGTGCTGTGTGGCACACGCAGCTTTCTTTTGATCCACCGCTTTATGGAGTGTTAATATCCAGAAAGCGCTTCTCTCACAGCTTAATAGAGAAGTCAAAACAGTTCACACTCAATTTTCTAGATTACGAATTTTTAGAGACTGTTGCATTCGTTGGGAGTGTCTCCGGAAGAGAATTAGACAAGGCTGAAGTGTTCGACATACCTCTTAAAGATGGAAGAATAATTGATGTTCCAATCCTATCTGAATCTTACGCCGCTTACGAGTGCGAACTTTACGATGAGAGAGAATATGGAGATCACACACTTTTCGTAGGAAAGATCGTGGGCGTTCACTACAGTGAAGATGCATATTATGGAGAAAAGTTTATACCAGATGTTTACAAGATAAGACCTGTTCTTTACATAGGAGACGAAAAATTTTTAACAACTGATCCGAGCACAGAGAAAAAATACGGAAAGAAAGAGGCCGAAGAGTATCTCAGAAATTGGGGTTGATCTTTGCAAAAATCCTTTGAAAATCCTTCGCAGAGATTTGTTCAGGTCTCATATTAAGATCAACATCGATATCTCCAAGAATCTCATCGGGATCCTTCAGGAAAGACTTCAAATTGTTCCTGAGGGTCTTTCTCTTCTTCTCAAAAGATTTTGAGAGGAATTTTGAATATTTATCAAAATCGAGATCCGTACCATTCCAAACCAACTTCAGGACCGTCGAATCAACTTTTGGATTTGGAACAAAATTCGATTTGGATACATCAAATAGCTTTTTTACATCACAGTAGGATTGAACGAGAGCTGACAGATATCCATAAGCTCTTCTTCCGGGTTTTGAAATCATTCTCTCAGCAACTTCTTTTTGCACCATGAGAACGGCGAATTTGAATCGATTTTCTCTTAAAATCTTTTCAATTATGAGCCCTGTTATTGAATAAGGTATGTTAGCAACGTAGACGAAATCCTTAACATCTGGAAGATTTGCTTTAAGAAAATCTTCAAAGACTAGCTCAACATTGCTATATATTGATAGCCGGTCTTTAAGAAGTCTCTCCAAAGATTTGTCAACCTCATAAGCCACTACTCTTTTTACGACTTTTGCAAGTTCTTCAGTCAATGTACCCGCTCCAGCCCCTATCTCGATGACCACATCCTTTGAACTCACTCCGGATAAATCTACTATCTTCTTTGCAATTCTCTGATCCGAGAGGAAATTCTGACCTAGCGATTTCTTTAACTTTACACCATATTTCTTCAAGAGCTTAGATGTCTTCAAAAACTCACCACCCTGTACTGAATAGATTCGAGAATATGCTTTTTGATAACTCTATCGGAATTATCAAGATCCGCTATT
The DNA here is from genome assembly GCA_015489065.1 of Thermotogaceae bacterium. Lineage (GTDB taxonomy): Bacteria > Thermotogota > Thermotogae > Thermotogales > Thermotogaceae > WGAO01. Next base: position 2,538 of record WGAO01000096.1, on the reverse strand, counting down.
GTTCTCGCAACCTTCAAAATTTTATCTATTCCCCTTCCAGATATCTTCATTCTGTCGGAAAACTTTTCGAGAAGCTTCTCGGATTCTGAATCTATCTTCACAAAGCCTTCAATGTCTTTATGCGGAATGTTAGAATTCAGAATTCCTCTTTTCTTCTGAACAGACCTCGCGGCAATTACCCTATTCCTTATCAATTCACTACTCTCTTTCGGAGACTTCCGTCTGTATTCCGAAAAATTCATTCTCTTTACCCTTATGTGCATGTCTATCCTGTCTAAAATGGGACCGGATATCTTTCTCGTGTATCTGATTCTCTCAGTTTCAGAACATATGCACTCACCATCGTCATCTATTTCAACGCAGCTGCAGGGATTCATTGCCCCAACGAACATAAATCTCGCTGGATAAACCGCAACACTTCTTGCCCTAGCTACAGTTATCTTTCCTTCCTCTAAAGGTTCTCTTAGAGCCTCCAAAACATCTCTTCTGAATTCAGTGAGTTCATCCATGAACAGTATCCCATTATGAGCCAGAGATATCTCACCAGGCCTTGCGTTTACACCACCACCAACTATGGATGCAACGGAAGCCGTGTGATGAGGAGATCTAAAAGGCCTTTTTAAAACCAGTCCGGGAAATCCGGCGATGCTGTACACTTTGCTAGTTTCAAGAATTTCGTCCAAATTCATCTGAGGAAGAATAGTCGGAATTCTCCTGGCAAGCATCGTTTTTCCAGATCCAGGAGGACCTATCATAAGTATATTGTGGCCTCCTGCTGCTGCTATCTCAATAGCTCTCTTTGCAAGCTCTTGATCTTTGACATCACTCATATCAACATCAAAATCGCTAGAAACAGCGATATCGATCTTCTCCAAACTCTTGAAAAATCTTAAATCGTTTATAAGCTCCACTGCTTCTCTGAGATTTTCAACTGAAAAAGTATCGCTCAACCCTACAACAGACGCTTCCTTCTCGTTTTCTCTCGGAATTATGACAATACCTTCAAATTTACTATTTCTTAATTCCATAAGAGCTGGGAGAACTCCTCTCACTCTCCTTACTCTGCCATCGAGCGAAAGCTCCCCCATAACAAATATCTTCTTATTCTTTAAATCCCCTGTAGCTGAAAGTATAGATAAAGCTATTGGAAGGTCATAATGAGATCCACTCTTCTTCACATCGGCCGGTGAAAGATTAACAGTTATCCTACCTTTCATGAAATCAAATCCATTTGACTTAAGAGCGCTTTTAACTCTCTTTTCGCTCTCTTTTACCGCAGTATCTCCCATTCCGACTATGTCTATTCCTCTTAGAACACTCTTCCTATCTATAGATGATTCAACTTCCACCAAAATGGCATCTATTCCCGAAAAATCTGCGCATAGTATCAACATATCCCCCCTAACCTAAAGGAAATAGAAATTTATCCGATAAGTGTAATGTAAAACCCCCGGTTCCTCTGCTTATTAAAAGTTCTATTATAGTGCCCAAGATGGGCACTATTCCTTTTATAACAAAAAAAGAGAGGGGAAATCCCCTCTCTGTGGGCTCGGGAGGACTTGAACCTCCAACCCCCCGGTTATGAGCCGGGCGCTCTGCCAGTTGAGCTACGAGCCCCAGCGGTTAGCAATTATATTTACTGTCATCTACATTGTCAATAGGCTCAGGAGTGTGTTCTAAAAATCAGTGATAGTAGCATTGGTGATAGGCTTCATATACGAAGCGCATCTGCATGAGCCAATAAGACAAAAAAATCATAGCCCAGTTGTATAAAATCATCTTAGCCCATATATACTTCTTCGCCATCTCATAGCTTTTCGTTCTTTCTAACCTTCCATATGCGTTCTTTATCTTCCATAGCTCTATGAAGTACCTCTGCTTATACTCCTCTCTTCGCTTCATACTCTTTCTTTGCCCTTTTCCTTATATCGCTTCTTACCTTCGTGTGAAGGGTGTCCCTTACAGGCACTATTACTTCTTCGGATATCTCATAGAACCTTTCAAACACATCTTTGCTTATAAGCGCATCTGCCAGGATTTTCTTTGCCTTGACCTTTCCCAGAATTTCCATAAGGAGCTTTCTCTCATCTCTGTATGCTTTTGCAATATTCACACCAAAGATTATTGAACTATCTCTGACTTTTCCTACCAAAAGCTCTACTTTCACATGTGAGGATACTTTCCTTATTTGAGCTCCTCTCATCCAGTTCAGTTCTCTTTTCCCTCCATACCCAAATCCTGTCCCGTCTACTGCTATCAACTCTATCTTTTCGCCTATGTTGAGCTCTTCTAAAAGCTTTTCAAACAATTTCTTGAGGAGCTTTTCATCTAACTTGGAGAATCTGTAGTGAAGATCAGATAAGGAAGGTGCGTCTATTTTGATGGCATTCTGTATGAAGTAAACTGTGTCTCTATATGACAGATTCATCACATAAAGAAAGCCAGGATTGTGAGAGAGTCTGGATAGATCTTAGGTCTACCTCTGCCTTTTTTGGGCTGATCGATCTCGTTTTGTATGAGGGATAAAAGTTTGCGAAT